>DDYW01000130.1 GCA_002348185.1 Candidatus Hydrogenedentes bacterium UBA2224 | reverse complement strand
CCTGTGCTTCACCGGACGCTTACCACTCTTCTGGGCTTACGGTTTCTCTCTCTCGAAGAAGCCCCGTTCTTGGAAAGCACGCTATGCCCATCACGAAACCAGCGCATTGCTTAATGGCCCTGTGCTGCGAGCGTTTTATGTTCCTGTTTCTGGCCTCGCGGACTCACCTCAAGCGCTTGGCGTATGTGCTCAGCCAGGACAGGCAATCTCACCGGTTTTCCGATGCATCCCGCGCAACCTCTTGACAGTGCCTCTGCGGCGAGTGCTTCGTTCATGTCTCCCGACATGAGGAACCACGGCAAGTCCACACCTGCACGCTTCAAGGCATCGACGAGATCCAATCCCGTAAGGTGCGGCATATTAAAGTCTGTGAGAAGGAGGTCAACGGGCGCAGGCGCCGCGACACCATCTACCAGCAGCGACAATGCCTCTGCACCATCATTTGCCGTCGTCACGAGGAACCCTGCGCCGTTCAACCCCATGGACAAAAGCGAGCGCATAAGCTCTTCGTCATCGACCACCAGAACATGTTGTCGCATCGAGTTCTCCCTGAAGGAATAAGCGCATTGCTTAGTCATTCCGCATCTCGAGCGTCTTTTGTGCCTGCTGTTGGTCTTCCGCACGAACAAGAATCTCGGTGGAACCCAGGCCCGGAAAAAGACCGTGGACCTGTTCGTCTTTCATCCACGATTTAATGCCGGCATTCTCGACCGTGGCGCGCGCCACCGTCGCGCTGCCCGCGTCGCCCTCGAATGCCGTTACCAGATTCTCGTATTTCGGCGTCGGCTCCGCAGGGAGTTCGTTTACAAGCGCCTCATCGCAATCCGAACACCGGGTGAAACCCTCGCGGTATTCATCTCTGCATCGTGGGCAATACATGGTATGTCCCTTTCTTAGAAGTTGCCTCGTCCCCGAGCGTGTTCGAAACCGGGCGTGGTGTTGCAGGAACCGCTCCCGCAACTCCTTCAAGAGCTTCTTCTTAATGTCCCTCGCACCGTCAGCACTGTCGCGCTGATGCCATGCCCATGTCAGGACGTGCATCGCCAGTTCCTGTGCCTGGCGGGAATCGCGCGTAAGCGCGAGCGCCACCGAAAAGCACATCTCCGTGTACGAACGTAACACCCGGTCAAACGCTTCGGTGTGTTCAACGTGCTGTGTCATAACTCCTTCACTTATTGCTCTCGTTCGCCAACGTTGCCGATTCCCAAGGGCATTCCAGACCGTCCGGCGAAAACAACGGGCGGCGGCCCAGGCTGGCCAAGGTTTCGGTCACACGCTGCGGATGCCCCCAATCGCACCAATCCACACCCTCCATCCGCAGGACCAGGCTGTCCCCGGTAACATGCTGGAGGAGGTCTCTCGATAAGTCCGCCGGCTCCAGATCGCTGTAAACACTTGCCAAGGCACTCATCTCGAAGCCGGGGTCCAGCCGGCCCTGGCGTACGGCGTGCAGCACCATAAGAAACGCATCGAATTTGTACATCATCTCAGGCAGACACCGCCGGCCCAGAGCCCATAGCGTCTTCGCTTTGACGGTGATCACCATGGTGTTCCACAAACACCCTTGCCGGAGCAACACACGCGCCTCTTTCACATCCGGCTTTTCCCGAAAACGCAGGACTTGCATCGGCCCGGGAGTGAGTTTGCCTTTCCTGTCTGTCCAGGCTCTGCCGGGGTCAATCCAACCGTATTCGGTTTCCGCACGGTCCGGAATCGCCCCCGCGAGGATGATCCGGTCGTGATACTTCTCAGCCAGCTCAAACGCGTGGATTATGTAGTCGCAGAATCGGTCCTCCGGATGCACAAAATGGTCTGACGGAAGAAGAGTCACCGTCGCCTCGGGGTCATTGGCGAGCACGTAAGCTGTCGGCAGAAAGACACCGGGGGCCGTGCCCCGATTGCTCGGCTGTTCGAGAATCAGTCCGGGCGGACTCTCCATTGCACCTTCGTTCAAGAATTTCCGGTGACCCGACCCAATTATGGCCACGACATGGTCCTTCGATAGGACGGAACGCACCCGAGTGATGGTGTGCTGGAACATGGAACGCGTGCCAACAAAGGCACAATACTGTTTGGGCCGATTCTCGCCGAGCCAGTAGCCGATCATGGGGCGCATCCGAATGCCTTCGCCTCCGGCGAGCACGATTCCCCATCGTGACAGGACATGGCGCGTCGGGGGGCACATGGTGGTTGTGATGAACGGTCGAGAGTTCAAGCTGTCATCGGTCCTGGTGGCCATGATTGCTCCTCTTCAACAACGCAAGCGGAGCGCATGCTCCTGCCCTGTTCATTCACCAATCGACTTCGTAATTCCTGGATTCCGTTCCACTTAATGGGCGTCTCTGCGCTTTGAAAGTCCAGTAACTTGCCAAACCGGCACGCCGATCACTCGCCGGCATCGAACGTGTCCCCTTCAGCAGAAGCGAAATCTCCGCGTAGCGACTTACGCAATTCATCCGTCGTACCGTGAAAAATAAGCGTTTTGGAGTGCCTGTCGATCACATGTGCCCTTCCGGCATGGCCATCAACGATGGCAAGGAGTTGCTCGAGTTCGTCGAACTCCGCGTGCACGCATTGTCCTCTGATGTCAATTGCGTACCGCGCACGGATTGGGTTGAGTCGCTCTTCCACGGCGGGATTCCTTTCGGCAAAAACCGTTTCCGACGATTGAATCCAAACTGTCATGTCTTCCTCCCTTCGCATGCGGTTCAGGACATTGAGAAGGGAAAGCCCCTGGATTCAAAGGTCAGCCCCTGCCACAGCCCACACCATAACAGCCAAAGGTAAAACCCGGGCAAGAAGTGCGTAACGTCCCGGTAAGGTTTCCGCCCTGCCAGAGAAGGAGCCGCAACCGCCCCTTACTCGCCTGGCGGGGCGCCAGGTGCCAAAACGTTACATCGAACCCCAGTCTGCTCGAACCTCAAGCGCCACGCGAATGTGTTCAACCAGAGTTGGCACGCTGAATGGCTTCTGTATAAACCCTGCGCAACCTCGTGAAAGCGCTTCCAGGGCCAGCGTTGCACTCAAGTCACCCGACATAAGGAGGCATGGTATGTCCACGCCTTCGCGCCTGAGAACATCGACAAGGTCCAACCCCGTAAGGCGGGGCATATTGTAGTCCGTCAGCAAGAGGTCGACGGGCGCGGGCGATTCGACACCCTCCACCAGCAGCGTGACGGCCACTGCAGGGTCATTTGCCGTTGTTACGAGAAACCCTGCGCGAGCCAACCCCTCCGACAGAGATGAGCTCAAAGCTGCTTCGTCATCGACCACCAGAACATGCCGTTGCATCATCGAGTCCTTCCCGCGAGCCTCCGCATCGCTACCCCTCGCATCGACTCTCATTGAATCCGAATAGTGTTCTCTATTCTGCCCAGACGAACCTGAAGATCCGGCAATACGCGGGCAAAACCTCGGTAAAGAAGCCGGCGAAGCTCGAGCTGTTTGTCGTCACTCTGTCTTGGTTCCTCGTTATTCATCAAGGTTCACGTCCGGGGTGCGGACAAATAGGGCGTAACAGTGGCCGGAAAACCACGCAGATACTTGCGTACTGGCCACGAAGTGAAGTCCGTGAACTCTCATGGCGGCGGAAACCTGGTCCACTGTCTGGGCCGGCAGAGGCCTCTTGCCACGGAGCCGGCGCTCCACACGGCGCCAGAGGGTCCGCGGAGCCCGGGCATCCCGAAAGGTCACGATCAACCACCTGCGGGTCAGCAGGGCCAGGCCCCGGAAGTACTCCTCGAGCGCCTCCGCTTCGTAGATATGGTGAGTCAGGCGGAGGGAGATCACCCCCTCGAATGTGCGGTGTGCGGGGCCGATGTTCAATAGGTCAAGGACAGTGTAGCTGGCGGCGCGGTTTTGAGTCTGCTCGCGGGCGATGTCCAGCATGTGGGGCGAAATGTCGCCGAGATGGATCTCATCCGCATGCTCCTTGATGACATCGAAGAAGCGCCCGGGGCCGCTCGGAGCGTCAAAGACGTCATGACTGTGTCCAACGTGCCGGAGCAGGCCGTGGAGGATGGCGCATTCAACATGGTGCGCCAGGCGCTTGTTCCACCTTTGGTATTTATCGTGGTGATACCGGCTGCCCTCGGCGGAGAGGTAGTGAATCAGCCGCTGCGTGCTCATCCCGTGATCAAGATCAATACCACCCATCAGTGTGGTCCTCCAGGCAAGTCACGCAAAGGACACGGGCAGCCTGTCACACCTGCCCCCACAATGGTCATTCTCTCCAGAAAAACGCAAGAATTCGGTAACGCGCGGGTAAGATTCCGGTAAAGAGGGCGGTGCCACACCACGCCTGCCTGGTTTCATTGTGACCGTGCGCGGAGCCGGCCACGGGTTCCAATGACGCGCCGAAGTATAGGGCTTCCAACGGGTAAGCACGGCACGGATCTCCGAAAAGATTCAGACGTGAGCGCTGAGGATGAGCCAGAGAGGGTAGCTGAAGTCAGGTGATTTGTGCGCCCTCGCGATAACGGCCGCGTAACATTGCGGGCAGTACCCGTTTCTCACCTGGCGCTCGACGGATGGCAATGGCGCCTCTCTCCACTGTCCTTCGAACTGGACCTTTTTGCATACGCAGCATTGAACAAGCACGTTACACCGTCCTTTCCGACAACCTATGGGTACGTCTTGGAATAAGCCGTGCCCGCGCCGAGACCGTCCATTGGGGGGTGCCGTCAAATGTGGGCCAAGAAATGCACAGCGAACCGCGAGGCGAAGAATATTTCACAAACCATCGCATAGGGAATGCGCAGAACATTGATGCTCCAGAACCGGCCTGTCTTCATTCGTTCCACCAGGTCCCGTCGAAAGGCGTTGAATTGACGGCGTTTCGCTACATAGCGAATCGCGGCCTCTTCATAACCAGCTATTATATTTTGAGTTACAAAGCGCTCGGCGTCGACGACATGATTCCAGCCGCGGGGCCGCTCGTCGAAAGTCCGGAGGTAGCGCTCCACGTCTGCGGCTTTCTTTCGCAGCCGGCGCCGGACCGGGAAGCTGACCTGACTGCCTGTGCGGCTCAGTTGTCGCAATCGTTCCGCAGTACTGGACAGGAGCGCCTGGAGTTCATGGGCGGCGTCGGAGTAGCGCTCCTGGAGACTGTAATCCGCAATACGCCGCTGGACCTCAATCCATTTCGCGCGCAAGTCGGCGAGAGTGGCCCAGCGTGGATCCTCGGGCCTGCGGGTTAACATCCAAATCTCCTGGAATTCAAAGAAAAGGCCAGCATAGACCTTGAGGCCGTGAAAGGAGTCCGTTATCCGACGCCACCCGTACCGCAGCATACCTTCACGCGGAAAGACCGGACGCCGGGAGCGCCGGTCCTTAAGCCGGAACACCCCGGTTGCCATCGGGTGTAACCCTTCCAACGCTGCGTAGCGGTACCAGATGGAGAGCCCGAGCACTTGCCGGTAGTTTTGCGGCTCGGTGCGCAGCAAGGCCGCTATGATGTTTTCCTTGCTGTAGAAGACGTGCATGGCCGCGTCATAGGCAGCGCGCCATGCGCCGTTCGGCATCAGTCCGTGCTGGAACGTCTCATGAAGCCCGTCATAATCATTGTATTCCGCGTCCAGAAGCATCTTGTCTTGAACCATCTGCCAATGGTCGCGCGATCCGGGCAACGGCGTCAGCATGAACAGGGACGCGAGATCCACCTGAATCTGGTTGCGCAGGTATTCCATGTCGCCCGGAACGGATTCCAGCGAATCGAATGGCAGGCCAATGATGTAGCCGACGTGTACCAGGACGCTGTACTGATGCCACATTTCCACCATCTGCTCGTATTCTTGCGTCCGGTTGTGACGTTTGCCGACGGCCTCAAGGTTCTTCGGGTTTACGCTTTCCATGCCAATGAAAGCCAGGTAACACCCCGCCTGGGCCGCCTTCTCGACAAAGTTCGGGATGCGGTGAGCCTGAGTGTCCGTCTGCATCATGAAGCGGATCTTGAGCCCCTGTTCTCGCAGCGCGACAAGCCCATCAAAGATCTCCTCCCACACGGGGTTTCGGGAGAAGTTGTCGTCGGTGAAAAAATAGAAGCGAATCCCGCGCGCGTAGTTCTCCTCGATGGCTTTCAGCACCAAGCTCGCGGGGCGGTAGCGCATCTTATGGCCTTGGACGTTGATAATCGTGCAAAACGAGCAGTTGAACGGGCACCCGCGGCTGGTATCGATTGTGGCCGTACGCCGGCCGAAGAAACGGCGCTGGAGTTTTCCGTTGGCAAGCGGCACAGGCGCATCGGCCAGGTTCGGAAACTCCCGTATGTCGTAAACCGGTTTCATGGTGCTGTTCATGGCGTCCCGCAGCAGCATCGCCATGACCCCCGGCGCTTCAACTTCGCCTTTGACCAGCGTGACCCCGCGGTCCAGGAGGCGCTGGAGTTCGGGGGCGGGGTTTTCGAAGAGCGCCAACATGCCGCTTACGTGAAAACCGCCGATCATGACCTGCACGCCCGCGTCGCGCAGTTCCAGCGCAAGGTCCGACGCCCGCATGAACTGGTTGGTCTGCACCCCTACAAAGCCCACCACGACCGTGGTGTCGGAGCGGCGGTTGATCTTCGCAATGCGGCGGATTGGCACCCGCTGCACCGTATCGTCAAACGCGTCCACGGTCACTCGCACATCCGGACCCAGGCCGCCGCTCTCCGCCACCCCGCGCGTCAGGCTTTCCAGACAGCACAGGGTATTCGAAGGCAAGACGCCGCGCCAGAAGCGCACCACATAACCCTCGTCGTCATAACGTGATGGGCGAATGAACACCACGTGTAGGTGCTTCATGGGTCTGTCTCTCCGATGAATTCTCTCCATTCCGTTCAATATCAGACACGCAGCTCTTCATCATTCACTCCAAACGCAGTGAGCACACCCAGGCGTCTCGTCCCCCACCGGCTCCGCAGTGCAGGGTCCCTGTCGCCGCCCTCACGAGCGGCGACAGGGGGGGAGGGAGAAACGTATGCCGGCACGCCGTCGTACTCAAGCGCCCCTATGCACAACCCGGGCTGGTCATGATGCTCGCGCATCAGAAGCCGCGCGGGATGTACCCAAAAGCAACAAGTGCCAGCACGACGACCAGCACCAGCCCTAAGACGCCGCTGGGACCGTAGCCCCAGTTCCGGCTGTAGCCCCACCGGGGCAACCCGCCCACGAGCAACAAGATCAGAAGAACCAGCAGAATCAAACCCATGTCAGCCTCCTTGTCTTACGTTGTCACTGCGGGGCCGCCCGTTTGCTGGTGCTCTTGAGCAACCGCACACGGCCGCCCCTCTCATCACCACAATTGTCCCGAACGTACGCAAACCCTGGGCAAAGGGGCGGCAAAACTTCGGTAAACTTCCACGCATTCACCGTACTACCGCCAACCATTGGACCGGGAAACTCGAAGTGCGAAGGAAGAGTGCATGCATTTCGCCTGCAACGAGATCCGGCCTATTTCCTGGAAATCCCGCCGCGATCCCTGCTTCCAAAAATGCCCTGAAGATTCATCTTGAGCGCGTCCGGATTGTCTGAGGCCTCTTCGGCGGCCTGCTGCGTGACAATCTTCTCTTTCACGAGGCTGACGAGGGCCATATTGAATGTCTGCATGCCGTCTTCCTCGCCATCCGCGATGACATTGGGAATACGCTCGATCTCGCCATCGCGGATCAGCGGGGCAATCCCCGGGTCGTTGAACATGACCTCCACGGCGGGAACGCGGCCTTTTCCATCGGCGGCAGGGAGAAGCCGCTGTGCAACGATAGCGCGAAGCTGGAGCGCGAGCTGCGACCTCACCTGGGCGTGCTGGTCCGCCGGAAACATGTCCAGGATACGATCTATGGTCATCATGACGTTCGTGGTATGCAACGTACTGAATACGAGGTGGCCTGTTTCGGCCGCGCCCAGACACGCCTGAAACGTTTCCGCATCGCGCATCTCCCCAATCAGGATCACGTTGGGATCTTCCCGCATGATGGCTCGAAGGCCCGTCTTGAAATCTTTCGTATCGATCGAGACCTCACGTTGACTCACGCTGCATTTATTGTCCGCGTGCAAATACTCGATGGGATCTTCAAGCGTCAGGATATGGCTCTGGCGGGTCGCGTTGATTCGGTCAATGAGCGCAGCCAACGTGGTCGATTTCCCGCTGCTTGTGGTTCCTGTGACGAGTACCAGGCCGCGGCCAAATGATGCAATGCGCTCCATCGCTCGCTCGGGCAGATTCAGCGTTCGAAAGTCCCGAATATCGGACTTGACATACCGGAAGATCATGGCGGTGGTGCCGCGTTGCCGGTAGCAGTTCACGCGAAACCGGCCCAGGGCCGGAACACTTACTGCAAGGTCTGCATCGCCCGTTTCAAGAAAGTACTGCTTCTGTTGTGGACTCATAGCCTCGTCCAGGAATCGCATCATATCGCTTTCTGCCAGTTCACGGATCTCCGTGAATCTTAAAACCCCTTCTATGCGGATTGCGGGCGGTCTCGCCACTTTCAAGTGGACGTCGGACGCCCCATTCTCGAGCGCATAGGCCAGGATTCCCCGTAACGAGAGCTCTTCGATGTGCATCTTCTTCTTATCTGTATGAATTGGAGTACCCAAAGGAACCATCTTTTCCTTCACTCCTGTCTCACCCTGCGACTTGAGTTGGCATCAGGCAAAACACCATGGCGAGGAAGGCGGCAGGCCCTGCCGCCTTCCTCGGAGCCGGGAGACGTCATTCAAACATCGTCTTCAGGTCGTCAAACGCGTTTTCGACGCCCTCCTTGACTTTCTCCCAGCGGTCAGCGCTTGCCTCTTTCAGCTCATCGAGTTTCTTGGCCGCCACGTCGCGTTTCTCTTTCGCTTGTGCGAGCTTCGTCTCCAGGTCCTTCTTGGCCTCCCCCTCGGTCTTGGCGGCACGGGCCACCAACTCCTCGTACTTTGCGTCGAGTTCGTCCAACAGCTTCCGTGTCTCAAGGGCATATTCGTCCCGCTTGGCTTTGGCGGCCTCGGCGGCGGCATCCGCGGCTTCGCTGGATGGCTGCTTCGCGACGGTGATTTTCAGAACGTTCGAGGCATCGGCGCCCTTCGTCGGGTGTCCCATCACCTTGACCGTGAAGTCACCCAGGGAGGCGTCGTCGGCAGCGCTTAGCGTGAGTTTCGCTTCCGTGTTCTCTCGCTTGATGGACGGGTTGGCGGGCTCGACGGTCACACCCTCGGGTAGGCCTGTAAACTCAAGCGCAACGTCACCCTCCATATTCCTGCCCCTCTTGATGCCAATCGGTATTGTTGCTGTCTCCCCCTGGTTGAGCTTCGTAGACAACATGGGCACGTCCAAACTAAAAGTCTCATCGGTCTTATCGGCGGTTGCCTGTTCAGAGGCAGGACCGGCAGCTCCAGGACCGCCCGAAGTCCCCTGGTTGCAGCCGGTCAAGATTACTAACGTCCCCAACATGGCAGCAAAAACGATCCTCATGACTGATGACCCTTTCTAGGGGTTCGGGAACCTTCTGGCCGCACTGCGCGAGTTCAGTTGGTTCCACCGTTTGGGTTTATGCTAAATCCTAAGTGCGGACTATGCCGGCCACCTCGGGAACTGCTTACGGCTTCAACGCCTTGATGAAAACATCGAGTTCTTTGTGCGCCTCATTCCATATCTTAGCCATAGCGCTCCTGGAGCTTGCCGGCAAGTAACGTGCGCTGCCCGGCGATGGCCGTCAGATCGTCGTCGGTCAGTTTGCCCCACTTCTCCTTGCTCGTGCCCGTGAACTGCTTCCAATTGCCTTCCACCTGATCCCAGTTCATAACACTTTCTCCTCAACAAGAAACCCTAGCTGTCCGCCATGGCCGTTACCTCATGTCGGCAGCGAAGGCGACCAAAGCTGCGTGCCGGGCGCTGTCGGCATTTCCTCCCGATTGGGAGAGGGCGTGTCCGCCCGCGCCGGGCATGCCTTACTCGCCATCAGAAGGTGCGAGGGAGATAACCCAATAACAGGGCCACTACCACGATCACCAGCACCACTCCGAGAACGCCGCTGGGGCCGTACCCCCAATTCTTGCTGTACGGCCACCTGGGTAAAACCCCCAGCACCAGCGCGATGACGATAATCAGCAAAATCAAACCCATGGTAAGAGCTCCTTTCCTGGGTCAATACGTCGTACCGACCGCCGCCGTGAATGCCACGGCTGCCGGCGGCACTTTCGTCACCCTCACGTTACCAGACTCACATAAACCCCAGGCAAAGGCTTGGTAAAACTTCAGCAAGGAATTCCTACAACCTCCAGCCTTTACGACCCTTGGTCCCGTTTTGGCCAGCAACTGCGAGCCAACACGCAGAATCACGGCTTCCTAGCCTTGCGGCCTCCTGGCTGCCTTGGGCCAAAACGTCGGCGTCACTCTCCATATCACTATGCAGATGATTTTCTGCCGCTAACGCTCGCACCATCGCTTGAAGCTATCGGCAAAGGCGCGATGTTTTGGATAGGCACCCGAATTGGCGGTCTCGTGAAGATTCTGGACTGCCACCACCTGGTCCTGAGTGACCTTTCTTGGAATCTCCACAGTCACCTTTACCAACTGGTCGCCTTTGCGCCCCGCGTTGAACGATGGAAGCCCTTGGCCCCGCATTCGTAGAATGGCGCCTGCTTGTGTGCCGGCAGGAATCTTTAGTCTGGCCTTACCATGAAGTGTGGGGACCTCGACTGTGCCCCCGAGCACCGCTTGGGTGAACGTAATCGGCACTTCGCAGATGACGTCATTCCGCCTCAGCTGGAAGAGGCCGTTTTCCTCGATCTTGATTACGACGAATAGGTCGCCCCCGGCCGCGCCTGGCTCCCCTGCTTCCCCCTGGCCAGCCAGACGAAGGCGTGTGCCTGTTCTCACCCCGGCCGGTATCGCAATGGATAGAGTGCGGCACTCGGCCTTGAAGCCCGAGCCTTCGCACGAGGGACACGGCGTGGCGATTACTTCACCACGTCCGCGGCAAAACGGGCACCTTTGCGACATAACAAACAGCGACCCGCGTCCACCCAAGATGCTGCCGACGCCATTGCACTGCGGACACGGTTGAGGTCTGGTTCCAGGAGCAGCCCCACTGCCGGAGCAGGCTTGACACGACACCATCGAAGGTAATCGCAACGACTTTCTGGTTCCTGTTGCCGCTTCTTTCAACGAGATGGATGCATGGGCTTCCAGGTCCCGACCGGGGCGCGGCCCATGTTGCCGACCTGGCGCGGCCCGCCCGAATAGATCGCTGAAAAGGTCCTCAAAGTGTCCGTCGAACTGGTAACCCCCGGCCCTTTCAGAGCCATGGTCTGGGGACCCTCCGTACGCCGCGCCAGCGCGAAACGGGTCTCCGGCTTCAAAAGATCCGGAGAGCGTTTCATCGTATTGTCGGCGTTTCTCCGGTCTCTTAAGGGTATCGTAGGCCTCATTGACCGCCTTGAGCTTCTCTTCGGAAGCTTTGTGTCCGCCCGTTCTGTCCGGGTGGTACTTCCGCGCAAGGGCAAGCCAGGCCTTCCGTACGTCATCCTGGGAAGCGTCTTTAGACACGCCGAGGATATCGTAGAATGTTTTTGCTACCTTTGGCGACATGGCCCATGACCCCTTAACACGGGCTGTCCCCTCGCCCTATTGAGACGATCCGGCCTTGAATTCATCCCAATTCCACTGTCATCCATTTCACTCGCTGCTCTCGTCGTCATCCACAACAGCGAAGTCCGCATCGATGGGGGCATTGTCACCCGTGTCCCTGCCCGGTTCATCGGCGCCGTTATTGCCATTCGGGACGGGACTCTCGGGACCAGGTCCGCCCGAGGCGGCGTGATTCTGCGCCGAAGTGGAGGCGTACATTGCCTCGGCGAGTCTATGTGTGGCTTGGGTAAGTTCTTCCGTGCCGGACTCAATGTCGGCGGTGTTCGCTCGTTCGAGGGCCTTGCGAAGTTCAGCGGAAGTATCCTCGACAGCTTTTCTGTCCGCGGCGTCGATCCTGTCGGTGTGTTCGCGCAACATCTTCTCGGTTGTATAGAGAAGAGCGTCCGCGTTGTTGCGGGTTTCGATGTCTTTACGCGTTGTCTTGTCGTCGGCGGCATGTAGTTCCGCCTCGCGGACCATACGTTGGATTTCCTCTTTATTGAGACCGCTCGAGGACTCGATTCGTATTCTCTGCTCACGTCCCGTGGCAAGATCCTTCGCCGACACGTGCACGATGC
>DDYW01000213.1 GCA_002348185.1 Candidatus Hydrogenedentes bacterium UBA2224 | reverse complement strand
CAGCACATCCGCCGCGAGAAAGCCATGTCCAACATCTGCTCGAATGAAGCCCTCATCGCGCTCCGGGCGTTGATCTATCTGTGCCTGCTCGGCAGGGAAGGCCTTCGCGAAGCGGCAATCCAGTGCCATGCCAAAGCGGAGTACCTTAAGCAGCGGCTCGGCNNCCGCCTGCTCAACCCGGGGCCCACGTTCAACGAATTCGCGATTCGCCTCCCCCGCAAGGCGCAGGAGGTCTGTGCCCTGCTCGCCGAACAGGGCTATCTTGCCGGACTGCCCCTCAGCGCTGTCGAAAGGGGAGAGGAGACCGACCTGCTCATCGCAGTCACTGAACAACGCACGCGCGCCCAGCTCGACGCTTTCGCCGAGGCGCTCGCCCGCGCGTGCCGCCAGGCATAGCCAGATACGGAGCCAGGGAATGGAACTGATCTTCGAAAAATCGCGACCCGGCCGCAGGGCGCTCGTCTTTGACCCGCTGGATGTCCCGGAAGCCGCGCTTCCACCCGCATTGTGCCGCGAAGAACCCGCCGCCCTGCCCGAGGTCAGCGAACTGGATGTCGTGCGGCATTTCTCGCGCCTGTCCCAGCGCAATTTCGGCATCGATACCCACTTCTACCCGCTCGGGTCCTGCACCATGAAATACAACCCGAAAATGGCCGAGGCGGTTGCTGCGCACCCGGGGTTTCTCGCGCTGCATCCCCACCTGGCCTCCGCGCCGGCCACGTGGCCCTTGTGTCAGGGCGCGTTCGAACTGATCTTCGAACTCGAACGGATGCTGGCCGGGATCGCGGGCATGCGCCAGGTCAGCCTCCAGCCCATCGCCGGCGCCCACGGCGAGTTGACCGGCACCCTCATGATCGCCGCCTACCATCGCGAGAAGGGCAATTCCAGGGACACGATCCTGATCCCCGACTCCGCCCACGGCACGAACCCCGCCAGCGCGGCCATCGCCGGATTCAAAGTCGTCGAAGTGCCCTCGCTCCCCGACGGGACTCTGGACCCCGAGGCTTTCAAGAAGGCCCTGAATGCGTCCGTCGCGGGCGTCATGCTGACCTGCCCCAACACCCACGGCCTGTTTGAGCCCCGCGTTCGCGAGATTGCTCAAATGGCCCACGAAACCGGCGCCCTCATGTATTACGACGGGGCCAACCTCAACGCCATCATCGGCGAATGCCGCCCCGGCGATCTCGGGTTTGATGTCATGCATTTCAACCTGCACAAGACCTTCGCGACGCCTCACGGTATGGGCGGGCCGGGTTCGGGTCCCGTGGGCGTCGGGGAACGCCTGGAAGCCTTCCTTCCCGGCCCGCGCGTGGTGCGCGACGGAAGCGCGTTCGGCCTGGCCACTCCCCCCAAGTCGATCGGCCGGATTTCCGCCTTTTTCGGCAACTTCCTGATCGCCGTGCGCGCCTACGCCTATATCCTCCACCTGGGCGGAGACGGCCTGCGCGAGGTTGCCCACAACGCCGTGCTCAACGCGAATTACGTCTACGCCCGGCTCAAGGACCTCTTCGAGCCGGCCTTTGACGGCCCGTTCATGCACGAATGTGTCTTCTCGGCCGCCCCCCTGGCGAAACACGGCGTCCATGCGCTCGATATTGCCAAGGCCCTGCTCGACCGCGGGTTCCATGCGCCCACGGTCTATTTCCCGCTCACCGTCAAGGAAAGTCTGATGATCGAGCCGACGGAAACCGAATCCAAAGAGACGCTCGACGCGTTCTGCGACGCCATGGCCGAAATCGCCGGCCTGGCGGTCCGCGAGCCAGAAACCCTCCATGCCGCGCCCGTCACCCTGCCCGTCGGACGCCTCGACGAAGTCCGCGCCGCTCGCGAACTCAACTGCCGGGTATAGGCCCCTCATGCGCGTGCTCGACCTCTCGTTCCACGATCCGGCCATGAATCTGGCCCTGGACGAGGTTTTGCTTGATTCCGCCGAGCGGGGGAGGGCGGGGGAGTGCCTGCGGTTCTGGGAATGCCCCGTCCCGTTTGTCGTGCTGGGGGTTTCCCAGAAAGTCCACGAGGAGGTCTGCGAAGACGCCTGCCAGCGGGACGGCGTTCCCATCCTAAGACGTTGCTCCGCAGGGGGATGCGTCTTGCAGGGCCCCGGTTCGCTGAACTTCAGCCTCGTGCTTTCCTACGAGCGCGGGCCCGCGCTCCGAAACATTCGCGAATCCTACTGCTACATCTTGTGCAGGATTCGCGCAAGTCTCGAAAGCCGCGGCGTCCAGGTTTCCCTCGAAGGCATTTCCGACCTCGCGATCAAGGGCCGCAAAGTCTCGGGAAACGCCCAGAAACGGCGAAGATCGTTCGTGCTTCATCATGGATCCGCCCTCTACCGCGTCGACGCGCTGGCCATGGGCCGCTACCTTAAGGAACCCCGGGACCGACCGGCCTATCGGGGCAGTCGGCTGCACGACTCGTTTGTCTCAGTCCTCCCCCTGGGTGCGGAGGAGCTTCGCCGGGCCGTCCGCGAGGCGTTCGACACGCCGGAAGTGGCTGTAGAACCCCTGCCAGACGAACTCGCCGAGGCCCATACCCTCGCCAGGGAGAAATACCGCGACCCGGCATGGACCTTTCGCCGGTGACCGGGATCCCGCCAACGGCCGCCAAAAACCTTCTGAAATCCAGGTTTAGGGGCGGTATTCTGTTGACAATCTGCAGCAAGTCGCCTATTGTGCTACAATTAAAGGGGGTTCCAGACGTTAGGAACGCCTCGGGGTTCAGGGGAGCCCAACCGGTGACTCGGCCGTTCGTCGGCTTCAACCGGTTGTGGCACGAAATGCCGCGCAGACAGACAGGGCACGGGATTGTAGCATGATGTTCACTGGAGCCAAGATCTGGCCATTGTTCATCGCAGTGGGGTCCGCGGCCACCGCGGCGGGCGTGACGGTATGGGCCGCGTACGGCCCCCTCGGCCTCACGCTCGAGAGTCCCTCCAGAGTCGCTGCCCAGGCGGACGCCAGCGCATCCGCGCCCGAAACGTCCCGCCTGGCCCGCACAGTGCCTGTCCAGGCGCCGGAACTCGTGGAGAACGCCGTTCCTGCCGAATCCACTCCGTCGGCCTTGCCACTCTGTGCTGCTACCCGCTACGCTCTCGCATGCCAGGAAAACCGCGCCGATGAGGTCATCAACATGACCCACTGGATGCAGGAATGCCTCAAGCGTGTTTGTCGCGGGTCCGATGATCCCGCGGAACTGGCCGCCGCTCGCGAACAATTGCGCCGCCGCATCCTGAGCCGCACGCTGGAAGGCAACCGGCTGCGTCCCGAAGGCGTGGAAGACATATACGTTTTCGCGCCCGGCGCGCGCATCGAGCTGCTGTTTTCCGACACGCGTGAAGATGCCCGCGACGACGAGCTCGCCTGTCCGGTCCGCGAGCGCACGTGGCTGCGTGTGACGTATCCGGATGCCGCGGTGGCGCTGCGCGACGAGGCCGGGCGGCCCGTCCGAAGCATCGTCGTGGGAGTAGACGTCTCCCCGGATGGATTCATCGTGAAAGCGGGGGTCTTCGGGAATGTGGAAATAGACCGGGAGAGCATCGCTCTCGACTGGGGCCTGTAGGGAGAAGAACCATGCCGCTGGCAAAATGTCCACGCTGCAATCTGATGTTCAACAAGAAAGGAGCTCCCATCTGCCCCAAATGCGAGCCCGACGAGGATGCCGACTACGAAACCTTGCGTAGATCCATGGAAGAGCACCCCGACCTGATTCCCACGCAGATAGCCGAATTGACGGGGGTCACTCTGGACTGCATTCTGCGCCTTATCGAGGAGGGGCGGATCGCGACCTTGACCGACCACCGGGCCAATGCTGTCTGCGGCCGCTGCGGCGCTCCGGCCATCAGCTTGAGCAAACGCCTGTGTGAAAGCTGTTTGCAGAAACTCAACTCGGAAGTGGCCAGGGCGCAGGCCAGCATCAAACTCGGCAAGAAAAAAACGCTCCAGATCGGTTCGGGCATGTATTTCCGCAAATGGAACGACGACGAGTGAGCCTGCCAGGTTGACCTTCGGACACAAACCGATGGTATACTTGAGATTGCACGACACGGGACAGGCCGGGGCCGCGGCGGGGTACGGTTTGGCACGGAGTCTTCTCAGATGACCACTCGAGACAAGATTGGGCTGGGAATTCTGATCGGTCTGTTTGTCGCAGGGTGCGTGGTGCTGGTCCTGACCTTCAAGTCATGGGGGGGCAGTCATGCACCCGAGGACAGCATCTTTGTCCGACAGCGCATGATCAACCTGAGAAAGTGACGGGCCGCGGCCGGAAACCCTGTCTCCAGACCGGGGATTGATTCTGAGGCAACGTTTGAGGTGACCCGCAATTCTCGCGCGACATCCCCAGCATAAAGGAGTCAAGGGGTCTTGTTTACTCGCAACTGTCCAATCTTAAAGCCGACGAAACGGCTCTTGCTTGCCGCCGGCATGGGCCTGATTCTGGCCGTGCTCCCTGCTGCCCGGCCCTCTGAATCCGGTGAAGCCGGCCGGCAGGTCCTCGCGGCTGCCGCGCCGGACGGCGCGCGCCTCCAGGAGCCCGAAACCGTCGTGATGGAGGACCTGACCCTGCCCGCGCCGCGGACCGACGTCCCGGAAGAGGCCCCGCTCGAAGAGCTTCCGCCTGTCTCGCCCGCGCAGGAAACGCCGGCGGAACGGGGCCCCGGCATCAACACGATTGTCATCGACGCGGGTCACGGCGGTTCCGATCCCGGCTGCACGAGTCCCGCGATTCTCGAAAAGGACTTCGCCCTCGCGGTCGCACGACATACGGTTCGGCTGCTGGAAGGCTCTTTCGGGGGGCGGGTGGTTCTCACGCGGACCCAGGATGCCAATCCGACCCTGGAGGTCCGGGCCCGCCTTGCCAAGGCGCAAAAAGCCGACCTCCTGATCAGCATTCATGCCGGCGCGAGCATCTCGCCATCCGGTCAGGGATTTGAACTCTTTGTACCGCCGCCCACCCATCTGGACACGGGCATCGACGCATCCACCGGCCCCAAGGCTTCTGGAGCCCGCCGCTACGCCGCACAGAGTGCCGACATCGCCGGGGTGCTCGCGCGAGAACTCGCCAATGCGACGGGGGCCATTAACCGCGGCGTGCGCCCCGCGCCCTGCCGGCTCTTCGACGCCGTCAATTTCCCCTGCATCGTCATCGAGGCGGGATCACTCACGAACTACGCCGAAGCCCCCAAACTCGCTGACGAAGGCTACCAGGTGAAGCTTGCACAGGGGATCGCCGACGGCATTCGCGCCTGCGCCGCCGGCGCGGCCCGGGACGGAGGGGCCCCATGAACGCCGAACAGCGCCAGGAGTTCGTAAAAAAAGCCTTGCTCGGACTCTGGGCCATGCTCACGCTGATTCTCGTGGTCGCCCTGGGCCTCGTGGTCTTCAACATGGTGCAACAGGGCCGAAGCCCCTTTCCCGTGCCGGCGGCCACGCGCGCGCCGGGCGCGGAGACGCCCGCGGATCCCCTGGCGCTGTCTCAGGAATTGCGGGATACCCCGCTCTACTTTGCCTCGGAGGACGGGCGGTTCCTCGTACCGGAAACCCGACGGCTCACCCTGGGCGACGATACCATCGTCAATTGCCATGCCGCCCTGGACGCGCTGATCGCGGGCCCCGAGGGCGTCTTAACTCCCGTGGTTCCCCCGGCCACCCGTGTCCGCGGAATGTTCCTAATGGACAACGGCGAATTGGTCGTTGATCTTTCGATGGAAGCCGTTACGGGGCTGCGGAGAATGGCGAGTGTCTCCACCGAAATGCTGTTTCTTCAGGGCATTGTCCATACCCTCACCGCTCCGGAGCTGCCGGGGGCGGATGCCTCAACGGTCACGAGAGTCCGATTCCTGATCGAGGGGGCCGCCGCGGAGGAATCGTTCAAGGACGCGCACTGCAACTGGGCCCAGGCACTGCCCAGGGATGCCCAATGGCTCGGCGGCAATGCTCCGGCAGGCCCCTGACATGCCCGAATCGGATGCGGCCATCGGAATTTTCGACTCGGGTGTCGGCGGCCTGACCGTTTTTGCACGCGTCGCGGAATGCCTTCCCGATGAATCCATCATCTATCTGGGCGACACCGCCCGGGTGCCCTACGGCACCAAGTCCGGCGAAACCGTGATGCGCTACGCCGCGGGATGTGCTGGCGTGCTGGTCGAACGCGGCATCAAGATGCTTGTCGTCGCGTGCAACACGGCCTCCGCGCACGCGCTTGAATCGTTACGCGACGAACTGGACATTCCCGTGCTCGGCGTTATCGCGCCCGGCGCGCGGTGCGCGGTCGACCTCTCGCGAACCGGGCGTATCGGCGTCATCGGCACGGCCAGCACCATCGCCAGCAAGGCCTACGAAGAAGCGATCCGGGCCATGGCCCCCGGAGCACAGGTCGTCTCGAAACCCTGTCCGCTGTTTGTGCCGCTCGCGGAGGAAGGCTGGCTGCACGGGTCCGTCCCGCGCCAGGTGGCCGCCGCCTACCTCGAGGAACTGCTGCAAAACGACATCGACACGCTCGTGCTGGGATGCACGCATTATCCCTTGCTGCGAGACGTCATTCAGGCGACCGTCGGACCGGACATGGCCCTTGTCGACAGTGCCCGGGCAACTTCGCTTGCGGTGGCCGAAACCCTGAACGGGCTGGGGCTGAGGCGTGAAGAGGCCGCCCCGCCTCGCTACACCTTCCTCGTGACGGATGCCCCCGACAACTTTGCGCGCGTCGGAGAACGCTTTCTCGGCCGTGCCATCAGTCCCGTCGAGTGGGTGGACGTGTAATGCCCGAGGCTTCGCCACATCCTGAGACGGGACCGCCCATGGACTCTGCCGGCAGGGGCTCTTCCTTTGCCAGGTGGGCCGTCCCAATCACCGGGCTGATGGCGGTGTTCATCCTTGTTCTGGTCAGCTTCACGTTCATACGCAATCACATCGCCTCGCTTCCCCTGAATCTCGTCCCGGCAACGGATGCCATGGCCGAGCACATCGAGGACCTGTGCAAGAGAAGCCATCTCCCCCCGGAATGCATTAGACGATACGAACCCGTGGCACGAAGCGATGCAGGGGCGCAATGGAATGAATACGCCTTCGAGGTGGGCGTCCCCTCCTCTATCCCGGCGGAAAACCTCATCGCGGCCTTGACACACGGCATGACGCTGCAGCAGGTCTCCCTGGAGCGCGTGGAAGCTACACAGGGACGCTGGACGGAGCTTCGCTTTGCCATGCTCAACCGCGTGTTCGCGGTCGTGCGGGTCATGGGCGGCGCCGAGCGCTATGACCTCACCGCCGCTTGCGACGAACTGGCCCGCCATCTCAGCGCAGCCCTCGCCCAATTCTCTGAGTTCAGCGACGTGCGTGAAACCGCCCGGCAGGACAGGCAGGAAGGTCCCGTGCGATGGCGTTCCTACGCCTTCCGCGCGGTCGCCGGCAAGGCAAGCGATCTCGGCGCGGTCTCTGAACAGCTCACCCGCACGCTCCCGGCCCTTCAGGGAGACGCGCCGGTCATCGCGCCCGTCGCCGGACAGGACGCCGTGGAGATCACCTGGAAAGGCCTCCCGGTTGTTCGGCTGAATGTCGGGCGCGGCGTGCGCATGTTCGATGATACCGGGAACGGCCTTCTGAGGGATCCTTCCACGCTGTACCAGACCGCGCCGTTGCTCTTCCGGAGCCTGTTCGGATTTGAGCCCGAGACCGTTGCCGGGGCCAGTGGCGCTCTGCCGGATTCCCGCAAACCGGCGGCGCGTTCCGGCACACCGCCCCGCGCCGCCATTATTGTGGATGATGGCGGGTACGGCACGCTCGCATCCGACGCCATCCTGGCCATGGACACGCGTCTGACGCTCGCCATACTCCCGTGCACGCCCTTCGCGCGCGAAACCGCGGAGACCGCCCGATCGCGAGGCTTCGAGGTCTTGGTGCATTTGCCGCTCGAATCCGAAAACGGCGAGGCCGCGTTTCCCGACCAGCTCACCACCGCAATGAACCAGGACGAAATGCTGGAACGCCTCGACGCGGCCCTCGATAACGTGCCCGGCGCCACCGGCCTGAATAACCACACCGGCTCGAAATTCACCGCCGACGCCGCTGCGATGCGGCGTCTCCTCGATGGCGTTAAGCGCCGCGGTCTCTTCTTCATCGACAGCCGGACCACGCCGGATACCGTCGCAGAGACTGTCGCCCGTGAGCTTGGCGTGCCCACGGCCAGCCGTGCGGTCTTTCTAGACAATGAATCCGAACCGGACTTTATCCGCGGCCAGGTCGCCGCGCTGGTGGAGGTGGCGGAGTCCGGCGTTCCCGCCATCGGCATCTGCCATTTTCGGGCCACCACCGCCGCGTTGCTTCCCGAACTCCTGCGACTCCTTGAAACCCATGGCGTGGCGCTCGTGCACGCCTCGGAGCTGGTGCAATGACGCTTGTGCTTGGCATTGAAACGTCGTGTGATGAGACCGGCGTGGCTCTTGTGGCCGACGGCGCCCGCATCCTGTCCAGCGAAGTCGCCTCGCAAATTGCCGTGCATGCGGAATTCGGCGGGGTGGTTCCGGAGATTGCGTCGCGTCAGCATATCTTGTGTATCTCCCAACTCGTACGGAAAGCGCTGGCCGACGTCGGCTGCGGCCAGGAAGAGGTCTCGGCGATTGCGGTGACCAACGGTCCCGGCCTCATGGGCTCCCTGCTCGTTGGCGTGTGTTTTGCCAAGGCGCTGGCCTACGCCTGGCGCACCCCTTTCGTGCCGGTCCACCATATTGAGGGGCACATCTTCTCGGCCTTCCTCAGCGGCGACCCGCCCGTGTTTCCTTTCCTGACCCTGGTCGTCAGCGGCGGCCACACCTGTCTGATTTGGTGCGAACGCCCCCACGAGTACCGGTTTCTCGGGACCACGCGGGACGATGCCGTGGGCGAGTGCTTTGACAAGGTGGCCCGCCTGCTTGAACTGCCCTATCCCGGCGGCCCGTCGATCCAGCGGGCGGCGGAATCGGGCAATCCTGAAACATGCGACTTCCCTCGCGCCATGACGCAAACCGAAACCCTCGACTTCAGCTTCAGTGGTCTGAAAACCGCGGTCCTGTACCGTTTGCGCGAAGGCGGCATCTCCCGCGAGGACGTCGCCGCCAGTTTTCAGGCAGCCGCCGTGGACACCCTGTTCCTCAAGACCCGCCAGGCCGTCGAACAGACCGGAGCCCGGCGCCTCGTCCTGGCCGGCGGGGTGGCGGCCAACCGGCTCCTGCGTACCCGGATCACCGGCGAACTCGGCATCCCCGTGAGTATGCCCCCCTTCGAGCTCTGCGTCGACAATGGCGCCATGATTGCCGCGGCGGGCTATTCACGCTACAAACACGGGTTTCTGGGAGACACCCGTACCCGGCCCCACCCCGGGCTGCGGCTTGCATGAAGCACGTTGCCCCCAAAACGTGGTATGCTTTAGGTGGCTCGCCGCGGTTTGGGGGGTGCTCCCGGATGAACGCCTTGTCTCTAAAGGAGTGCTGAAGCATGAATCTGCACGATTTGATGCGCGAGGCCGTCGATGCAAACGCCTCCGACCTCCATCTCAAGACGGATAACCCGCCCATGCTCCGTATCGACGGCGATTTGATCCGTCTGGAGGCCGAGGTCCTGACCACCGCCGATATCATGGCGATGCTCAATGAGATCGTGCCTCCCCAGGAGGTCGAGAAGTTCAAGAAAGTCAAGGAACTCGACACCTCCTACATGCTGGAGAATATCGCCCGGTTCCGGGTGAACGTGTGCTTCGACGACGGCGATCCCCGCATCGTCCTCCGAACCATCCCCCTCGACATCAAGGAAATCGACGAGTTGGGGTTGCCTCCCGTCCTGCACAGAATCTGCCAGTTGAAGAACGGCCTGGTGCTGTTCACGGGCATCACCGGAAGCGGAAAATCCACCTCACTCGCCGCCATGGTCGATGAAATCAACCGCACCCGGCCCGTACACACCATTACCGTCGAAGACCCCATGGAGTTCCTGCACCGCGACAAGATCGGCATTGTGACCCAGCGCGAGGTCGGCCAGGATACGCTGTCCTTTGCCAACGCTCTGCGCGGTGCGCTGCGCCAGGACCCCGATGTCATTCTTATCGGCGAGATGCGCGACGCCGAAACCGTCCGCACGGCCATCTCCTCGGCCGAGACGGGCCACCTGGTGTTTTCCACGCTTCACACCGTCAACGCCGTGGAAACCCTCAACCGGATCATGGACTTCTTTGAGCCCCACCAGCAGCCCCAGATTCGCAAGCAGCTTGCGAGCGTGCTGCGCACCGTATGTTCCCAGCGCCTGCTCCCCGCCATCGAAGGCCACGGCCGCTGCGTCGCCGCGGAAATATTGATCGGCAACCGCACGGTGCGCGAGTACATCGAACAGGGCAAGAGTTTCAATGACATCACCAAGCTTATCGAAGACGGCTTCGAACAGTACGGCATGCAAACCTTCGATCAGGCGCTCTTCATCCTCTGGAAGCAAAAGCGGATCGACGAACAGACCGCCCTTGATAACTCCACCAGCCCGCGGGATCTGAAACTTCGTATGGAGGGGTTCCGTTAAACCCATGGCCTCGAAGCTGTCCGGAATCCTGCAGAAGGTCAATCTGTTTATCGGCACGTCCGGCGACCACGGTCAAATGTATCCGGGCGCCGAAATGCCCTTCGGCTTCGTTAAACTCGCACCGGATACCTTTCCCGGCGCCGTTACCGGCTCGGCCCATGCGGGATATGACTACCGGGACCGGGCCGTGACGGGCTTTTCGCACGTACGGTTCAGCGGGGTGGGCAATGCGGGCGTGGGCGGGAACATCGCGGTGCTGCCCCTCATCGCCACGCCGTCTGAACTCACGCCGGAGGCCTGCCGCCAGCCGTTCATCAAAGAGTCCGAGCAATGCTGGCCCGGCTATTATTCCCTCGCTCTCGAATCCGGGATTGCCGCCGAATTCACCGCGACCCATCACGTCGGCATCCACCGCTATATCTATCCCGCCCAGGGCGACCACGGCGTTCTCATCGATTTTTGCCGCGGATTCACCCCGGTCCGCGATGCCCATTGCGTGGTGGTCAGCCCCACGGAAATCGCGGGCGAACTTACCTGCGAACAAATGAACGCCTGCGGCTGGTACCGGCTCTATTTCTGGATCCGCTTTCAGCACCCCGCCGCCAGCGTCGAACTCTTCCCGGCGTACCGCACCGATTCGTCCGTTCGAGCCAGTGTGCCCGGCGAGGGTCTGGTTGCGCTCGCCCGATTTAACCGCCGGCATACCCAGCCGCTCGGCATCAAGGCCGGCTTCTCCGCCATCAGCGTTGCCCAGGCCCGCAGAAACATCGAGCATGAAGCCTACGGATGGGACTTTGACCAGTGCCGGGCCGCGGCCGAGAATGCCTGGGAGGCCATTCTCCAGCGGGTCCAGGCCAGCGGCGACGAAGAGCACGAGCGGCTCCTGTACAGCCTCCTCTACCGGTCGTGCCTGTCTCCGTTCAACATGACCGACAGCCTCGATTACTACATGGGCGATGATGGCGAGGTCCATCGCGCCGGCGAGGGCCGCACCTTCTATCATGGGTGGTCCACCTGGGACACCTACCGCACCAAGTTCCCGCTCCTGACCCTCATCACACCCGAACGCATGCCATGCATGATGACTTCCCTGGCCGAGACCCTCGACCAGCGCCTCGGTTTTCTGCCCGGAGAAGAACTGTTCGATTGCCACGGCTATGCCCCGGTGCCCAACGTGCGCATGGAGCTCTCCAACGTGGTCCTCCTCGATGCGCACACAAAAGGCGTCGGGGCGCCTGACCCGGAATCGGTCTTCGCGGTCATGCGCGCCATCGCGAATCTGGAGTTTTCGGGCGACCGTGACCGCCTGGGCTATGTGCCGCGCCGTCCGGATACCACCTGCCAGTACGCGTACGACAACTGGGCCGTTCTCGCCATGGCCGAGGCCTTGGGCAAGAGCCAGGAGCGCTATCCCTACTACGAACGAAGCCTCTATTACCGAAACGTCTGGGATCCCTCCGCCCGCTTCTTTTGCGCGCGCGATGAACAGGGCCAGTGGCTGGAACTTCCGCCCGATCCTGCCGCAATTGATGAAACGTACGTGTATGAAGGCTCGATGTGGCACTGGCGCTGGGCCGTAGTGCACGACATTGCCGGGCTCGTCGAACTCCTGGGTGGTCCGGCCCCGTTTCTCAAGGAGCTCAGCTGGTTCTTTGAAAAGAACCTGTACAATCACGGCAACCAGCCCTCCCTTCACGCCCCCTGGATGTTCGCGGCCGCCGGCGCGCCCTGGCTCAGCCAGCGCTGGGTCCGGCGCATTCTCACCGAGCCCATGCACCACCGCTTCGGAACCCACAGCGCGCTCCCGCAACCTTACGAAGGCCCGGCATTCCGCAACACGCCCGACGGGTTCATCCCCGAGATGGACGATGACGACGGCTGTATGGCCGCCTGGTACGTCTTGTCGAGTATTGGCCTGTTTCCCGTCTGCCCCGGAAGGCCCCTCTACCTGGTCGGCGCGCCACTCTTCGAGGAGGTCTCGCTCGAAACCGCCGCCGGCAGGCCGTTCCGCGTCGTGGCCCGGGATTGGGAACCCGATGCCTGGTACATCCAGTCCGCAAAACTCAACGGCCAGCCCCTGCCGGTTCCATGGCTGCCTCACGACCAGGTGGCCTCCGGGGGACTTCTCGAACTGACCTTGGGCGCCAAGCCCAACCGCGAGTGGGGGGCCGGAGTAAAGGGCCCCTGGTAAGCCCGATTCCGTTGACTCCACGCCGCCTCCCAACCTAGACTGCTTCCATGGAAACACTGAGCCTCCTGGTGATGATCCTGACCGCTGCCGGGAACAACCTCCTGATGAACCCGGGATTCGAATCGGTGCGCGACAACGCACCCGCACGCTGGGACCTCTTTGTGATGCCCCGCGACGGCTGCCGCGGCGAAATGGACGGCGAAACTGCGCACGAAGGACGGTACTCCGTCAAACTGCATAACGAAACCCCCTACGACAAAGAACCGGCCAACAACTGGAGCCAGACAATCACTGCCAACCTGCGCAACCGCGAACTTCGCGTCTCGGGGTGGATCAAGGCTCAGGGCGCCACCGAAGCCGCGCTCTGGTTCCAGGCCTTTCAGCGCAGTCCCCTGCGCATCCTGGCTTTCGAGTCCACGGCGAGCGACCGGCCCGTCACCGGAGACACCGACTGGACGGAGGTCGAGATGCGGGTCACCGTGCCCAACGAAACCGATTTTGTCATGCTCCGATGCGTGCTTCTGGGCGAAGGCGCCGCCTGGTTTGACAGCCTCTCCGTCGAAGACGCCCGGCAGAGTGAACCCGGGAGAGCCAATCAGACCGCAGCCGAGGCCGTGAAGGACGAAACGTCTCCCCAACCGCGGACCGCCACCAGAGACGCCGCCCCTTCCGAAGACAGCGTCTCGCTTGAGGAGCTGCGAAGCTCGCGGCAGGCCCTCGCTGACGCGAACCGTACGCTGCGCGAGCTGAATACGTCGCTTCTGGCGCAGATCAGCGCGCTGCAGGCGGAGGTCGAGCGGCTGCGGCAGGAAATCCAGGCCATGCGCCTGCAGGAGCCCGCCGGGGGCGCCGAGGCGCCCTCTATCCCATCCATACCCTGGCCCGAAATACCCGTGCCGCCCCTCGTGCCGCACGTCAAACCATCCGAAGAGGAGTTGCCATGAACGCGGTGCTTGTCATTTCCATTCTGGTCGGACTGTCGGCGGCGGGGTTCGTGTGGTTTGGCTGGGGCCTGCTCGCGGCCTTTGCGCATCGCTCCCGCGCGGCTTCCGGCAATCCCGGCACGGATGAAACCGGAGATGGGGGATGAGTACCCCTGCGGAAGGCGAAACCAGTCCGCCCGCGAAAAGAAACCGGCCCTATCTCGGCGTCCTTTTCACGTGTTGCCACGTCTACACCCGCATCTACCTCAACCCCGCCGGCACGGCGTTCACCGGCTTCTGTCCCAAATGCGGCGGGAGACTCACTATCCGCGCCAGGAAAGGCGGCAGCAAATCGCGCTTCTGGACCGCCGGATGATTCCCTTTCCGCGGGGCTTGCCCCACTCTTCTCCGGCGCGTTGAAACTCGGTGGGCCTGGTGCCCTCTCTGCGGCCAATCTCTTTCTGATCGTCCACCGATGAGCCGTTCGGCTCGTGCCACACTGTCGGCTACATCGCGGGGTCGAGGCCGCGGTGTTTCAACAGCATCTTGATGCCGTGCAGGTCCGTGTTGCGTGCATACTGCTCCCGCACGGCCCGCGGATGGACCTCGGGCCAGGTCAGTGCGGCCAGTTCATCCAGCAGCGCCATGTCGTCTTCCGTGAGCGCCTCTCGCGGCTTGTCGCCGAGCACCGAGCCATCCCACGGAAACAACTCGACCTTGTTCAGCATCATGACGTCCTTCACCACGTTGCCGCGCACGTAGTCCAAGCCCCAGCGGTGAAGAATGCCGCACTTCTTCGGATCCCGCGCGCCATTCCGGCATTCCAGCCATACCCGCCCCGATACCGCGTACTCCTCCTCGGGCAGGTTCAGCGGGTCAAAACCGATCTTAAACGCCTGACGCTGCAAGGCGTCGAGCTGCGCATCCACGCAAACCCAGCATTCCCGCGAATCGTCCCAATACTCGCAAATGGTGTGGTCGCCGAACCGGCTGTATTTCCGGTGGAAATACGATTCGAACCCCGTGCGAAGCCGCGCCGCCCGCCCCTGAGCGCGCAGCATCGCGCACAAAAACAGCGCATAATCCCGGCAATTCGCCACCAACCGGCGCTCCGGCGCCCGTACGGCCGTCAACGGCGCGGGCTCCAGTTCGAGGACGCGTCCCAGCATCTCTTCCATCCCGTACAGGTGCATTTCCTGCATGCGCTCAGGCTCAAGGTCCACGCCATACTTCGCCGCGTGAAACACGTGGATCAACAGCCCCTGAATCACTTCGCACAGCGCCCCAACGTCTTCGGGGAGGCGCCGCAGCAACTCCGCGTACGGGCCCGGTTCCGAATGTTCGCTGTGTGTCGCGTAGAATGTCTTCGACTCCATGCGTAACGTCATCTGCGTCCTCTCTTTCGCTTGTTCCCCTTTTGGGCAGCCGATTTGCCCGAATTCCGCATAGTCTACTAAAGTATCTGCCAACGTACTATCACCATTCCGAAAGGACACGCCCATGCTGTGCGCCATGAGCCTTCTGTTCGTTGCGGCCGCCGGTCCCAATCTCCTGACCGATCCGTCCTTTGAGGACGGGCTGGCACACTGGGAGCATGACGCTCCTCATGCCCGCATGGATTCCGTGCAGGTTGATGGCCGGTCCGCGGCGCAGATCGCGGTTCCTGACGGCGCGCCCGTTGCCTGGCCATCCATCGCCCAGCGAGTTGCCGTGACGCCCGGCGACCTGCTCGAAGGCGCTGCCGACGTCCTCGCACGGGAAATCCGCGACGGGTTTGGCGCCTACCTGGCCATCGAATTCCACGATGCAGCCGGGGAACGTCTCAGCTTCGGCCAGTCTCGGGGACTGCGGTCGGAACCTGATTGGGGTGTCCTGTCCGTCCGGGCCGTCGCCCCCGAACAGGCCGTCTCCGCGCGTCTCTGTCTGATCCTCAACGGGCGGGGTGAGGCCCTGTTTGACCACGCGCGGCTGACGCGGCTTGGAAACCTTAACCCCGAACCGCTCGAGGGCGATGTCCAAATCACGGTGACCGACGAAATCGTCTGCGACAGCCTGGTGGGGTTCGGCGCGGAAGACGACGGCTGGTTTTACGCCCCCGAGAATCTGGACCGCGGCATCGGCGAGGACGACATCGCCCTGCGCGAGAAGCGGATCGCATGGCTCGACCCCGACTGGATCCGCATGTTTTTCTGGTACAAGGACTGGAATCCGAGTGGCGACTGGACGACCTTCACCTTCGACACCCCCAACATGCAGAGCCACTACCGCAGCCTGGCCCTGTATCAGCGGATCGGCGCCGCCGTGAATGTCACGGGCGTCGAGTGGGGGGTGAGCGACCCCTTCGGCCGTCCCGCGGAAATGGCCGCGGCCATCGGCGCTCTGCTCGAGCACCTGATCAAAGAAAAAGGCTTTACCTGCGTGCGGCAATGGACCCTCACCAACGAGCCCAACACCCATTTCACGCAGCTCGGCTACCCGTTCGAACGCTATGTCGAACTCCACCGCCTGGTCAAAGCCGAATTCATCCGCAGAGGGCTCGACGTCAAAATCACCGGCAGTGACGACACCGCCGGGTTCGAGTGGTTTCAGGCGTGCGTCAGCAACGATTCGTACTTCGAGGCAGTTGACCTGTTCGCGTCGCACCGCTACTTCCCCTATGCGGACCGGCTCCTCGCCCCCTGCTTCTTTGACGACCGGTTCGCAACGCTCGCGGCGCGACCTTCCGCGAAACCGTTCGTCGTCGCGGAATTCGGGTTTCAGGACCACCGGTCCGGCACCTTCGCCAACCCGATCATGGAAGATTACCCCTATGCCCTCTGGACCTGCGCCTTCATTCTCGACGGATTGAACCGGGGTGTCGCGGGGTTCAGCATCTGGTGCATGCACGAGGTCTACTATCCCGGGGGCAGCCTCATGAACTATGGTCTGTGGAACTACCGGGACCGCGGATGGGGCATCCGGCCCGTCTACCACGCCCTCGGCTGTTTCACGCGCATGACCGAATCGGGCGACCCCGTGCGGAAATGCGTGTCCTCACATCCCGCGCACGTGTCCGCCGCGGTCGTGGGAGATGTGGTGTCCTGGGTGAACCAGGCCGACCGGGAGGTCCCCGTGGTGTTCTCTGCGTCGATCACGGGGCCGGCCACCGCCTATACACGGGATTCGGTTGCCGCAGACGATTCTCCGGGAATGGACGTACCGGTGCAGGGAAACCGTTTCGTGGCTCCGCCACACAGCTTCGGCTACCTGCAACGCGAAAACTAACCTGCCGACTGCCTGCGCAGTTCGGTCACGTACTCCTCGCAGTCCTCTTCCGGCGGCGCTTCCTCACTCGCCTCCTCGGCGGGCGCGGCCGGCGCCGCGCCGGAACCAACTTTGCTCACATTGATTGCCTGAAGCCCTTTCGTGCTGTGCAACAGCTCAAAATTGACAAGGTCGCCTTCTTTCAGTGTGCGAAACCCCTCCATCTTTATGGCTGAGTAGTGAACGAAGATGTCCGGTGTGCCGTCGATGACGATGAACCCGTAGCCCTTCGTGTCATTGAACCACTTCACCCGCCCTTCGCGAAAACCCGAGAGCGATTCATTCACCATAACGCCGACCTCCCATTCGAGAATCCCTGGCGTTTTCCCACGCGTGATTGGCCCCGCAGGAAGCGTCCCTGGGCACAACGCCAGTTCGTTCGCGCGCTTGTACGCACGACGATTCCCTATTGCTACCCTATGTAACATGAGAATCTTCTCAATTGTTTCGCGAGAGGGCAGGAATCCGTCGCGTCCCCCGGCACGGCTGCGCCATGCCAGGCCCGGCGTCCCGGTTGATCCGGAACCGCATGGCCCGTATACTCCAGTCCAGCTTGGAGTTAAGCGGGACGCGCCCCCAGGGCGTCGGGGAGGTCCCGCGCAACGTGAGGACCCACGGAGCGGACCATGCGCATTCTCGTCACCGGTGGCGCCGGATTCATCGGCTCGCATCTCTGCGAAGCCCTCGTGCATCAGGGAAACGAGGTGACCGTCCTGGACGACTTGAGTACCGGGCGTTTCGAGAACATCGAGCACGTGGCCGGCCTCAGCTGCGTCATTGATTCCACCCTGAACAAGGAGATTGTGCGCGATCTGGTTCGCGAGGCCGACGCGGTCTATCACCTCGCCGCTACCGTCGGCGTGCAGCTCGTCGTCGACCAACCCGTCCGAACGCTCATCAACAACATTCGGGGCACGGAGAACATTCTCGAAGAGACCTCACGGTACCGCCGCCGGCTGCTGATCACCTCCAGCAGCGAAGTGTACGGAAAAGGCATAAATCCTGAATTCCACGAAGACGACGACCGCGTCATGGGCGCGACCTCGCTCAGCCGGTGGGGATACGCCGCGTCAAAGGCTATGGATGAATTCCTCGCGCTCGCCTACTGGCACGAGAAACGCCATCCTGTGGTTATCGTGCGCCTCTTCAACACCGTGGGACCCCGTCAGACGGGCCGCTACGGCATGGTCATCCCGCGCTTTGTGGCCCAGGGCTTGCGAAATGAGCCGCTCACCATATTTGGAGACGGCGAACAGTCCCGCTGTTTCACCTACGTCGGCGACGTCGTGCCCGCGCTGATCCGCCTGATGGAGCGCAGGGATTTGGCGGGCGAGGTCTTCAACATTGGCGGAATCCGTCCCATTTCCATGAAAGAGCTGGCGCAGTGCGTGATCCAGAAGACCGGCAGCACCGCCGGCGTCACCTATATCCCCTACGACCAGGCCTATGGACCCGGCTTCGAGGATATGCGCGCACGCGTGCCCAGCATCCGAAAAATACGCGAGGCCGTGGGGTTTGAGCCCCGCACCACGCTCGACGAGATTCTCGATGTCGTCGTCGATGATGTGCGGCGCCGGCTGCAGGACCAGCGACCCATGTGACCGTGCCCAGCGGTCTCGTCATTCCGGCGTCTCCACCTGATTGGACAAACAAGAGATCGCCGAGACGCTGTCAAGACTCCAGGATCCCCGCAGCCATCCGCAGCGGTTTTACGTTCCCGTTATCGGATCAACGTGGGGCGAATTTCCTGGATATTGGCCTTTGGCGACGGAAGGAACTCCTCGTCCAGCGATTCCTGGAAGAACTGCGGCGGACGCGAATGATCCATAGTCACAGAGACCTTGCCGCCCTTGGTCCGCACCCCCGTTGCATAGATCGGCGGCAACCCTTCCGGTTCGATGCTGATCCAGTCCTTCTCTTCCTTCCCCTCCGCAATGCGCTCCACGGCTTCCATGGCTTTCTTGACCCGTTCCTCCACCGGCAGCGAGGCCAGATCCGGAGCCGGAGGTTCCGCGGGTTCCGGGGCCGCCGGCTCCGGCGGCGTCAGAGCGATATTCTCCGCATAAATGGGACTGGAAAGCGCCAGCACCGTGAGCGTGCCCAGCCCCGTCTCTTCAAACGCCGTCGAGGGATTCGCGATGGACGCCTGTTCCACAACGCGCGCCCGAAACACGGTAAAGCGATCCGGCATGATGTCGATGCGCCGATCGTATTTCTTCGAGCTCATGGTCTTGGAAATGATCGGCTGGCCGTCCGCGAAAATCTGCACCTTCTTGCCTTTCGCATTGCGGACACTGACCACCAGTCGGGCCTCGGTGCCAATGGGGATCATCCCGCCCATCGGCACGAAGATGGTGCGGTTGTTGAGTTTCACGTTGGCGTACAGGTCAACGGTGGGTCCGTCCGGACCCGACGATACGAAGGTCCGCCCCTGCCGGAGTCCCCGGAGGATGCCTTTCAGGGACTTCTCGGTGGCGTACACGTAGGTGACCGGTTGCCCCAGCTTCACCGTGCTGGCCGACGACATGCTGCCGGCAATGGGGCTCACGCGCATGCCGCTGCTCAGGTGGGCATCCCAGAAGATCTCCGACTTCGCATTCGCCGCCAGATGGGTCGTCGCGGCCGCCTGCGCTATGGGGTACACCAGTTTCCCTTCGACGTACTTCCCGGGCACCTTCAGCGCGGTTTTCGGGTCCCGTTCGAGTCGTTTCTCACCGCGAACCTGCAAATCTTCGTCCAGATCCGTCAACTGTACGCCAGGCATACTGCGCCAATCCCGGCACCACACCTCGATGGCATTGGCATATTCCAGCCCCCACTGCCACGGCGCGTCCCGAAAACACGGGTGCGCTATGGCAAAGATGCCCCCCTGAGTCTGTACCCGACGCATGATCGCCTGGCCGTGCGCAAACGTGTCGGCGCGTTCCGGAATCGTCCTGGGACCATAGATCAGGGCGTATCCCCGGATTGTGTCGCCCCATTTCATCGCCGGAATCAAGACCACCGAGGTCGATTTGAACCCGGGATCCTGGCAGGCCGCCATCGTATTGAGGTCCGTGATCGCCAGAAAATCCAGGCGGGCCTTCTCCGCACGCCGCACGAGCTCCGCCACCGTCTCCGTGCCTTCCCCGTAGCTCGAATGCGCGTGCAGCTCCCCCTTGTACCATCCCGCCGCCTGTTTCAGGACGACGTTCTGATCCGGCAGGGGCGTCACGCCCGGCATGCTCGCCGCGTCGAAGCGGTCCGTTCCGTGCTCTTCCTCGGTGCGGTCCAGCACCAGGTCGAAGTCCGCGTCAAACGAAATCAGCGGCCGCTGCCCGCCGCCCTCCGTCAGCGTCAACGGCACGCTGGCCATACCGTTGGCCTCGACGGAGATGTCGCGAATATCCACCAGCACAGGCACCCCGCGCTCGTAGACATAGGTGTAGGCAGCGTACTCGCCAGGAGGGCAGCTGGCCACGGCCGCCCCGTCGCTGACCTTCAGGAGGTACGCTTGATCCCCGTCCTTCTTCCGCAACATCACCTTGCCGGGAAGAGGCCGCCCAACCACATCGCTCAGATCCGCGTGGACCTGACTTGTGGGAGTATTCTGTCCTATACTAACTGTAAGCGCGGCGCAGACATCCAGATGTGAGGCTTGACTCACGGAGGATATGTGATACAATACGGAGAAGGTGGCCAGAAACAGCCATGTCCGGAACGCAGTGACCTGCACGTCGAATCTCCCTCGTCGGTAGGTTGGAAGTTGTCTTGTTGCGTTAACCCATTATACATGGCTTACAGTGTATCGGGTATCCCTGTCTTTTCTGGAAGCCGGCTCCGGTCGTCCCGGGAGTCTGGCACGAGACAACACAGACAGCGGACGGTTGATAACGAGTTCAGGAGGTGTGTTGAAATGCTATTGAGTATTGACATTAACAGCAACGTGGCCGTCTACGTCCAGATTGAGAACCAGGTCCAGTTTGCCATTGCATCCGGCAAACTGCAGGCGGGCGATCAACTGCCGTCGGTACGTGAGCTCTCCGAGCGCTTGAGTGTGAATCCCAACACCGTGGCCAAGGCGTATCGGGATCTCGAAGTCATGGGTCTGCTCTATACGCGCCGAGGCATGGGCGTCTTCGTGAACAAGGGCATCGAGAACAAGTGCCGCGAAGAATGCCGCCGCCGGACCATTCAGCGGATGCATGAAGTCGTTGCCGAGGCCAAGGCCGCCGGCATGGAACGCGATGAGCTTCACGAAGTCCTCAACAGAAGCTACGAACTGGACGTTGAACCGTACGCCGAAACCCCGCCCGAGGTGGTCGAGCTCGCTAAACTCCAGAATCGCGGCAACTAGCACCGGCTCAGTGCCAACGAATACTGCCCCGGGAACCGCGTCGTTCAGGCGGTCCCGGGGCGCTTGTTTCTCCCTTCCACGTGGTGCTTATCAAGTGAAACTCCTGCTAAAGATCCCCCGGCTGTCAATTGATGTCCTACCTGTCCGTACCTAACGGGACCCCGCCCGCGACGCTATGTCACTTGTACACTTGGTTTTGCTTCGGTGTCCCCCCGGATGCCCGGACAGACGTTTTTGTCAAGAAAACAGTTGACACGTGCGCCGAATGCGCGTAGAATCATAGTTGGAAGCTCGGATTTCTACGGTGCTTAAGGAGACACCGAGCGGGTGCTGCAGTTCATGTTGATGATTGATTGGCTTCATGAATTCTAATCATATTTGTGGTCTTGGCGCATACAAACAGCTCTAAAAACAGGATGGGACGTCATTATGAGTGCGGGTCTAGAAGTCAATGCCCAGGAGACAGGCGACACGGTTACGCAATCATATTCCTCTCAGCAGTCGCGCGCGGCCGGCGTCAGCGCACCGTCGGCCACGGGTCCTGAAGTGCGCGAACGTCATGGCGAACGGCTGACCCACGGGGCGAAGGTCAAACGCGGACAGCTCAATGCGGTCCAGCAGGGGCGCTACGGCACAGGGCCGGCGCCTTACGGTTACCGGCGCGGAAGAGAAGGAGAGAATCCACTCGAGGTGGACGACGGGGAAGCCGAAGTGGTGCGCCTCATCTTCCGCGAATACCTCAATACGCGCAGCACCGGCAAGGTTGTCGAATATCTGCATTCGAAAGGCATCACCACCCGGAAAGGCAACAGCTGGTCGCGGCAGGCCATCTCGATCATCCTGTCGAACCGCACGTATCGGGGGCGCGTCAGTTACGGCGAGGTCGAAACGCAGGGGCTGCACGATGCCATTATCGAGCCGGCCCTGTTCTATAAGGCGAACGCGCTGCGCGAACGCAAGCGCCGCAACCGCGGCCGCAGGTAATCCGCGCACCCTCAATCTGCTCACGAATCGGGGCGCCAGAACCTTCGCCCGGCGCCACGGGCGGGTTCATCTGTCGTTTCCCGCCTGCGGGATTGTCATGCAGGAGCCTGGTTTGGCTATAATCCCTCCACGCACGCTCGAGCCTTCACGGTTGCCCTTCTCTCAAGGCAGGAGACTGCGCCGTCCGCGCCAGGCAGCCCGGAATGGAGGGTTCGAATAAGGAGCATTCCCATGTTGAACCGCGCGTCCGTCACCCTGGTGGTCATTGACCTTCAGGAATCCCTGATGCCGAAGATTCCCGCCGCCCCCGGGATTGTGGAGGAAACCATCCGTCTGATCCGGTTCGCCAGGATCCTCGGTCTTCCCATCCTGTGGACGGAGCAGTATCCCAAAGGGCTCGGACCGACCGTTCCGGAGATCGCCGGAGAGCTCACGGGGCTCAACCCGATCGAAAAGCTGGCATTCGGGTGCATGGCGGACCCCCAATTCGTGGCAGCCCTCCAGGAAACGGGCCGTACCAACCTCCTCATCACGGGCGTCGAAACGCATATCTGCGTGCTCCAGACGGCCCTGGGGGCCGTCGAACGCGGATTCGAGGTCTGGGTCGCGGCCGATGCCGTCGGCGCGCGGGAAGCGCGTCAGCATGAGGCCGCCCTCAATCGCATTGTAGACAGTGCCTGCCAGCTCGTGACGGCCGAGATGGCCATGTTCGAGATTCTCGAGAAGGCCGGCACGCCCGAGTTCAAACAGTGTCTTCCGCTGCTCAAGCGATAAGAAGGAGAAATTTCATGCAACATATCGCAGCAACGTGTCTGGTCTTGGGGTTGTGCGCGGGAACCGCCGCGGCAGCGCCGCTGTCCGTTCAGTATGACGACGACGGCATGGTTACCGTGAACGGCCAGCGTACCCTGATCATCGGCTCGTACTACCCTGCCCAATCCGACCGGCCCTATGCGGACATGGCCGAGGCGGGCTTCAATCTCGTGCGCACCAACAGCAGTGCCGAAGAAATGGATAAGGCGCTCGCCGCCGGTCTCATGACCTGGACCAGCGTCGGCACCATCGACCTCGAAAGCCGCGAACCCAGTACCGCCAAGCTTCTCGACGCGGTCAATGCCATTAAGGAACACCCGGCGCTGGCCTTCATCGAGAGCGTCGACGAACCCGCCTGGACCTGGATGAAGGCCGAGACCCGGGTCCCGGCGCAGCCGTTCGTCGAGGCGTATCCCCTCATTAAGGCCGCCGACCCCCATCATCTCCTCTACATGAACCACGCCCCCACCAACCTGGTCAAGACCATGCAGGCGTACAATGCCGGCACCGATGTGGTCGCCTGCGACATCTACCCCGTCAATCCGGGCGGGCTTCGGCCCATGTACGCCCTTTTCGAGGACGGCCACCAGGGCGATCTCAACAACCAGACCCTCAGTCAGGTGGGCGATTATGTGGACAAGATGCGCCGCGTCACCGGTCCGAACCGGCCCTTGCTGATGGTCCTGCAGGCCTTCGCCTGGGAAGCCCTGCGCGACGAAAAGGAACGCGACGAGACCAGGGTGCTCTATCCCACGTGGGAAGAAAGCCGCTTCATGGCGTTCCAGTCGCTCATTAAAGGGGCCAACGGCATTATCTACTGGGGCAGCTTCAGCATGCCTCAGCCTTCCGACGCGTGGACGGCCATCACGCGCACCGCGCGCGAAATTGCTGATCTCGCGCCTGTCTTGTCAGAGCGTACCGCGGCCTTCGTGCCCTCCGTTGACTACCACGAAATCGGCCACTCGGTGGACGATGGCGTGCAATGGCTCGTGAAAGAAAGCGGCGGCGCCCTGTATGTGTTCACCTGCAACGCCTACCGCTATCCGTGCCGCGCGACCCTCGGCGGGTTCGGCGAATGGAAGACCTGCACGGTCCTCAACGAGAATCGCACCCTCAATATCGCCGACGGCGGGATCACCGACGACTGGAAGACGTTCGACGTGCACGTCTACCGTTTCGGCAACGAATAGGCGCGGACGGAGAGCTGGTGCGCGGGCCCTGCTGAAAGGGCCGTGGCGGGGGCCATGCCATTCCCCGAATCTCCGGGCGTGCGCGGAAGCGGGCTGCACCGCGAGGGATGCAGACGATCGCTCATCAACCGGTGGACCCTGTGGACGTTGTGGACATTCTCGTTCGGGCGACACCGCAGGTGTCGAATCTGAATAGAGTCCACCCCCGTCCACGCGGGCCCGCGTGGCCACCCCCGCCAGGGGCCCGTCG
>DDYW01000143.1:22480-26657 GCA_002348185.1 Candidatus Hydrogenedentes bacterium UBA2224 | reverse complement strand
ATTCGACACCTGCGGTGTCGTTCAGAAAGAACGACGATGCCGGGTTCATGGGCTTCGCCCACGGCTACTCAAATTCGACACCTGCGGTGTCGTTGGGACAACCCCGTCCATCCCGTCCATCCCGTCCACCATGTCCACGGCGTCCACCGCTCCGCGCTCGAGCGCCGGGCACGCAGCTCGCTCCTCTGGCGGCCCAACGGCATTCACGCCGTGCTTGCCCGGATTTGGTCCATTTGACAATCCTCCCTCTTCGCTCCTAAGCTGTGCGCTTTCTACCCATTCGTTCGTGCAGGAGTCCCGCATGTATTCGAAAAACGTTCTCGACCAGATTGGCAACACCCCCATCGTATGCCTCAAAGAAATGACCGGAGCCGCCATCTTCGCCAAGGCGGAATACCTCAATCCCGGCGGCAGCATTAAAGACCGCGTCGCCCGGTTCATGCTCGAGGAGGCGGTCCGCCGCGGCGAACTCCGGCCCGGCATGTCCATCATGGAGCCCACCTCCGGCAACACCGGCATCGGCATCACCCTCATCGGACGCCGCATGGGCTTTCCTGTCACCATCGCCATGCCGGAGAACATGAGCGAAGAGCGCAAGAAGATCATCAGCGCCCTCGGCGGCACGCTCGTCCTGACCCCGGCCGACGAAAGCATCGAAGGGGCCGTCCGCGAAGTCGACCGGCGCCGCGCCATCGACCCTACCATTTACGTGCCGCAACAGTTTGAGAACCCCGACAACGCCAAGATCCACTTCATCACCACCGGCCCCGAAACCTGGAACCAGCTCGACCATCACGTCGACGCCTTCGTCTCCGGGCTCGGGTCCGGCGGCACCCTCCAGGGCGTCGGGGCCTTCCTCAAAGAACGCGACCCCAAAACCGAGATCGTCGCCGTCGAGCCCAAAAACGTCTCCGCCCTCCTCGGTCACGAACCCGGTCTGCACAAAATTCAGGGGATCGGAGACGGATTCGTCCCCAAAATCCTCGACGTCTCGCTCGTGAACACCGTGGTCGAGGTCAGCGACGACGACGCGATTGCGACGGCGCGCGCGCTCGCCCGCGAGGCCGGACTCCTGGTCGGCGTGTCCTCGGGGGCGAACGTCTGGGCCGCCATGCAGCTCGCCGAACGCCTCGGCCCCGACGCCGTCATCGCCACCGTGCTCCCGGATCGCGCCGAACGGTACTTCTCGACCAGCCTGATCTGAGACGGAGGAAACTCGACCCCGCCCGGCGCGTATAGTACGCGCGTGCGAGCCCGGAAAAACGCAGGTACGCGGAAGGCCCGGCACTCCGCACAGAAACAAGGTGAAGCATGGGCAGAATCAAAGTCGCCGTCCTGATGGGCGGCCTGAGTTCCGAACACGACGTCTCCCTCCGCTCCGGCGCGATGGTCGCGGGCAACCTCGATCGCCAAACCTACGAACCCATCCCCGTGGTCATTGCCCGGAACGGCGCCTGGAAGCTCCTCGACGAACGCCCCTGCGGCATCGTCGAGGCCCTCGCCCGCCTGCAGGATCTCGACATCGACTGCGTGTTCATCGCCCTGCACGGCCCTCACGGCGAAGACGGCCGCATCCAGGGCCTCTTCGACATCATCGGCATGCCCTACACCGGCTCCGGATGCGCCGCCAGCGCCCTCGCCATCGACAAAGTCCGCTCCAAAGCCGTCGCCCGAAGCGCCGGCATCCCCCTCGCCCGCGATATCGTCGTCACCCGCGCCCAATGGGACGCCGACCCCGACACCGTCCTCAAACGCGTCCATGCCGAACTGGGCTTCCCCTGCGTGCTCAAGAGCCCGTGCCAGGGCTCCAGCATCGGCATGGCCATCCCGCGCGAACTGTCCGAATTCCGCAGCGCGCTCCTTAACGTTCTTGCCTATGACGATACGGTTCTGATCGAGGAGTTCCTGAACGGCCTGGAAGTCACCTGCGGCGTGCTCGACGCCACGCCGGGCGCACCGCCGCACGCCCTGCCCGTCACCGAGATCCGCCCCGTCACTGCCGCGTTCTTCGATTACACCGCCAAATACACCCCCGGCGCCACCGAGGAGATTACCCCGGCCCGGCTCGCCCCCGAGACCACCGCGGCCGTGCAGGACATCGCCGTCCGGGTGCATACCGCGATAGGTTGCCGGGGTCTCAGCCGGAGTGATATGATCCTCCTGCATGATCAGCCCGTATGGATCGAGGTCAATACCATACCCGGGATGACAGAGACGTCGCTGTTCCCTCAGGCAGCCGCCGCAGCAGGCATCGCCTTCCCTGAGCTCCTGGATCTCCTGATCCGCGGCGCCAGGAAACGGGCGGAATAACCCCGCCCTCCGGGCGACATTCCTCCGAACCCGGGCTTGCGCCCCGACCCGCGCACGTATAGAGGAAACGCCATGACCATCGAATTCACCAAAATGCACGGCCTGGGCAATGACTACCTGTTCATCGACGCCCAGCACTGCCCCGTCGACAACCCCGGCGAGCTCTCCCGCGCCATGAGCCACCGCCACCTCGGCGCGGGCGCCGACGGCATCATCCTCGTATTGCCCGGCGAAAGCGGCGCCGATTTCACCATGCGCATCTTCAACGCCGACGGCAGCGAGGCCGAAACCTGCGGCAACGGCATCCGCTGCTTCGCCAAATACGTTTTCGAGCGCGGCATGACCAGCAAGACCGAGTTTGTCATCCTGACCGGCGCCGGACCCAACCACGTCTCGCTGACCCTCGACGACGGCCTCGTCCAGTCCGTCCGCTCCAACATGGGCGCGCCGCGCTTCGACCGGAACGACATCCCCATGGTCGGCCCGGCCGGCCGCGTCATCGAAGAAAAGCTCGCCATCCCCGGCCAGACCTTCGCCGTCACCTGCGTCAACATCGGCAACCCGCATACCGTCATTTTCGTCGACGACGCTACGGCCGTCCCCCTGGCCGAGATCGGCCCGCAGATCGAAAACCATCCGTCGTTTCCGCAGCGCACCAACGTCGAATTCGTGACCGTGCGCGACCGCGACCACATCGTCATGCGGATCTGGGAACGCGGCAGCGGCATCACCATGGCAAGCGGCAGCGGCTCCTGCGCCTCCGCGCTCGCCGCCATGATCACCGGCCGCACGGCCCGGCGCGTCAACGTCCACCTCGTCTACGGCCAGCTCACCGTGGAATGGGCGGACGACGGGTTTGTCTATCAAGAGGGACCGGCCACGGAGGTTTACGTCGGCCAATGGCCGGAAGATTGATCGCGCGCACCCCCGGGCCCGGCGGCCGGGCGCATCGCGATACTCCGGAGGGGGAGACTCACCATGCCACTCAAGATCGCGGTTCTGCTTTCCGGAAGCGGCACCACGCTGCAGAATCTCATTGATCGCGCCGGCGCCGGCGAACTCGACGCGCAATTCGTCTGCGTCATCAGTTCCCGCGCCGACGCCTTCGGCCTCGAACGCGCCCGCACGCACCAGATCCCCGCCATTCCCATCGTCCGCAAGGACTACGACACCCTCGAGGCCTTCAATGCCGCCATCTGGGACACCGTCCGCAGCCACGGCGCGGAACTGGTCGCGCTCGCGGGATTCATGAGCCTCCTTCACATCCCCGACGACTACGAGAACCGGGTCGTGAACGTCCATCCCGCCCTCATCCCCGCATTCTGCGGAAAGGGCATGTACGGTCACCACGTCCATGAGGCCGTCATCGAATACGGCGTCAAACTCTCCGGCGCCACGGTGCATTTCGCCAACAACATCTACGACGCCGGACCCATCATCCTCCAGGACACCGTTCCCGTGCTCGAAGACGACACCCCGGATACCCTGGCCGAACGCGTGCAGGCCAAGGAACGCGAGCTCTACCCCAAAGCCATCCGCCTCTTCGCGGAAGGACGCCTGCGCGTCGAAGGACGCCGCGTTCGCATTCTCGACCCCCAATAGACCGCCTGCACTCTTGTTTCCGGGGGGCGATCCGGATGCAGGCGAGACGCCTGCGCTACAAGAGGCCCCGTTCTTTGTCTTCTTCTCCGGATCTTCTCCGGTGTGAGACCGCCATCCCCGGCGATCATCGCATGGACCACGTGGGCGCTGTGGGCGTCCCCGCCTTGAACGGCACCGCAGGTGCCGGATTTGAGTAGCCGGAAGGTTAACCCGGGGATCAGCGGCACGGCCAGATTGAGTCCCGTCGGGTTGAAAGAAAACGGGA
>DDYW01000143.1:0-22468 GCA_002348185.1 Candidatus Hydrogenedentes bacterium UBA2224 | reverse complement strand
AGGGACGAAAGAGAATAGCCCCGGGTTTCAACCCGGGGATTGACGTCGTACCCAGATCAAGTCCCGTAGGGACGAAAGAGAATGGACATAATGGACCCCGTTCCGGGGTCCCCGGAATCCCATCTTCAGCGTATACGGAGCTGCCCATCCGGTTCGACCGGGGGCGCGCAGCCGCGCTGAGACGGCGCCTGGAACATGTCCCGGTTCTTCTCCGGTGTTTTCAAACTCTGTGGTCTCTGCGCCCTCGGTGTCCAATCCCCTGCTAGACAAGCAGGCCGAGATCACCACCGGATAACGGCCGCGCCCCACGTCAGCCCCGCGCCAAACGACGCCAGCAGCACCGTGTCCCCCTCCGTGACGCGCCCGCCGGCAACGGCCTCATGCAATGCGAGCGGGATCGACGCCGACGTCGTGTTGGCCACCCGCTCGATGTTCATGACGACCTTTTCATCGGGCAGCCCGAGCCGTTTCGCGGCTGCGCCGATGATCCGCGCATTCGCCTGGTGCGGCACAAACACGTCCACATCTTCCAGGCTCAGGCCCGCCAGTTCCAGGGCCTTCGTCGACGCCTCCTCGAAAAGCGCCGTTGCCTGCTTGAACAGCTCCGCGCCCTTCATCTGGATGTCGCACTCGGGCCCGCCCGCGTTCTCTTTCGTCACGGGCGCCTTCGAACCGCCCGCCGGGATAATCAACAAGTCTCCCCCCGAGCCATCCGAACCCAGAAACGTCGACAGGATCCCCCGGTCGCCGTCTTCCGCCTGCAGGACCACCGCCCCGGCGCCGTCTCCAAACAACACGGCCGTATCCCGTTTCTCCCAGTTCAGCCGGTTCGTCTGCGACTCCGCGCCCACCACCACAACCGTGCGGTAGACGCCCGAACGGATGTAGGCGTTCGCCGATGCCAGGCCGCACACAAACCCGGAACACGCCGCATTCACATCGAACGCGCCCGCATTCCGCGCGCCAATACGGTCCTGAATCAGGCACGCCGTCGCCGGAAACAGGTAATCCGGCATCGTCGTGCAACAGATGATCAGGTCTACCTCCTCCGGCGCCACCCCCGCATGGGCCAGCGCGTCCCGCGCCGCGGGCGTGCCCATGTCGGAAGACCCTTCGCCCGCGGCCGCCAGGTGCCGTTGCCCAATCCCCGTGCGTTTTCGAATCCACTCATCCGACGTATCCATAATCGACTCAAGTTTCGCGTTGGTCCAGACGGTTTCCGGCAGAAATCCGCCCGTGCCTGTGATTCGTGCTCGTTGCATTGTGTTCCTCTCCTCTGAGGTATGACGGATCCCGGCCTTTCAGGAAGTGTACGGACAGGCTCCATGCCCCAAGCATGGCGCGGAGATGGTCCGTTTCCCGGGCTGCGGATCCCGATGCGGCTCCTACCACAGCAGCGTTTGCCCATCAAACCGCAAAGCATACCCTACCCAGCCTGCTGCCGTCAATTTTCCCCGCCCGGCCCGCATCCCGGGCGCATCCGCCCCGTCGCCGGCCGGTGTCGAATCACTTCCGCCTGTGCTATACTCCCCTCCGGCTGAGGGCAGGCCGCCCTCGCCGATGGTCCCGGCAAGACGAACGTTTCGCGGAAGGCCGGCCCCGCGCCGGTCATTCCTGGAGGCACGATCGATGTCCCACCATTCGCGCAGAGACTTCCTTACCCATTCCGCCAGAATCGGCGGCGCCCTGGCGCTGGCTCAGATGGGCGGCCTCGCCCCGTTTGCGGCCGAAACCCCGCCGGCCATGGCCATCGCGAAATGGGCCGGCGACCCCATCGCCGATGCCGACTCCACCGCCCTCGCCTCCATGGCCGTCAAACTCACCGAACAGGCCCTGGAAGCCGTCGGCGGGATGGGCCGCTTCGTCAAGAAGGGCGACGTGGTCTGGATCAAACCCAATATGGCGTGGGATCGCCCGCCGGAACTCGCCGGCAACACCAATCCCGACGTCGTGGCCACGCTGGTTAAACTCTGCCTGAACGCCGGCGCCAAGACCGTCAAAGTCGGCGACAACCCCTGCGTCGCCGCGCAGAAGGCCTATGCCACCAGCGGCATCGAAGCCGCGGCCAAAAACGCCGGCGCCGAGATCATCTACCTCGACGAAAACCGCTTCCGGAAAATGGCCCTGAATGGCGAATACCTCTCCGAATGGGAGGTCTATCCCGAAATCGTCGAGACCGATCTGGTCATCAATTGCCCCATCGCGAAACACCACGGGATCACCCAGGCCACCCTCTGCATGAAAAACTACATGGGTGTGGTCGGCGGACGCCGCAACGCCTGGCACCAGGCGTTACCCGCCTGCCTCACCGACATCACCCGGTTCATGAAACCCCAGCTCTGCGTCCTCGACGCCGTGCGCATTCTCACGGGCAACGGCCCCCAGAGCTCCCAGCTCGAGGATGTGGCCCGTAAAGACACCGTCGCCGTCAGCGCCGACATCCTCGCCCTCGAATCTTTCGGCGTCGAACTGCTCGGCGACCGGCCCGAGGCCCGGGACATCGTCGCCAAGGCCGCGGCCGCGGGGCTCGGCAATCCGGACTACAAAGCCCTCAATCCCCGGGAGCTCGCCGTAACGTGAGTTTAGGCCGGCCCAGATCGTGGGGGCCCTGGATTCGTCGTTGCGTGCAAATCGCGTGTCTGGCGCTCTTCATCCTCTTGTTTGTCAACACCCGGTTCCGTGAACACGTGGAACCGGACGCCTCCTCGCATATCTTCTTCCACCTCGACCCGCTGATCCTCGCGGGCACGTTTCTGGCCTCGTATGCCGTGCCCGTCGCGGCGCTCCTCGCGCTCGTCACCCTCGCCGCCACCCTCCTGTTCGGGCGGATCTTCTGCGGCTGGATCTGTCCACTCGGCACGATCAACCACTTCGTGGGCTGGCTCCGGAACCGCGTACGCGGTATCCCCGACGCCCCGGCACGATGGTCGCCCTGGCAGCGCACCAAGTACTATCTGCTCATCGTCCTCCTGGTGATGGCGGCCTTCGGCATCAACTGGATCGGCGTCTTCGACCCGATCGCGCTCCTCTACCGGAGCATGACCACCGCCGTCTGGCCCGCCCTCCAGTACGCCGTGGAAGACGGGTCAACGTACGTGTATCAGGCGGACCCCCACATCGGCCCTGTCCACGCCACCCGCGTCACCGAACCCGTCTACCGGTTCTTCCGCGACCACATCTTCCTGGCGCCCCGCCAGGCGTTCCTCGGCGGCGGCCTCATCCTCGCCCTGTTCGCGGGCATTGTCCTGCTCAACCTGGTGCAGCCCCGGTTCTGGTGCCGCTACCTCTGCCCGGCCGGCGCCCTCCTCGGCCTCTTCGCCCGGCGCCCCCTCCTCCTCCGCCTCGCCCGACGCGACGAGGACTGCAACCAGTGCGGACGCTGCACCATCGGTTGCCAGGGGCTGGCCGCCCCCGGCCACGGCAACCCGTGGATGGCGGCCGAGTGCTTTGCCTGCTGGAACTGCGTCAGCACATGCAATTTCCAGGCGCTGCGGTTCACCATCGAGCCGCCGTTCCGAAAACGGCCCGTCGCCGGGCTCGATCTTGGACGCCGGGCCACCCTCGGCGCAGCCGTCGGCGGACTGGCCGGGCTGTTCGCGTTCCGCCTCTCGCCCCAGGCACAGGCCCGCGCCTACCATCCCGGCCTCATACGGCCCCCCGGCGCCCGCGAAGAACACGAGTTCCTGCAGCGTTGCATCCATTGCGGCCTCTGCATGAAGGTCTGCCCCACCAACGGGCTCCAGCCCACCACCTTCGAGGCGGGACTCGAAGGCGTGTGGACGCCCAGGCTCGTGCCGAAAATCGGATACTGCCAGTACGAATGCAACCTCTGCGGCCTGACCTGCCCGACCGAAGCCATTCAACCCCTCCCCATCGAGGAGAAAAAACGGGTCCGGATCGGACTCGCCACCATCGATACGACGCGCTGCATCCCCTACGCCTACGAACGCAACTGCATCGTGTGCGAGGAGCATTGTCCCGCCCCCGGAAAGGCCATCTACGCCGTCGACACCGAGATCACCACCCGAGACGGCCGGAAGATCATCGTTAAACAGCCCCATGTCGATCCCAACAAATGCATCGGATGCGGCATCTGCGAAACCAAATGCCCCTTTGCCGACAGGGCCGCCATCCGCGTCACCAGCGCCAATGAAACCCGCCACCCCGGCAACCAGCCCATCCTGGTAGGCATCGGCGACCTCGAAGGAACGGCTCAGCAGGGATACGGCGGCGCCGCGGCCGAACAGACCGGCGTGTCCCCCTACGTCAACCCCTACGGCCAGCAATAAGCTCAGTTCAGCCCCAGCAACCGCACCGCATTGTCGTAAAACATCAGCCGTTCGCGCTCGGGCCCCAGGTCAAGCCCCCGCGCCGCCGCGACCGCGTGCGCCTGGTCTTCCCACGGCGAATCTGTCCCGAATACCACGTACTCCGCCGGATGCGCCAGCAGCGCCGCGCGCGCGCGTCCCGGATCGATCATGTGCAGGCTGTACGAAAAATCCATATACACCGGCTTGCCCCACAGGTGCTTCTCCGCCTCGTCCCAATCCAGCCACGCCGCCAAGTGAGAGGTCACCAGCTTCAGGTCCGGAAACGCTTCGATCACCCGCGCCACGCGCACCGGATCCGCGATCCGGTCGTGCGGATACGCAATGTCGAACCCCGTGTGCAGCAACAGCACCAGTCCCTCATCCCGCACCGCACGGTAAAACGGCCACAAGCGTTCCTCATCCACCTTGAAATCCTGGTAATACGGATGCATCTTCACGCCCCGGAACCCCGCGTCCGCAATCGCACGTACCCGGCCCGCCACATCCGTGTCCTCCGGATGGACCGACGGAAACGGCACGAGCCGGTCCGACGCGATCCCCCGCGACCACTTCAGAATCGCCTCAAACTGCCACGGTTTCGTCGCGATCGACGCCACCACCGACTGCGCGATTCCCGCCCGGTCCATCGACGCCAGCAGCGACCCGACCTTCCCGTCCAGCGCCGCCTTCAGGTTCGCCTCCCCTTCCAGCTTCGGCATCGCCTTCTCCGCCACCGCGTCCGGAAATGCGTGCGCATGAAAGTCGATGATGCGTTGTTCCGTGCTGCTCATGATTCGTTCCGCCTTCCTACATCGAGTTTCTGCACCGCTCCCGGATGGCCGCTTCAATCTGCGGCGGCACCAGGCCGCTCAGATCGCCATCGAACCGGGCGATCTCGCGTACGATGCGCGAACTCAGAAACAGGTGCGGTTCGTTGGGCATCAGGCATACGGTTTCCAGGCTGGGATTGAGCTTCTGGTTCGTGATCGCCATCGTCAGCTCGAATTCAAAGTCCGACATCACGCGCAGACCGCGCACCACCGCCACGGCGTTGCATGTCCGCGCGAACTCGGCCGTCAGCCCCACAAACGACGTGACCTCGACATTGGGAAGGTCCGCCGAAATGCTCCGGAGCATCTCCAGCCGCTCCTCCACCGTAAACAGTCCCTGCTTCTCCGTATTGGTCGCAACCGCCACAATCAGCGTGTCAAAAAGCGTCGACGCCCGCTGAATGAGGTCCAGGTGGCCATTGGTTGGAGGATCAAAACTCCCGGGATACACGGCGGCGCGTTCACGCATCGGTCTGCTCCTTCTTCTGAATCGCCGCGGCCAGGGCCGCCTGATACACTTCGAGCACCGTCACGCCCGCCTTTTCGGCCAGCGCACAGCAATCTTCAAACTCCGGGGCCGGCGCCGACGCGGCCCCGTCCAGGAGCCCATATTTGACCCGCACTTCGCCCCAGGGCGTGGCCACCGGCCACCAGTCGCGCGGCAGGCAGACGCGCGATTCGCGCCGGATCCGCACCCCCAGCGTGGTGGAATTCCGCAGCACCGTCCGCACGAGCGCCTCCACCCGGTTCTCGGGCGACAAAACGGTCAGCATGTGCGCCGCCCGCCCTTTTTTTCCCACAATGGGCGTCAAAAACGCGTCGTGCGCGCCCGCTTTCAATGCTTCCTGAATGAGCACCGGCAAGAGCTCCGGATTCATGTCGTCGATGGTGGTCTCGAGCACGGCGACCGTCTCCGTACCCGCGCCCGCGTCCTCGCGCCGGCCCACGAGCACCCGAAGCACGTTCGCGCGGTCGGGCGCTTCGCGCAGGCCGCTGCCGTACCCGATCCGTTCGATCCGCATCGGCGGGATGGGCCCATACGCCTGCGCCAGTTGCGCAATCAGCGCCGCCCCGGTCGGCGTCACCCACTCCCCTTCCAGGTCGCCGCCCCAGACCGGCACCCCCTCCAGGAGTTTCGCCGTCGCCGGCGCCGGCACCGGCATGACGCCGTGCGCCGCCTTCACCGTGCCGAAGCCCACGGGCAAGCGCGACGACTCCACCCGCTCGATGCCCAGCAGATACAGGCCCAGATGCGCCGCAATCACGTCCACAATGGAATCGATGGCCCCGACTTCGTGAAAATGCACATGCTCAATCGTCGTGCCGTGCACGTCCGCCTCGCAGACCGCGAGCCGGCGAAACGTCTCCGCGCTCGCCTCCTTGACGCACGGGGGCAGGTCGCCGCCCTCGATGATCTCCAGCACATGCCGCAGGTGCCGGTGCGGCTGCGGCGTCGACGCATCCACGTCGACCCTGAACTGCGCCGCCTCGATGCCCTTCTTTTTTACGCGCTCGACCGACACCGCGAACCCGCTTATCGGCAGCGAACTCAGCGCGGTTCGCAACGTCTCGAAGTCTGCCCCGGCGTCAATCAGCGCGCCCGCGATCATGTCGCCCGCCGCGCCGCAGACGCAGTCAAAATAGAGGGTCTTCATGCCCGCTCCTCATACGGCCCCGCCCGCCGCGGCGGCGCGCTACTGCTCTTTTCCATGCGCGATGCGGTTGATCATCGCCGCCAGCACGCCCGCCCCGAAACCGTTGTCGATGTTCACGACCGAGATGCCCGTCGCGCACGAATTCAGCATGCCCAGCAGGGCCGCGATCCCGCCAAAGCTCGCACCGTATCCCACGCTCGTGGGCACCGCGACCACCGGCTGTTCCACCAGGCCCGCCACCACGCTCGGCAGCGCCCCTTCCATCCCCGCGCACACCACCAGCGCGTCCGCCCCGTCCAGGATCGGCCGCTGCTCCAGCAGCCGGTGAAGGCCCGCCACGCCCACGTCATAGACCCGGTTCACGCGCGTGCCCAGCGCCTCGCACGTGACCGCCGCCTCTTCCGCGACCGGCATGTCCGACGTCCCCGCGCACACCACCGCCGCGTAGCCCGCCCGCGCCCGCGGCGGCTCCACCGTGATCGTCAGCGCGCGGGCGATCTCGTGGTGCACCGCGTCCGGGTGCGCCGACACGACCGCGTCGACCACCTCCCGGCTGCACCGCGTCGCCAGCACGTTGCTCCCGTGCTCGCGCATCCGCGTCACAATCGCCACCACCTGCTCCGGCGTCTTTCCCTGCGCGAATACCGTCTCCGGATACCCCTTCCGCAGGTGCCGGTGGTGATCCACCTTCGCAAACCCGATGTCCTCGAACGGCAGGTTTCTGAGACGCTCCATCGCGTCGTCCGGCGTCACCGCACCGCCCGCCACGGCCTCCAGCAACTCCTTCAGCCTCTTCTGCTCCATCGGGAATGGTCTCCATCCAGGTCGTCTGTGCCCCGCCGTCGCCCCCGGGGCGTCACGGGGCCTGTGGCTCCACACGGTCCCACAGGCCCCAGCGCCTCGAAATGCCCGCCCGCTACTTACTTCGAATACGCCTTGATCACCTTCACCAGCGCATTCGCGATCTGGTGCATGTCGTCCTCGGTAAAGGTCGGGAAGGCAAAACACGTGAACGTGTGGCCCTGATGCCAGACCGCGTTCGGCACTTCGACCTTCGTGTAGTCGACGCTCGCGGGCGTCGCGTATTCCTTCGACGTGAACGGGAACCCCGAATCGCCAAAGCCCCGCTTCTGCGTAAACGCCTTCTCGGTATGGCACTGCGGCCAGAACACCTTCCAGCAGGGCGCCCCTTCGGCCCCCGCCGCCGCGACGAACTGGTCAATGTCGCATTTCATGTGCTCGATGTCCAGCGAAAACGCCATCACGAACCAGCCGTTCCGCCGGTCGTCCGTGTCGATCGGCGCGTACAGCACCTGCGGCAGGTCGTTCAGCGCCTCCATGACAATATGGGCGTTGCGCCGGCGCGTCGGCATGTTCCAGTCGTCCATCCGGTCCAACTCGGCCAGCCCAATCACCGACTGCATCTCCGTCATCCGGTAATTCCAGCCCACCCGGTTGTGAATGTAGGGCAGCTTCTGTTCAAGTTCGAGCAGGCTCAACCGCGCCTTCACGTCGTACCCGTGATCCCGGAAACTCCGCGCCTCCCACGCCAGGTCCTCGTTGTCCGTCGTGACCATGCCGCCTTCGCCGCCCGTCGTGAACGTCTTGTTCTGGCAGAAGCTGCACGCCGCGATGTCGCCCAGCGTGCCCGTCTTCTTGCCCTTGTACTCCCCGCCGAACGCTTCCGCATTGTCTTCGATCACGAACAGCTTGTGCTTCTTCGCGAACGCATGGATCGTGTCCATGTCTGCGACATTGCCATACAGATGCACAGGCATGATGGCCCTGGTGCGCTCGTTCACCAGTTTCGCGGCCGAGTCGACGCTGATGCAGTGGTCTTCCCGGTTCACGTCCGCGAAGCGCGGGATCGCCCCCGCCTGGCAGATCGAAAAGCTCGATGCAATAAACGAATAACTCGGCACAATCACTTCGTCGCCAGGCCCGATCCCCAGCGCCGCCAGACCCACATGCAGCGCCGACGTCCCCGAATTCACGCTGATCGCGTGTTTACTGCCTTGCCATTGGGCGAACCGGTCCTCGAATTCGCGCCCCTTCTTGCCGGTCCAGTAATTGACTTTCCCCGAACGCAGCACCGCTTCCACCGCCTGGATGGCGGCTTCGCTGAACTGCGGCCAGGGCGTCAATTTGTTGGTTACCGCCTTCTGTCCGCCGTCAATGGCCAGTTTGTCGCTCATGATCACCTATCCTTTGTTTGTGGTTTCCATCAAACCCGCCTGAACAGCACCCTGCTCAAAAGCGGGACTCGTCACGCGCCCATGTGCCGATTCTGCATCAATGCCGCTCCCGACCGCAAACGCGCCGCCTTCAGAACGAATACCGCACCGCACCGTACACGTTCGTATTGTCTTCAAACTGACCGAAGAACGTCGACGGCTTCTCGCCGAAAAACACGTTGCCCCCGCACTCCACCGTCCAGTGGTCGTTCACCTTGTAACTGACCAGCGGACGCAGGTACGTGTCCACGTCGCTCGGGCTGAAAAACGCGAACAGCGACAGGGTCAGATCCTGCCGCATCAGCAGTTTCGTGAGCCGCACCGTGAACAGGTGGCGATCCTGGTCCCGCGCGTCCATGATCAGCGGGATCAGCGAATTGCGGTACGCGCCGTAGTCCATCATGTGCTCGAGATAGTACTGCACGCCTCCCGTGAGTTCCTTCGCCAGTTCCCGCTCATACCCCAGCAACAGCCTGAATTCGCTGTTGTTCACGAACGGATTGTCCCCGCCCCGATCCTGCCGCGAATCGTAGTACGCCAGCTCGACGTTCCCGATGCCTTTGAGGAAGTTCCCCCGCAGACTCGCCCCGTACACGCTCAACTTCGGAAACGTCGCCTGCATCGGAGGAAACCGCTGGCCGCCCGGGCTCTTCCAGTACCCCGAGTACGCGTAGAACGCCAGCTCCGCCGAACCCACCATCCGGTACAGGCGCAGCGCATATTCGTCGTCCTCGAACCACGTGCTCGGCGCGTTGAAATTCACCTCCCGGTCCGCCCCCACCGTGCGCCCGTACAGCGAATTGTAGAAGCTCAAGCGTTCCCCCGTGATGAAGCGATCGGGGTCGAACTGCGGCGTATACACAAAGTCCACGTTCACCCAGTCGGTGAACCACGTCGTACGTATCGCGTCCGACGGCGCCTTCAGATACTCGACGTCGCGGCCGCTCAGAAACGCCTGCCAGTCCTTCGGAAACAAGTCGTTGACGAACAGCAGGTCGCCCGTACCCCACGTCAGTACCTGTCGGCCCACCTTTACGTCCAAAACAGACGCCGGCGAAAACGTCAGCGACAGCTCGCGCAGATCAAAATCGCCCTCCTCAAGCACCCCGTCCCCGATAAAATCCCCCCGATACTTCAACACCAGCCCGTCCCACGCCTTGTCGGCCTCGAGTTGAAGCCGCAGCTCGCCCAGGGTCGCGTCTTTCGACTGCGCCGGATCGTTCTGCGTGCGCACGCCGCCGCGCACGTCCCAGAACCCGTGCAGCCAGGCCGGACGCAGCTTCCCGGGCGATGCGTCCTCCGCCGCGGCCGCCGGCGCCGCGGGCACTTCCCCCAGCCCCTCCGGCAAGGCAGGGCCGCCCGAAACATCGCCGCCAAGACCTTCCGGCAACGCGGGCGAATCCGCCGCCGCGGGCGCTTCCGCCAACCCCTCGGGCAGCGCGGGGGCCTCCGCGGCCGCCGCGGCCGCGCAGGCAATCATCATCAGAACCAGCCCAGTCCCAAAACCAGACATCAACGCGTGTGACCGCCTGCGGTACATGATCATTGCACTCCACCTGCATGCCTTATGCCAGAAGATCCAGAGGAAAACCCTCTACAGAGTACCCGGAAGCCGGCCTCGATTCCAGCCCCCCCCGCGAACCTTGTGGACGGGGAAGCATGGGAAGTATGGGAAGTATGGGAGGACCAGGAGAAACGGGTGGACCGGGTGGACACGCCCTGGCGCGCAAGCAATGGAAACGGTCTGGCTGGCCTCTCGATCTTTCGGACGCCCCGGTTCCCATGCCTCCCATGCTTCCCATGCTTCCCATACTTCCCATACTTCCCATACTTCCCATACTTCCCATACTTCCCATACTTCCCATACTTCCCATACTTCCCATACTTCCCATACTTCCCATACTTCCCATACTTCCCATACTTCCCAGGCCTCCCAGGTCTCCCGGTCCACAACGCCCCGGGTTCCCCTCAGCGCCTCCCCCCGCGCGCAAAACAGAACGGCCGCTCCGGCGTCATCTGACGCCGAAGCGGCCGGAAATCCGCTGTCCAGTGAGCCGCTAGTCTTTAAGCGTGGTCACGATGACCGCGCGGCGGTTCAGTTTGCGATTCGCTGCGGAGTCGTTTGCTACGGCAGGCTGCGTCTCGCCGAAGCTCTTCGTCGAGATGCGGTCAGCGCTGATGCCCGCCTCTACCATGTACGTCTTCACCGCGTTCGCACGACGGCCGCCGAGGCCCTCGTTGTACGCCGCTTCACCGATGTCGCAGGTGTGGCCTTCGATCAGGACCGTGTCGTTGGGCCATTCTTTCAGGTGCGCAACGGCCTTGTCGACTTCCGCTTTGCCTTCCGGCTTCAGAACCGCTTTGTCGAAATCAAACAGGATGTGGTTCAGAACCGGCGCGATGTGTGACTTCTTCGGTGTTTCCTTGGGCGGCTCAACCACGGGCGGTTCCACCTTCGGCTCCGGCTTTTCCCACGTGTGCATGACTTTGCCGCGGTTGCCCCACAGCTCGGTGTCATCCGCATTGGAGGCGGGCTCGGTTGGCCACCACCAATAGGCTGCGCGCACCGGGTCTTTCACCGGTTCCGGGGTAGCGCCGCTGTTCCCCCACCAGGACAGATCGTCCCAGACCTTCGGAGGCTGATAGATGGCCGCCGACGCTGCTCCATACATGAGCACGACGCCGATAGCCAGCAGGCCGATTAACGATTTTCTCATTGTGGTCTTCTCCTTCTCCGCTGTACAACCAATTACAAACCGTATTTAACCATACTCTTACGGGGCTGTCAAGCCACCGGGAGCATGGTGTCCCCGATCAATTCAGGAGAGTGCACCGACCTTTGAACTCCCCGGAATCTTCTACTTAAGTTTAACACAAAAGCAACGGCTCCACAAGGTTCTGCATTCGCCCCAAAAACGGCCAAAAATCCCTCGTTTACCGGTAACACCGCCGCCCCCGCCGTTTACTTCCGCAACACGCCGATGCCCCCGCACTATAACCCGGCCTACGCCGCCTATCTATTGTCATAAGAGGAAATTATGGTACATACCCCCCCCCGCGGCCCGAGACTGCGGCTTCGTCATCGCCCCGGGTCCGGTTTCTCCGCAAGCCACAGGCGGCTCTGGGGCGTGATGGCGGCCACCCGGCCCGGCGCGAATCCGGCGGCATCGGTCCACGATGCCACGTCCTCAAACGTGTACGTGTCGCCCTCCCCCGTGTGGATCAGCATGTGCAACGCAAACAACAGGCTGAACGGCGGACCTGAGCGGTCATTGTCCGGGATAAAGTCCTTCAGGATCAGCATCCCGCCCGGCTCCAGCGCGTCAAAACACTTTTGTATTAATCTATGGTTGTTTTCCGGGCCGTAGCTGTGGATGATGTTCGAGAGCAGCACGAGATCGTACCCGCTCCCCACCGCGTCCGTCATGAAATCGCCCCGGAGAAACGCGATCCGCCCGTCGAGCCCCGCGGCCGACACCTGCGCCCGCGCAATGTCCACCACCTCCGGCCTGTCAAACAAGGTGGCCCGCATCGCCGCATGCCGGCCCACAAACGCGATGCTGTAGCTCCCCGGCCCGCCGCCCACGTCCAGCAAATGCCGATACTTGGAGAGATCGACGGCGTCGAGGATTTGGACCGCACTCATGCGAGCGATATCGTCCATGCCCAGAATGAAATTGCGCAGGTCGTCCGGCGAACGCCCGTCCTCCCGGAAATTCGTTCCGTTCTCCGTGCACACCGCTTCGCCCGTCCGCACCGCTTCCTCCAGACGAAACCAGTTCATGTACCCCGCCTTGAGATGCCGCACGATGTTCCCCTGGTAGGCCGCCTCCCCCGGCACCAGGCAGGCCGCCGCCACCGGCGTGTTGCCATAGGCGCCGTCGTGTTTGTCGAGCAGCTCCACCGCCACCAGCGCATCAAGAAAGATCCGCGCGCCGCGCGGGTCCCATCCCCGCGCCTTCGCAATCTCCTCCGCCGTCTTCCGCCCCGCCGTGAACAGCGAGAACACGTCCGCCTCCACCGCCGCATACAGGATCGCCGACTGCCGGAATCCCGTAGCGAGGTCGTTGATCCGCCCCGTGAGTTCGCATAGGTTGACCATCTTCGTCCTCCTGGCCCGGGTACTGCGTTGACGCGTATTGTACGAAGACCGCCGCCGCGCCACAACGTCTGCGCCATTTTTACTGCATTTAAGTAGTATTCGTAATGCGACACAAATCACCGTGCCGTCTGTGCTACAAAACTCTTGCGCAAAACACCGGGTTCACCATAGAATCGTCCCGCACGCGCAGCGACCACAGGCATGAGGGGGTGGGAGGTTGCCCTCCCGGGAATCTTCTCTTCTGAAGATCCAGTACATAAGGATGGAGCCGATGAAGACGGGATGGGCGCTCTTTGCGGGAACGGCTGTGATCTGCGGCACCTTTCTGGCGTACGCCGACATCGGAACGATGGACCCGGTCCGCGGGGCCACCTTGCTGTTGCCCTACTTCGAAGCGGATACGGTCTTCCATCAAGCCCCCTATGATCCCCCCGAAGGCCGGACGGTGTTTTGCGTCACGAACGCGTCGCCGAATCCGGCCATTGCCCATTGCATGCTGTTCACCGATTTCGGCATCGGGACCGTCTGCTTTGACGTGGTTCTGCCGCGGTTTGGCGAACAGCGCATCGACCTCACGGAGATTCTGGGAGAAAACAGCCTGGGCCTGGGGGTGGATACCCCGACCGGCAACGCGTCGTGGTCCGTGACCGCCGATGCCCTTTTCCAGGACGGCTTCGAGACCGGCGATCTCTCCAACTGGTCGAAATCGGAGGCCCGCATCAGCTTCGACACGCTCCGCGCATACCACACGGGAGAGCTGGCTTCCCGGACCCAACGCTGCGCAGGTTTGTCGTATTGGGACGGGATCGCGCGCGGCTATGTCCTCATCGACGCGGTGAGATTCGAAGGGGCGGGGTTCCCGGACGAGCCCGGCTACTTTGTGAACGGAGGCAATGGCATCGCCCTGAACACCAATGTCCTGATGGGCGAGTACTTCATCGAAAACGAACCCAACAACTTCGCCTTCGGAAATCCGCTGATTGCCATCGAGGCCGACAGCAGCGATCCGCGCGTCACCACCCCCGGCCTCTACACCTTCTATGCACGCTATGTGAGCGCCTCCGCCGCCGACAACCGCGAACCGCTGGCCTGCAAATGGCAGGCGCGCAACCTGAGCGGCATATTCAGCCGCGGATCCTTCGTCCTCTACTGGCGCGACCCGAAGGTGGTCTCTCGCCTCTCTTGCGATACGGCGTGCTCCCCAGCTGGTATCCGCTGAACCAGGCCGCCCTGACCGTGTTCGACGACGACGGCCAGTCCCAGAGCCCGGCAGGCGTCCGGCCGTTTCCGCTTGCCTGCGGACGGGTGCAGATGAACTCGTCCGAACTGCCCGGAAGTTACGACGCCGGCTGGCTCAGCGTGAATTTCAATAACGTGAACACAGGGCTCCTCTCCACAACCAGCCAGGGCGTGCTCGCGGTCTCCCACGAGGAGTGGGGCCGCTATGCCGCCGGGCTCGGCGGTGTTCCCACCGACAATGCCTCCGACTACAACCCGTGACCGGCGCCATTCACAAGGAGAAAGAAGTCATGCGGTGTTTCCGATTCCTGCTTGTCCTGGCGGCAATCGCGAGCTTGAGCCTTTGCGCGAACGCCAAAATCGGCACCTGCGACGCCGTGCCCGCCGCCACGCTCCTGCTGCCCTGTTTCGAAGTGGACCTCGGCCCGGGGTTCGACAGCGGCGCCACCCGCACCACGCTCCTGTTCATCAACAACGCGTCCGGTGCCTCCGTCCTCGCCCAGGTGAGCCTCTGGACCGATTACGGCGTGCCCACCGCCGCGTTTGACATCACCCTGGCGGGAAATGCCGTGTTCGCGCTGAATCTCCGCGATATCTTCGCCGGGCTCACCGTGGCCGGCGTGGATTTCTCGACCAGGACCGCCGAGCTCATCCCCGCCCACACCGGCGAGGTATCGCCCACAATCGGTGAGGTCCAGCGCACAGTCTCGGGGTTCAATTACGGCGACAACGTCGCCCGGGGGTATGTACTCGTGAACGCCATGAATCAGGCGGGCGCCGGCTACCCGACCCAGGCCGGCTATTTCGCCGCCGGCGGAACCGGCAAGGCCAGTAACCAAAACGTCCTCTGGGGCGATTTCATCTACCTCGACCCCGTCAACAATTTCAGCGAAGGAGACACGCTCGCGCACATCGAAGCCAGCGGCACGGACCCCCTCGTCACCACCAGCGGCAACTATACCTTCTACGCCGCCTTCGTCAACGGCACCGCCATCGACAACCGCGAACCCCTCGGCGCCGCCTGGACCACGGGCTTTGACATCGCGGACGCATACCAACCCTCCAGGATTGTCTATTGGCGCGATTCCAAGAGCATCACAAGTCCCGTCAACCGCGGGTCCTCGCCTTCGTGGTGCCCTCTTAACCACAACAAATTTGAGATGTTCGACGCGGCCGGCACCCGGCATGTGCCCCCCCAAAAGTACTTCTTCCCCCTGGTCTGCGGGCGCCTGGATCTTACGAACCCGCAGATCGCCGCGCCTTTTGATCAGGGCTGGCTCCTCGTGGATCTCAATCTGGCCACATCCAGCGGCCTGTTCGGAACATCGAGCCAATCGTGGGTCTCGTGCATCAAATCCCGGGAGGGACGGTTCAGTGTCGGTCACGGAGCGACCCTGGTGGCCCCCGCCAGCTCCGGAACGAAGGCCGCGGTACCAGGAGAGTGACGCGCCGGTGATTTCGTGCTGAACGCACCGAGGAGTGAATGTCGCCAATGAAACACGTTGCGTATCCCATCGGAATGAGCAGTCCGAACTCAACACGCTGCACCGCCGCCCTGCGCCGGGCCGGAATCCTGGCCGCAGCCGCGTTGATTCTCGTGGCGCTCTTCCCCGTGACGGGCCATGCGGTCAGCCTGAGCGTCATCGAAGAGGCCGCCCAGAGCGGCGACCGCGGATTGCGCGTCCTGATAGACGAAGCCAAACCGGGCTACCTCCAGGACGACTCGCCCGAGGCGCTCAGGCAATACCGTGCCCGGTTCTATATCCGCGTGGATGCGCTGGAAATGCCCGCGGGCGAAACCATATCCGTATATGTCGCGTATTCTGCCACGGACCTGCCCGTGCTCTATCTCCGCGTCAAACAAGTGGCCGATGCTATCCGGCTCGGGGCCGCGGCCCGTCTCAGTTCGGGCTCGTACACGGTCGTGCCCGACCGGGGCGAAGTGCGACTGGATCCCGGCTGGCATGCCATTGAGCTCCAGTGGCTCGCCGCCAAGGATTTTCTCAACGCAAACGGCGCACTGAACCTCTGGGTCGACCGCAGAAGCGTGACCGGCCTTACCGGTCTGTCCAACTCCACCCTGCAGGTCGAAAGCGTTCGTCTGGGCGCGGTCGAAGGCGTTACCGCCGTCATGAACGGATGGTTCGACCTCGATGAATTTGTATCGCGTTCCAAAGGCTACATTGGCGCCACGCCCACCACGACCGGAATTTCGGACGTCTCCGTTGCGGTAAACACGCCCAGCACCGTCATTCCGCTGTTCCCCGTCTTCGGCGACGCGGAAACCGCCGACAGCGCGCTCGCGTTCACCGTGCTGGAAAACACCAATCCCGATCTGTTCGACGCCATCACCATTGACGCGGCCACCGGCGCCCTCACCCTCGATTACGCGGCGGACGCCCTCGGCCAGGCCGAGCTTACCATCCGCGCCACCGACCAGAACGGCCTCTATGTCGACACGGCCTTCCGCGTCACGCTCCACACGGTCAATACCCCGCCGGCCACGACCGGAATCGCCAATGTGTCGGTAAAAGAAACCGCACCCAACACCGTCATTCCGCTGTTCCCCGTCTTCGGCGACGCGGAAACCGCCGACAACGCGCTGGTCCTGACCGTCGCGGGCAACACCAATCCCGCCCTGTTCGACGCCGTCACCATCAGCGCGGCCACCGGCGTCCTCACCCTCGACTATGCGGCGGGGGCCTTCGGCGCGGCCCAGATCACCGTCCGCGCCGCCGACGAAGAAGGACTCTCCGTGGAATCCACCTTTACCGTCACCGTCGAAAAAGTCGCCAGCGACGTCAACAACGACGGCATCATCAACGCGGTGGATGTTCAGCTCGTCATCAACGCCGCCCTGGGGCTTCCCGTTGAGGGCGAGCCCGACATTGACGGCATCAACGGCGTCAACGCCGTCGACGTCCAGCTGGTGATTAACGGCGTGCTGGGGATATAGCCGCCGCGGCTCAGCACCGGGCGGAGACAGGGTAGAAAAATGGCGGAGAGGGTGGGATTCGAACCCACGGTGCCCCAAAAGGAGCACAACGGCTTTCGAGGCCGCCGCCTTCAACCACTCGGCCACCTCTCCGCAGGGTTGCATGTGCAGGAATCGGATGTTTCGCGCGCCCGTATCCTAGCAGAAATCCCGCGGCACGTTCCACTCAGCCCCGCGTCTCGAATTGCCGGATGACTTGAGGAAACTTCCGCAAAACCGGTGCCGGTGGAAGCGGCTCTGCTCAAGGGGATACGCTTCACCGGAGCGCCAAAGGCGCGAGAACATACCAGCCTGGGGTGAAGCCCCAGGAAGCCGACGTGAATTAGAGGCGCAAGGGCTGAAGGCCCGTGACATTGACGGGGAATGTGATGTACCGGTCCTTCAGACCGGGGGAGGTGTGGGAGCGCCTGTACCCAGCCCTGCAGGCTGGGCTGGTATGGCACCGCGCCGTTGGCGCTCTGGACGCGCGGACTTGCGCCTCTCTTCTCGACATGTCGGCCCTGCAGGCTGGGCTGGTATGGTACCGCGCCGTTGGCGCTCTTGAAGACGAAGTACTCTGTTGCCTCACCACATAGCCTCCAGCGCCCGAGAACACAACCATTTAAGTAGTTTACTTCAAGTCCGCCCGATTGTCCTCGTCCCGGCTTCCCAAAACACCGGCGCCGGGCCTCCTCTTCGGCCGCCCGGCGCCGTAGTCTCGATACGTCGTGCGCGGGTCTGACTAAAAGGCCAGCACGCCGTTCACGACCAGTTGCACATCGATCGCGTTCTTCACCCCGTCACGGTTCACATCTGCCGTCGGCACAAAACTCGTGGCCAGCACGCCATTGACCACGAGCTGGATGTCCACCGCGTTCACCAGACCGTCGGCGTTGACGTCCATTACCTTTACCGCACCGGTACCGCCGCTTCCGCCCGCTCCGCCCGGTCCGGGCGGGCCGATCGTCACCAGATTCGACACCACGGGTTCTCCGGTCACCGCTTCCCGGCCAAACACCGAATACGGGGTGAGAATCGCATACCACGATTCGCCCTGGTTCGTCGTGAAGCCCGGCGCCACCTCCGCGTTCAACAGCGGCAACACAAACCCGCTGTTCCGGAACCACTCGATATACACCCCATGCGTGCCCCCGTCCTCCGGCGTGTACAGCGACCATGCCGCGCGCAGCGCATCGCCCGCCGACGGCGACTTCGGCGTCACTTCGACCGCGGTAAGCACGGGCTCGCGGTACACGTTCCCGATGTGGAGCAGCACCTCCTGACTTGCGGTGAGGGCGCCCTCAGACGCGCGCGCCACCACCGTGTGCGTCCCGGTGTCGTCGTAACCGGTAAGCCACGAGAAGACCTTCTCCGTCAGGCTGACGCTCGTGAGCTCCGCGCCCTTCGGCATGCCCTCGACCCAGATCGTTGGCGCGCCACCCGGCGAATGCGCCACGATCCTGAATTCCGCCCGCGACGCCTCGCGCACGGTGACCGGCGAAATCGGCTCCAGGGTCAGCCTCTCCGAACCATCGGAAAGCGACGACAGGTCCAGCACCTTCGGCGTCAGCACGCCCGACGCGAGCAGGATTTCCGGATCGTAAAACACGCCCTGACCGTCGGCGACGCCCGTCACCAGCTCCGGCGCGGTCACCTGCAGGAAGGTGATGCGGATGTGCCCGCTGTAGAACAGTTCCACCTGGGCCGTGTTCGTGTAGAAATGCCCGCCATAAACCGGCAGTTTGTCAAACGTGATGACCGACCGGTCTGGAAGCAATTTCCCCCAGATCGCGCCCGACTGGACGTTCGACAGATCCGCGAAGACCGCACATACCCGCGCCATCGCATTCATCGAGCTGCCCGACGGGAAGTTCAGGGGGCTGGAACGCGGTACCGGCAAGTTGCCAAACGAAAGGTAGCCGTTTTCCGCAATCCAGCAATGCCCTTTGTATTCACCCATCATCGGGAACGGCTCCGGAAAGGCCCAACGCACGCTGTCGTCCTCCAGCATGTGAAAGAACCGGGCCCCGTCCGCCGTGTGCGGCAACGCGAGCACGTTTGCGTTCACCGTGATCGTGTAGCCGCCTTGCCCGGCCGGACCCACGGGCGTGAACAGGACCTGCCGGTAGCCCAGGTCGAACGCCGACCAAAACGATTCGTAGGCAACTTCCAGTGCGCCCGAGCCCACCTTGACAAAACCATGCCGGGACTGCGCCGGCTCGGAGTCGGTAAACGTCGCGAACGCCGCATAGTGGCACGCGCTGTCCAACGCCAGCGGCTGATCAATCGCCCAGGTGCCCCGCCCGGTATAGACCACCTCGCCATCATAGAGGTGCGTCGGCGCGTGAGACGCGTTACGCACCACGAATACCTGGTCGAAGAACGGGTACACCGGGTTCGCCCAGGTCAGCACAACCGCCGGCTCATCGTTCACCGTCATCGCCCGAAATTCGCGCAACGGCTGCCCCGGAAACTGCAGGATCCCCACGGCATACGCGGCGGATTTCACCGAACGCAGGTCATCCTGGCCGAACCGGTCCGGTTCGAGATCCGTCAGGTCCGTCACCGCCTGCACCAGCAGATCGCCCAGATCCATGTAATCGATGTACGAGGCCTTCAGCACCTTCTCCGCAAACGGGAGCTCTTTGCTGGAGGGAATCAAGGCGTTCTGCACGCGGTAGAACACCGCCGCCGCCTTCTCGAGACCCATCGCCTCGATCGAATAGCCGTTGAACACCCCGCCGTCCGTGAGCAGAGAACACAGCTTGTTGCCCACACCCGAGTTGATGTGCACCCCGCCATTGTCGCCCTCGCCCACGTACCAGTAGGCGTCGCCGTACACGGCCGGTTGTTCAAACTGAGCGGGATCCGCCATGTTGCGGATCGCCCCGGCCGACGAGTCTTCTCCGAGCAGCCACCGGCGCGCCGGACTGTCATCGCCGCTTCCATTGGTCAGGTCGACGAACTCGCCCCAGATGTCGGAAAACGACTCGTTGATCGCCCCCGACTCGTAGTAATAGGCCAGGTTCGACGCCTTCGCCGTGACGCCGTGCGTCAATTCATGCGCCACGATGTCGTCCGCCGCCATCCCGTCCCCGAAATACACCCGCCCGGTATAGTCGTCGTAAAACGCATTCACCATCGGGCACGGCTCGTACGGCTCGCAGAACCGGACAATGGCCGACATCACCCCGCCGCGGGCGTCCAGACCGTCCCGGCCATGGTGCTCGAAGTAGAAATCGTACGTGTCGCCGAGATAATCGAAGGCCAGATTCGCCTCCGGAACGCTCGACAGGGGACCGCCCTCCGTCCGCACCAGCGTCCCCGGGTCGCTCGACGTGTTGGCCGCATCGTAGACCCGGCGGATCCTCGCCTGCGGCACGACCGCGTGATGAAGCCGGATCGCCAGTGTATGCGCGTCTACCAGCACGACTTCTTTCGCCTGCACCTCCGCCGGGCTCGCCACCACGAACGCCCAGACCAGGCACGGGGCGCCGCTGTCGCCCACAACCGACGGCGCAAACACGAACAGCGCGCCCCCCAGCACATCAAACTCCGTGCCGCCGTATTCCGAGCGCATCCACTGCACCGCTTCCGATTGCGCCCGCTCCTGCGAGACCGACGGAACCAGCGCCATCGCGCCGCTGTCCAGCGCTGCCGTCTCCCGCAATATGTCGCTCAACGTCGACAGCACCCCGCCCCGGGTGTCCGTCTGCACGTACGCACGCGCGCCAAAGACCGGAATCCCCGAATACGTCTGCCCGAGACGGACGAAGCCCCGGCCGTTCTCAGTCACCGACGCTTCCACCTCGAAACCGCTGCGGGAACTGACCGCCCCAAAAACCCGCCCGTGCTTCCGCAGAAACGCCACCGCCGTGACACTGGGTTCCGTGGGCGCCGGACCCACTGCCCGGAATACCGCCCCGCCGGGAGCCCCCAGAAAACGCAGGTACCCCTTCGATGTCTTCGTTTCGAACGGCGGCTCCAGCGACTTGGTCGCCCCCTCGAGTGTCTTGTACAACGCCCGGAAATCCTCCGGATTCGCCTCCGGAATTTCCCCCAGCGCATGGCCCGCAAACACAAAAATTACCGCAAACCCCAGGAATATCCCTACCAAACGCATTGCCACCGTCCTCCATGCGTTATGGCCCCATCCCCGCAGACAGGCGCGTGCTATTCGGGACGCAGCCGCTCGTCAGAACACCGCAAACCCCCATGGGCGGCCGCCCATGGTTTTCTCCCATCGAACCGAGTTATGCCTCCGCACCAGATATAACGTTTAACTACAATGAATGTTCAGGTTTATTCGTCCTGATCACACTCAATTCACCCGCGTCCTCTGCAGCTTAACGTGTTCTCTTATGTGCTACTATAGACGATTTCTACTTAGTGCACAAGTAAAATTGCCAGAAATGGAGTAAAATCCCGACCGTGTCTCCGTTCGAAATGGAACACCCGGGAGTAACGAATTTGACTTCGGGCCGGTCTCTCTTTACCATAGCGTCATTCATCGCGGGCGGGTCGCGCGACCAGTGTAAGTGGCCAGAGAATAAGCACATCAGGAGTCGGGATGCATCCATACAGAACCCATACGTGCGCGGAACTCCGCAAGTCGGACGTCGGCAGAGAAGTCAAACTCTCCGGCTGGGTCCATCGCAAACGCGACCACGGCGGCGTGATCTTCATTGACCTGCGCGACCATTACGGTCTGACCCAAGTGATCGTCAATCCCGACAAGACGTTCTTCGGCGCGGCCGAACAGGTGCGGTTTGAGAGCGTGGTGACCGTCGTGGGCCAGGTGGTGGCCCGCACGCCCGAAACCGTCAACGCCGACCTGGCCACCGGCGAAATCGAGGTCGTCGCCGCGGACTTCCTCATCGAGTCGCAGGCCGACCAGGTCCCGTTCCCCGTCAACCAGGAGGTGGAATACCCCGAGGAGACCCGCCTGACGTACCGGTTCCTCGACCTCCGCCGCGAACGCATCCACAAGAACATCCTGCTCCGCTCAAAGGCCGCCCAACTGGTCCGCCAACACCTCACGGAGCGCGGGTTTATCGAATACCACACCCCGATCCTGACCAGTTCATCGCCCGAGGGCGCGCGCGACTACCTCGTGCCCAGCCG
>DDYW01000117.1 GCA_002348185.1 Candidatus Hydrogenedentes bacterium UBA2224 | reverse complement strand
CTTTGCTGCTCTCCATGCAAATGAGTCTCTTGTCTGGCATGTCCTCCAACGCGGCCAACGAGAGGGCTACCATCGTTTCGATTTTGGTGGGGCGGGCAAGCCCGACAAACCCTACGGTCCCCGAGAGTTTAAGGCCAAATTCGGTGCTCCGCTACAGCATTTGGGCAGGCATCGATATGTGCTGTCTCCAATTCGCGCAAGAATTCTGGACGCCGCGCTCTCGCTCCACAAGAAGCTCTTTTCAAGAAAGATCCGGCAAGAAACGAGGCCAGCCGGGAAGGAGGGCCGTTAGCCATGGTCCTGCGATTGCTGCGCTTATTGCTGCGTGCTGCTGCCGCGGTCTGCGTGGTGCCGCGAATACGGACGGCCCTGTTGCGCCTATCCGGCATCGTGATCGGCAGAGAGTCTTTCGTGAATATGGGTGTTTGTTTTGTAGACAACTATCGTGGGGGTGCTATTCAGATTGGAGACCGTGTGGCCATTGCACCGGGAGCCATGTTTGTCGCAGATTCCGATCCCAATGCGTCCCGACTTCAGGCAATCGACTCTTTCACCGTTCGTGGAAAAGTCGTTATTCAGAACGATGCCTGGATTGGAGCCGGTGCGATAATCCTCCCGAACGTTACCGTGGGTCATTGCGCGGTGGTCGGCGCGGGGGCTATAGTAACGAAAGATGTGGCGGATTACGCGATCGTTGCCGGAAACCCAGCACGCAGTATTGGCGATGTGCGCGAGAAACAGGGTTGGAACACGTGAAAATCCCCAGGCACTATTCTGCAATGGAATATTGGATTCGCCTGCAAGCCGTGTAACTGCATGAATTTGCAGATACTTGAGGTGAAACCCAGGCTATCCGATATATGCCCACATTGTTTGTCCAGAAGGGCACTCCCGATAGGGGGTGTGTGCGCCGCGATTACGCGTCGGACAAACGAGCTCAGAAGGATTCAGGATGAATGAAAGTACTCTTTGACATTTGCCATCCTGCTCAACTCCACCTGTACCGCAACACCGCGCACAGCCTTATGGCCCGAGGAGATGAAGTGCTGGTGGTTGGGCGTGAGAAAGACGTTCTAATGCCTCTATTGGAGTTGTACAAGCTTCCTGTGGTTGCTTCTACCCGCAAACAGCCCGGCAGGCTGGGGACCGTCAAGGAATGGGCCCAGCGAGCTCGCATTATCTTTAATTTGGCCAGAAAACACGATGTGGACTTCTTGGTCGGCCCCATTTGCCAGGTGTCAAAGGTAGTGCGGGCGCGTTCCTTGTTGTTCGCCGCGGACGATACCAAGATCATGCCGGCCTACGTGCGCCTTGTCTACCCCTTCGCGGACGCCGTGGTCACGCCTTCATGCCTTGCTTCCGACCGAGGTTTTGGCCCACATCACGTGACGTACGAAGGATATCACCAGTTGGCCTATCTCCATCCGAATCATTTTGAACCCGACCCGACGATTTTGCAGGAACTGGGGGTTGGTGAGGGTGAGCCTTACTTCATGATGCGATTTGTCGAGTTGAAGGCTCATCACGACAAGGGCCACCAGGGTATGGGATATGAATTTCGGGTCCAGCTCGTGAAGGAACTGGAAAAACGGGGCCGTGTCTTCATCACTACCGAAGGCGCGCTGGGCCCGGCCTTGCAAGCGTACCAGATCGGAATCGCGGCGCACCGCATTCATCACGCAATGGCCTTTGCCCGTATGTTCATCGGAGACAGCCAGAGCATGACGGCAGAAGCAGCCGTGCTCGGGGTGCCGGCCATTCGGTGCAATACCTTTGTTGGGGTCCTGGCGTACATCGAAGAGTTGGAACATAAATACGGATTAGCCTATGGATTTCGGCCTGGACAAGAGGAGGCCATGCTGGCAAAGATTGTGGAGTTGCTGGACGATCCCGAACTCGAATCAAAGTGGCAAGCCAAGCGACAAGTGATGCTTGCAGAAAAGACTGATGTGGCAGCGTGGATGTTGGATTTTTTGGATCGTTTCCCTCAGAGCTACCAGGATTGCATTGAGGCCCAGACGAAGAAGGGTGGGTAATGCGCGTTTTCAACATCGTCGGTGCACGCCCGAATTTCATCAAGATTGCCCCCATTCTGCGTGCTATGAAAGATGTATCCGAATTCGAGGCGGTTCTCGTACACACGGGGCAGCATTATGATCGGGTAATGTCTGGTCTATTGTTCGAACAATTGGATATTCCCATACCCCACCATTGCCTCAATGTCGGCTCGGGGACTCATGCGCGTCAAACTGCCGAGGTCATGACTCGGCTCGAGGATTTGATGCTGGAAGACCGCCCGGATTTGGTACTCGTCGTGGGCGATGTGAATTCGACCTTGGCGGCCGCTCTGACCGGCGCGAAACTCGGGATCCGCATAGCACACGTCGAGGCCGGGTTGCGCAGCTTTGATATGTCTATGCCTGAGGAAATCAACCGTCTGCTGGTGGACAGGATTTCGGAGTTTCTGTTTGTCAGCGAACCCTCGGGCATGGAAAACCTCCAGAATGAAGGTTTGCGCGAAAACCAGCATGCTGTTCTGGTTGGAAACGTGATGATCGATTCGCTGGCTGCATGTCTGCCAGCCATCAAAGCAACAAATGCCGCTGCGAGACTCGGACTTTCCGGGAAGAAATACGCGGCTGTTACTGTACACCGGCCGTCGAACGTGGACACAGAGGAGACTCTACTTCAGGTGCTGAGCGTTCTGGAGGAAACCTGCGAGGTATTTCATGTAGTCTTGCCCATCCACCCGCGGACCCGGGCAAATCTGGAGCGGTTCGGGCTACTGAGTCGTATTATGGCCCTCCCCCGCTTTCACATGACTCAGCCTCTGGGTTATTTCGAATTTCTCAATCTTGTATCTCATGCCTCCTGTGTCCTCACGGACTCCGGCGGCCTGCAAGAGGAGACTACGTGGCTCGGTATTCCATGCATAACCCTGCGCGAGAACACCGAGCGTCCGATAACCATCTCCGAGGGCACAAACGTCCTGACTGGGCTGTCGATAAACAAGATTCGCCGCGCACTGCAGACGGCACAGGCGTTCGACCGGGCGGCATATCAACCGCCGAAGCTGTGGGACGGACATGCCGCGGAGCGAATCGTGAACGCTCTTGTCCAAGACTGAAACCCGGGAGCAAACCCTGAACCATGTCGTTCGAAGGCTACAGAATAAGGAAACTCGCCCACCTCTGCGAAGGAAAAGGCCGCGTATTGGATCTCGGGTGGGCTCAGCAGCCGAACCCGTATCTGCACAACCCCGAGGTAATTGGCCTCGACTTGGAGCGACCAGAACCTCCCGCGAATTATACGGGAGCTTTCGAGGGCGATGTTATGAATCTTCCCCATCCCTTTGAGCCGGAGTCTTTTGATGCAATCCATGCGGGCGAACTGCTCGAGCACTTGGAGGACCCAATTCGCTTCTTGCGAAACAGCCTGGATACCTTGAAACGTGGCGGAATCCTCGTTTTGTCGACGCCCAATCCCAACTCTCCGTGGGAACGGCTTCTCACACTCACGTTGTCGCGGCGCTTCTTCTACACCAGGCATCACGTGTGTCTCTACCCGCAGCGCTGGTTGATTCGGATGTTGGAGCGGGCAGGGTTCACTGACGTGCGGCTTCTCTCCGGGGGAATTCAATCGCCATTTGGGCTGGTGCCTTTTCCGCGTCCGTGGTGCTACCAGACCATTGCAATAGCGAAAAAGAGGGAATAGGACGTGCTTCGCGCGCTTTGGGAATCGAAATGGCTGTGGCGGCTGGTGCTTGTCGGCGTGCTTATAGTCGTGGGCTACGCCATGGCAAGAGCTATCGCACAGATCAGCGCGGAAGACTTCACGCTGCAGCCCGCCTCTCTGATTGTGGCATTCCTTTGCGCATTCCTGGGCCATCTGACTCAGTTCCTGAACTGGGTTCTCATTGCAGCCTCTTTTGGCATCCGTATGCCTCTGGCGCGGTCGGGTAAAGCCTATTTTCTGTCTCGCCTGGGACGCTATGTGCCTGGCAAAGTCACCCTGATTATGATGCGCTTCAAGGAATACAACGGCCACTCAAGGCGAGCTATTACGATGGCCATGGGCGTTGATTATGTCTCCTCGTGGGCCGGCGCCGGACTTATCGTGCTGGCAGGTGTTACGGCAGCAAAGGGACTCATTCCGCCTTTTGTGCGTTATGTGGCCCTTGCCCTCACGCCTTTGTTTCTACTTTGTCTGTATCCGCCAATTCTCAAGCCAACGATGAATGCAGTGTTTCGCATAGCAGGCCGGGCTCCCCTGGAGTATTTCCCCACGTTTCCGAAGATGCTGGGTTTCGTGGCTGCCAAATGCCTTGGATGTCTGATTCACGGGCTGGCCTTCTTTCTCCTGCTACGCGGTTTGACGCCCATCGAATTCCGCTACTATCTTGTTACAACCGGGACATTCTTTGCAGCCGGGCTCGTTGGTATGGCAGCTTTCTTTGCACCCCAAGGTCTCGGTGTCACCGAAGGCGTGCTGTACCTGGTTCTGTCGGCCTTCCTGCCGAAACCCGCGGTTGTCGTCGGAGCATTGGTGATACGGCTGGTTGTGAACATCACGGAGCTGCTTCTGGCGGGGGTATTCGTAGCACTGGACAAGCGATATCCCTTAACCACGGCAAAGAACGATGTGCTGGAAATTGAAGATGAACCCGGGGCGGTACATGCGGAATCCCACCGAGACAATTAAGAGGCGTCCGACAGTCGCGGTGCTGACGGCCCTTCTGCGGTTGTTGACCGGGCACATTGTCTCGAATGTGTGGTGGCTTATCAATGACCACCATCTCTGCAGCCACGACGAGACTTGGCACATCAGCCATACGCGAAATCATATCAATGCCGTGAACAGTAGCCGCGGCGAAAGCCCGGCGTCGATGATCGTGGCCGTCACAAAGGCCTATTCATGGTTTTACCCACCGTTGTTGTATCTGGGCAGCGTTATGACGACCACCTTGGGGTGGAACACCCTCGACGGCATTTCGTGTACAAACACGCCCTATTTCGGCATCCTGGGCGCCGCCGTGGCAACCGCTGCCATGTTCGTCTTTGAAGTGACGATGCTGCGTTTCTGGAGCAAGCGCGCGTTTGGATTACGGATGTAGGAAGACTCGTTGTGGCACATTGCACCGCGAAAAAGGATCTGGTTCGAGGCCGGCTTAGAGTCACTATTCTCACGAAGTGGAAAGCCGCGGCAGACATCCTGCGCCTGGGGCATCCAGACGGCATCCTGCGCCTGCTCGCCGCGTACGCCGTTGCCTTTGCGGGTATTCAGGTGCTGGTCATTGGGTGCAGCCTGCTCAGAATCCCGGTTACGCAAATCGTGGCCATCCTCATCCTTATGGCGTCCGGTTTTTTCGGAATCATGCAATGGCGCGTTCTGAGGGACAGAGAACCGATCTCTGAGGCTGATGCTGGCGAAGACTCACGGGCAGCCAGAAGTCTGGCGATTGCGGTAGCGAGCATTGCCGCAATGGTGTTGCTGTTTATGGCGGTGCAAATGTGGCTCAAGCCGGATTTTTCCTGGGACGGTCCCGCTTATCACTTTCCGGTCATGAATTTTTGGGCCCAGAACGGCTACATCAGTTTCGTCGAGCACGATCCGGAACTGGGCGTTGAGGGGCTCAGCGCCTGGTTGCGCTTTACGTCGATGGTTTTCAATGGTTTTCCATTTGGAGTGGAGGCGTGTGCCTGGACCATCATTCAGGCTTTTGACAACTCGCATCTCGCCTCTATCGGCGGTTTCCTGTATGCGCCGCTGGCCATGCTGGGCATGGCTTATCTTGCGCGCGTTCTGGGGGTCAACTCGCGGCTCGCGTTGGCAGCGGGGGCGTGTTTCGCCTTGCTCCCCGTTACTATACAGCAGCTGCCGACAACAAAGATTGACGCTGCGTATGCCGGTGCTGTCATCGCGATGATGGCCCTTGCGGTCCATATGATCAAAGGGTTTCAGCGATTCCGGTTGGAATGGCTCTTTGCGGGGCCTGTGGGCTGCGCAATGGGTCTAACGTTGGGCTCTAAGCTCTCCGGCCCGATATTGGTGGCCTGCTGTGGAGTCTGGCTTACCTCGCTGTTCCTCCTGGTCGTCGTCTGTCCTGTACGTCTTCGTCCTGCCCTGGCGCTGGAAAACCCCAGTTCTCTGGTGCGCAGACGGTTTTTCCTGAAAGGGATTCTCTTCTTGTCATTGATTGCCTTGTGCGGTATCGCGGTCGGCGGATATTGGTATTTCAGGAACTGGGTACGTCACGGCAACCCGATGTGGCCGGCAAAAATTTCGGTCGCGGGCCATGTGCTTTTTCCGCACGATCAGACAACAGAAACTGCAGCATCTAATGCAAAGTTCCCTCTCGCAAAACTCTGGCTTCAAGGAGGATTCGGCCCGAAGGAGCAGCACTGGCCCAAGAGCGTTAAGGCCATTCCCAACTGGTACGGAGGATGGGGGTATCTGTGGCTTCTGGGGGCGTTGCCGGGTATTGCGTATGTGCTCCTCTGCCAGGCAGGGCAGCTATGGAGAGACATCCGAACCCGAGCGCCGAGTCAGGCAGCCTTCGTACTTACATGGTTGTTGCTCCTACTTCTGTTTGGCACCCTTGCTTTGCATTTAATCCCCGGCTCGGGCAGGGCACGATACAGCTACTGGATATACGGGCTGGGTCTGCCGTGCTTTTTCTTCGCCGCCCAGCAGACTCTTTCCTCGACAATGCGCTGGCGAAATCCATGGCGCGTGCTTCCACGTCTCTGGGTGTTGTTTTGTGTTGGGCTTATGGTGTTTGAAGCAGTGTATTGCGCGGTTTGGTGGGGTGCAGTGTCGTATTCATACGCGACCGGCCTTGACTGGCCGCCGTTTCGCGAGGCTCCACTCCGGGTTGCGCGAACGTTCTACTGGCATGACCCGATTGGATACATCCAACCCCCGCTGAGCTGCAGTATCTTTGATGAGATTCTGCGCGGTACGGATGCCGTCGCATTGCATTCGATGGATGAGCCGGTCTTGAATCGACTGTTGATTGGACAAGTCTCTGAACCCATTGGCGCACGAGCCGTCCATTTCATTGGGTACGAGGTCCTTAGCGACGAGACGGCACTGGCAAAACAGATCAAGAAACACAAGATTCGGTACGTAGTCATTTCCTGCAAAGCCACCATCCCGGAAGCGGCATTACGTCTGGCCTTGCGGGTGCACGAGGTCCCTCTTCACTTCTGGGTTCTGGAATACCAGCAGGGAACCTAAAGGTGGGACTCTCAGCGCTGATTTTTCATTTAACATGGACATGGATATCGTCAAAGAGGACCGGTCCGGCAGGGGCGCTCCCGGTATTCAACGTCAACGTGACTGTGGGGCCGGGCCACCAAGCGGGAACCAGGCACGAGACTTCGACCTTGTTCCATCTGCCATTGCTGGGGGCTCTTGCAGAGGAAAACTGGTAAAAGCCGTCCAGAGACAGATTCACGGTGGCCAATGGGGCCCCCTCCGTTTTGACCATCGCGGTCACTGTGAGCACTTTGCCGGCCACGAGGCCGGGATCGATGCTTGCTGCCTGTGAAACAAAGTACCACTCGGGACCGTAGTCGATGCACAGAGCATTCTTGCCCGAGTAGGCGCTCTCCTGAACCACGGAAACCTTGTCTTCATGGTTCTTGCGTGGCACCCACTCGACTGGCCGTCCCGCCTCGACGGTTTCAAAGTCTTGATTAAAAAACAGCGAGATCTCCTCGGGGACGATCGCGGGGTTGTTGTACCGTGTTGGAGTAGCGAGGGTATCACGGTCCACGCCACACCCCGGTGCCAGGAGGATGGCGAGAACGACGCCTGAGCAGGCGATGCTGCGGCCGAGAGTAACGGGTTCAGTGGCCATCCAGTTCCTCCTCAGGGTAAAAATGCGACGCGACGCGGCGGGTGCCCGCGAGGATGCGCTCGGCCTCGTCTGCCTCAAGACGGTGTTTCCAGGTTTTGGCGGCGGCCTGGCTATCCCGCCGGATGGCGCGGTAATTTTCGGGGGCGACGTCGCGGGGATTGTCGTTGCCGGAATGCGCGGCGATGATGGATTCGGCGCGGGCGTTCCACGTGAGGCCGCAATAGTCGTAGAGCGGTTTGAATTCGGCGAGCGGGTCCGCGGCGAGGCGTTCGTGGGTGACGAAGAACCAGTCGGGGTGGGTTTCCTGGTAGCGCCGGACGACCGAATACATGGCATTCCAGACGAGGATGGCCTGGTCGATGATGTCGCGGGGCTGGCGCGCATATTCGAGGATTTGGTCTTTGTACGGGGCGAGCAGGCCGTCCATGAGGGCCGGTTGTCCGGTGAAGTTGGCGAAGTTGAAGTGCCAGTTGAGGCGTTTGATGCTGGAGGCGAACCCGGCGGGGTGGCGGATCATCACCACGACCTTCATGTCGAACGTCTGGGCGAGCCATTCGGCGCTGAACAGGGCGATGGGGTCTTTGAGAAGGGGCCGTCTCCCGGCAAGGCGGGCAAACTGGCTTGAAAGCGCGTCTTTGCAGAGGCGGCCGCCATGGCGCGGGGTGCGGATGCGCGTGAGGTTGCGCAGGAGCGGATAGCGCAGCTCGACGGCGCGGCGCAGGGCGGGCTCGTATTCGGAGGGGCTGTTCACGGGGATGTGATAGAACATGTACGGAAGATCGTCGGGCATCCAGCGGGGTCCTTCGAGTCCGGCGTCTTTCGCCACGTCAAACGGCTCAAACACATAGTAGGCTTCGTTGCCCGCGCAGAGCATTTTCCCGGCCCAGGTTGTTCCTGATCGATGCGCCCCCGTTACCAGAATTGGATGATCTGCGGTCATGAGTTCCTCGCGGCGTTGGTGTGCGCATGCCATGGTTTACGTCGAATCTTCATGCGGGTTGAACTGAGCGCGCAACAGACGGCCTGCCGTGCCGGCCTCCCCGGGCGTTTTCTTTGGGAAGCAGGCCCCTTCATGCGCTCTCCGAGCCCGGAGCCGGGGTGCTTTGGACGGCTTCCTGGTGTTGCAGGGCCATCAGGATTCCCGCGGCGCCGGCGAAAAGGCCCAGCAGCATATTGGCTTTTGAGTTCCACGACATATAAACCAGACAGGGCAGGAAACACAACATTCCCAGGGCGAGCATGCGAAACTGCAGATGTTTCAGGCGGCGGCAAGCGATGTACAGCATCAGGAACACGACGCCGAACGCGCCCAGATAAATGGTCATCCCGAGGTAGCCCACCTGCAGCATGAGCTGCGTGAAGAGGGAATGTGAATTGTGATACTGCCGCTGTTCCTGCTCCTCGAACGGATAATCGCCGCGATCCAATCCGAACGGGAAGGGATGGTAGAGGTCGGTGAAGGTGCTTCCCGGTCCGTCTCCGAGCAGCAGGTTATTGTGGTCGACCAACTGGGCGTGAATGTTGCGAAACTCGTATACGCGCACCATGGTGGAATGCGAAGCCTCCATCTCGTGGCGTTCCCAGACCTTGAGGGTGTTGGCCATGGAGGCGATGGTGTCGAACATGGCCTCCCCCAGCAAGGTGACGAGAAAGACGATCGCGATCGCGCACAAGCCCGAGAAACCCAGCATGTAGAGCTTGGCGCGGGCCCGATCGACCAGAACCAGAATCAGCAGGCCCAGCGCGGAAAACACCCATAACATGCGGCCGGCATTCACCAGCAGCAGCCCCCCGGCCAGGATCGCCAGGCCGGCCGCGATCAGGCGGTCCAGCAGGCGAAACGCGTTTCCGTGAATCACGAAGATGGTGCCGAGGAGAAACACGAAGACAAAGAGGTTCCAGCCGGCGCCGAACCCCACGCGCAGGGTGGTCCCGAACAGGGAGCCTTCGCCCGTGAACGCGAGCAGCGTCCAGCCCAGGACCTTGACCGCCATGGCGAGAAGCGCCACCCGCCAGAAATGGAACGCGAGCACGGGTTCGTTGAAGAATATCCGCACAATGAAATAGAGGCCGAGCAGCATCAGCGGGAGATTGAGATGGTTAACCGCAAGCCGGGGTTCGGTCAGAAGACTGCGAAACCCGTGGAGCGAGGCAACGAGATACACCAGGCCTACCGCGACCATGGCCCAGTCGGCGGGCAAAAGCCGGAGGCGTTTCGGGGCGTGCGTGAAGCGCAGGATGCTCAGCGCCACGGCGATGGCCATGAGCCCCACCGCCACGAGATTGGAGAGGGCGACACCGCCCACGGAGACCGTGAGAAAGTTCGTCACGCCGGAATCGCCGGTGAATTCCCAGAGGTAACGGGATATTTCGTCGGCGAAGATCACAGACACGATAAAAGAATAGACTCCCCAGCGCAGATTCACCACCGCAACGGCCAGGATCAGACCGCACTGCGCATAGGCGAGCACGGTTGCCGGGCCGGGCATGGTATAGCAGACGGCGTCATACACCAGGTACACGCCCAGAAACAGCGCGATGCCCGACACGGGGAAAAAACGGCGGACCGTCTCACGCTCCGGTCGGCTGTCCTCCGGGAGCGGGATCGCACTCGCGCACCTGTTGTCCACCGTACTCACTCGAAAGCGGTCCTCGTGTTTGCGTGCCGCCTGGACCCGGGCAACGTGTCACGCGGGGTCCGGCTCATGGTTTCGAATCACCCTCGATGAAAGCGTGATAATAGCAGATGCGGAGACCAGGGTGCCGATGAGCATGACCACGGCGGCGCCGGCGCCTCCCCAGCGGGGAATGAAGTAGCAGTTGAGGACCACGGTTACCGCGAACTGGAGCAGTTGGACCCACGTCAGGTAGATGGGCCGCTTCACCGCATAGAACACCAGGCCCAGGGGAGGCATGAGGACGCTGATTCCGAACGCCAGAATGAGCAGCCGGATGATGTCGAGCGATTCGGCGTACTTTTCTCCGAATACCAGGGATATGAACAGCGGCGCGAGCAGGACGCCCGCAATCGTCAGGGGCAGGATGATGCCGTAGAGGCGCAGCACGCGGCGCCGGTAGCGGAGCAGCTCATCGCGCTCCTTCATCGTCGACACGCGCGGCAGGAGCACGGTGATCATGGCGCGCGTGACCAGGGGCAGCGCAAACCCGATCTGATACGCCAATTCGTAATTGGCGACGGCCTCGGGCGATGCCATCATTTTCAGCATGAAGGTGCTGGCCCGCATGTGGCCGATGGTGATGGCGTTCATGGCGGTGAGGGGCAGCATGAACGCCACGATATCCTTCGTCTGCACGTGCGCTGGCGGAAACGATGCGGTGCGCCGCAGGCTCGTGAGTGCGAAGGGGAAAACGAGCAGCAGTCCGATGAAGGGGGCGGAGAAATACACCAGTATCAGGGCGTGGAGGCTGTCTTTTCCGAGCAGGGCGAACAGGGCGAGCCCGGAGACGCGTATGATGTTCACCGTCAGAAAAGAAACCGAGTAGCGGCCATATTCCTCCCTGGCCTGGAATATCGAGAGAGACATCGTGTGGAAGGCCAGGGCGATCGCGGAAACGATCGAGAAGAGATAGACCCAGTGAAGTTCCGGGGGGAACTGCTGATTGGCGAGGATCGGACCCTGAAGCGCCCACAATCCCAGGAACAGGACAGCCGCCAGGAGCGCCTTCAGACCGAGGCAGCGCCCAACAACCGAGGTTGCCCGCCTGTCGGGAAACGCGGCGACAAAACGGACCAGGGTCGCATTGAGACCCCCGTCGGCCAGGATGAACACCACGTCCAGGATCGAGATGAATATGGCGACATTTCCCCAGTCCGCGGGAGAGAGGATTTTCGCCATCAGGATGGTGCAGAGAAAGCGCAGGAGCCCCGAAACGAAGTTGACCGCCGTCAGAAGCGACATGTTTCGCACGGTGCGCGTTCGCAGCAACGCGAACAAATCGAAGACTCTCTTTTCAAATACCTCTAGAATGGCCGTTTCTCACTCAGCGTTGCGACTCTGAACCGACCGGTCAATCCCCGGAACGGCGACGCGGCGCGTGCAGCGCGCGTCATGGCCCTGCGGCCGGCGCCCCCCGCCCGATTAAAGAGGGGTCACGACCCTCGCTGGTCAGGAAGTCGCCCCCCGTGCCAGCCATAGTATCCGCGGAACGGCGACAAATCAAGAACCGGCGGAGACTTACGCGGGCAGTTTCATCGCTGGAAACGGGTCTTTATTCGCAGCGTGCGGGGAGATTGTGTATACTCTGTTGCCTGGACAGAGCAGCACCCACAGGCTTCCGTTCCGGGAGAAGTGAGGGGAGGTATTCCGTGCCTTCAGGGGGCGAACAAGGGCGTATCGCGTCGATCATTCTGTGCGCGGGCAAGGGGCGGCGGATGCAGTCTCCGAAGACGCCGAAGGTGTGTTTTCCCGTGGCGGGAAAACCGGCCATTTGCCATCTGCTCGAGACCCTTGAATCACGGGGCAGCGCGCCCAACATCCTGGTGGTGGGTCATCTGGCGGGCACGGTAGTCGATGAAGTCGGGCCGAAGTTTCCGGATGCCCTGTTTGCGTACCAGGCGAATCTGCTGGGGACGGGTCACGCGACCCGCCAGGGGGCCAATGTGTTGTCCGGGCTGGGGTACGGCGGTCCCGTCCTGGTTCTGGCAGGCGACAAGCTCATCGAGCCCCGTACGCTCGACAAGCTGATTACGGCGTTTGAGCAGGGTCAGCCCGACGTGGCCCTGGTCGTGGCGCCGAAACGCCGCTGGCCCAACGCGGGCCGCATCGTGACCGGCCCCGGCGGAAGCCTCCTCCAGATCATTGAAAAGGCCGATCTCCTCAAAGCCAGCCAGGAAGGAACGACCTTTCAGATCGCGGGCGAGGCGCGGACCTCCGAGGACATCGAAAACTCCGTGGAATGGGTCAACCAGGCGGTCTACCTGTTCCGCGCTCCGGTGCTGTACGAGGCCCTCGCCAGTCTGCGCCGCGACAACGTTCAAAAAGAGGAATACCTCACCGACACGATTGACTATGCGGTCTCGCGCGGTCTGACGGTCACGCCGGTGCCCGTCGATGACCCCGAAGACGTCCTGGGGTTTAACAGCCCTCCCGAACTGCTGGAGATCGAAGAGCATTTCCGGAAGAAACTGGGGCTGGACGTCGCGGAACAGGTCGCTCTGGATCCGGCGGCCTTCAAGCCGGCGGAGACCTGGGCGCGGGTTCTTGCGAATCCCGACGGGGCCGTATCGGAGATGCTGCGGGCCATCTACGGCGATAATGCGAGCCTTCGCGAAGAGAAGCGGGCCCGTCTGCTGCACACCGTGGAGCTGTTCATCGAGCGGTACGGGGCGGATGGTCCCGTGACGGTGATCCGGGCTCCGGGCCGCATCAATCTGATGGGGCGCCACGTAGACCACCGGGGCGGCTGCGTCAATCTGACGGCCATCGATCGCGAGCACATTATGGTGGCGCGTCCGCGGCATGACACGCTGGTGCGCGCCCACAACCTCGACGAGGATGCGTTCGAAGACCTGGAATTCTCCGTAGACGACCTGTTGCGCCAGGTCCGGCTCGACCAATGGCGTGATTTCGTCGACAGCGAAGCGGTCCTCAAGATGGTGAGCGACCTCCAGGGGAATTGGGGCAATTATCTCAAGGCGCCCATGCTCCGGTTGCAGGAACGGTTCAAAGACCGTCGGATTCACGGGGTGGACTGCGTGGTGAGCGGCGACATCCCGATGGCGGCCGGCCTGAGCTCCTCCTCGGCCCTCGTGGTGGCGATGGGCGAGGCGCTGGTGCTTTCAAACGGTCTCGACGTCACGCCGAACGATCTGGTGTACCTGTGCGGTGAAGGCGAATGGTTTGTGGGCACGCGGGGCGGCAGCGCCGACCACGCGGCGGTGAAGCTGAGCCAGTTCGGGCAGGTGGTCACCGTGGGATTCTTCCCGTTCGTGATCCGCGGGTACGTGCCGTTTCCTGAGGGCTATTCGCTCATCATCGCGAATTCGCGGGTGCAGGCGCGGAAAGCCGCGGGCGCGCGCGAAGCGTTCAACGAACGGGTGGCCTCGTATGAGCTGGCGGTGCACTGGGTCCGGAAACTCTTTCCGAACTACGCCCCGTTAATCGCCCATCTGCGCGACATCTCGCCGGAAACCCTGGGAATACGGTCGGCGGACGTCTACCGCATCCTGCTGGATGTGCCGGAGACCGTCGGCGCGGATACCCTGCGGCGGACCATCGGAAACGAGGCGTTTGAACGGATTACCCTGATGCACTCGGCCCGCGAGAGCTATCCCCTGCGCGCGCGGCTGCTGTTTGGCATTGCGGAGTGCGAGCGCAGCAAGATGCTTCACCGGCTCCTCCTCGAGGGCGATATGAAACGGTTCGGATGGATGATGAATGTCTCGCATAACGGCGACCGGGTTGCGGGACCGGACGGCGCCGCGTATCTTCCGCCCTTGGACGACCCCTACATCAACGCCCGCATCAGTGATCTCCAGAGCGAAGATCCCGGCCGGGTGTTCGCGGGGCAGCTCTATGCGCAGCCGGGCTCGTACGCGTGCAGCATCCCCCAAATCGACCGGATGGCAGACATCGCGCTCGACACGCCCGGCGTGCTCGGGGCGCAAATTTCGGGCGCCGGTCTGGGCGGGTGCATGATGGTGCTGACGGAATCGCGTGGCGCGGAGGAGGTGGTCAGCCGGCTTACCCGGGAGTATTACGAGCCGAACGGGTTGGAACCCGGCGCCAGCGCCTTTGTGCCTATCGCGGGATGTTCGCACCTGCGCCTTCCCTGAGCGGAACGGGGCGCGGCCCCTAAACAATTGACATGACGGGACTTGCCTGCTAGGGTGGGGTGAATGCGCCCGCCAGGGCGGTGTCGGAGGTGACTGTGAGCAAAGAGTGGGGTCAGCTTGGCGATATTGCGCGCTTGTTTGTTCAATTGAAGCCGAATTTCAAGTGGATCGCCCTGGTGTCACTGGCCGTGGCACTGGTTGCAGGGGCCTATGTGGCCATCACACACGAGCCCACGTACCTCAGCGAGTCCATTGCGATTGTGCGGCCACAGCAAATGCTGGTAAGCCGTACCAAGAAAGACGAGACGCAATCCAGCGAGGAAAAGGCGAAATCGCTGCTCCCTCAGCCGCTCGACGTCACGGACTATGTGCTCCTTCTGCAATCGGAAGGCATGCTCGCGTCGATTGCCCAGGCCTACAACACCTATCACGCGAGCGAATCGGACCCCTTGCTCACCGTGGCGCAGTTGCGGCGCATGATGGCGCCGAATGCCCGCCTGGAGATCAAGACGCCCTACGCGGTCGAGTACTATCCCACGATCGAGCTGCGCGTGACGGCACAATCGCCGGACAAAGCCTACGAGCTTGCCCGTCTCTGGGTCGAGACGGCGCGGGACTGGTCGAAAACGGTCACGTTTTCCGCAAAAGAAGACATGGCCGGCTATCTCAAGAACGAGACGGAGGAACAGCGCACGTCGCTCCGGCAACTGTCCGATGAGCTGAACCGCACCAAGGACGAAAGCGGCAACCTTCTGGAAACCTTGAGAGCCGAGCGGATTCGCGTCGAACAGGAATACGAAACCGAGACCATCCGGCTCCTCCGGGAAACGGGGGACGCCTGGGACGCGCGCATCGCGGCGGCGGAAGCGGAATTCGCCCTCCCGTTGATGGAAACGGAGATGCAGGCCCGGGAGAGCATCCTCGCCGGACTTGAACTGGCCCAGGCGAGGAAATCGCTTGAACTGGAGCGTGCCAAAGCGACGCTGGCCGAACTGGCCGCCCAGACCGGCGCGGCGGACGCGCTGGATTCCGTCACAACGTCGTGGGACATTGCGGTTTCCGAGAAGGAACAGGCTATCGAGCCGATCCCCGCACCTGCGGACGAGACGGAGGCCCTGCGCGAAGAGGAACTCGAGAAACGCGCCGGGAAACGTCTGGTCGTCGACCTCGAGCGCCGGGAGAATATCCGCAAACTCCTGGAGGAATACACGAAGAGTCCGCATCGCGAGCTGCAGGACGAGCACGAGAAACGGTTTGAGGAGATACTCGAGACGCTGGAAAAGCAGATGCCGCCTCCGAAAGAACGCCCCGAGCCGGAGGAAGGGTTGATCCCGCCCGAGCTGGATGTCGAGACGCCCCTGCAGCTCGATGCCTTTCGCGTGGAGACCTCCGGGGGGAATCCCGTGGGCATCATGCTGCAGAAACAGCTCTCCGAAGCGCGCCTGACGCTGACGTCGGCCCCCCTCGAACTTCAGCACATCGCGCGGGAAATCGACTCGTTCCGAACCGGTCTGGAAACGCTTCAGGCCGAGTATCACGCCAAACGCAAGGCCCTGGTCATGCTGGACCGCTCGAAGCATTCCGAACTGGACCGGATCGACAAAGAGCGCCTCTACGGCTTGATGCGTGAGCAGCGTGTCACGGAAATGAGGGTCGATGAACTCGAGCGCGAACGCACAGCGCTGGAAGAAGCCTTGCAGCGCGATTTCATGACCGGGCTGGACATTTTCACCAGTCTGGCCGCAAGCCATCTTGAGGCCGAACTGGCGCTGGCCAATACGATTGACGAATTCCAGCTGGTTTCGCCGCCTACGTTCCCGGAAGATCCCCCGCAGCGGCAGTACCTGGTGTATGGAGTCGCCGCGTTCATGCTCAGTTTCGCGGCGTTGTTCATGCTCGCCGCGTTCGCCGTGGTCCTGCGCAGCCTCATCCGGAACATTCAGGCCAGCGAGGTCTCCGGAATGAAAACCCGGGACTGACCCCATCACGCGGGCCGCGTGACGCTGCACGCCGGGGTCCGTCCCGCAGGGTTTGCATTGCAACCATGCACGACATCATTCTCACGACGCTGAACGCGCGGTACAGCCATACGGCCTTCGGCTTGAGGTATCTCTGGGCCAATCTCGGGCCGCTGCAGCCGCGCGCGGGCATACGCGAATTCATCATTGGCCAGGAACCGGCGGAGATCGCGGAGGCGTTGCTGCTCGAACGGCCGCGGATCATCGGCATCGGCGTCTACATCTGGAACATCGAGACCATCACACGGCTTGTCCAGACTCTCAAGGGAGTGTCGCCCGAAACCATCCTTGTGCTGGGCGGTCCCGAGATCAGCTACGAGTACGAGGCAACGGACCTTTACCGGATGGCCGATTACCTGGTCCCGGGCGAAGGGGAACAGACGTTTCGCGAGCTGGCGGAGGCGGTTCTGGGGGGCCATCCCCCGAGTCAAAAGGTGTTCGTCGCGGAACGACCGGAACTGGCCGCACTGACCGTTCCCTATTCCGCCTATACCGGCCATGACATCGCTCACCGGACGCTGTATGTCGAGACGTCGCGCGGCTGCCCGTTCCGGTGCGAGTTCTGCCTGTCCTCGTTGGAACCCTGCGTGCGCGAGTTTCCCCTCTCCCCCTTCTTTGACGCTATGGATGCGCTGCTCGAACGCGGCGCGCGTCAGTTCAAGTTTGTCGACCGTACGTTTAACCTGCGGGAAGACCGGGTGCTGGAGATCCTGGATTTCTTTCGGGCCCGTTTGCGTGACGGCATGCAGGTGCATTTTGAAATTGTGCCGGACCGCCTGTCGCCGCGCGTCCTCAAACGGATGGCGTCGTTTCCGTCCGGCGTGTTGCGTCTCGAAGTCGGGGTACAGACCTTCAATCCCCAAACCCAGGAGGCCATATCGCGGGTGCAGGACCTCGACGCGACGCTGGATACGCTGCGCTTCTTGCGCGAACAGACCGGCGCCCTGCTGCATGCCGACCTGGTGCTCGGGATGCCCCACGAAACCTGGGACAGCATCCGGGACGGATTCGACCGGCTGTTTGCCGTGCGGCCGCAGGAGATCCAGGTGGGCATCCTGAAACGCCTGAAAGGCGCGCCCATCGCCCGCCATGCGGGACCGCAGAAGATGGTGTTCTCCGCCGCGCCGCCCTACGAAGTTCTTCAGACCGCCACGCTCGATTTTTCGCGGATGCAGCGATTGAAACGCTTCGCGCGATTCTTTGAGCTCTACTACAACTCGGGCAATTTCCCGGATTCTCTGGCGGCCCTGTGGACGAGCCAGTCATCGGCGTTCGAGGCCTTCATGGCGTTCTCCGACCATCTGTGGGCCACCCTGGGCCGCACGCACGGCATCAGCCTCGCCCGCCTGTGCCAATCCCTCCACCGCTACCTCATCGATTCATGCGGCGTCACTCCCGAGGTCGCCGCCGAGGCCATCCTCTCCGACTACCACCGCCTGCCCGGCCGCACCGAAAAACTCCCCTTCCTCCGCGCGACCGATCGGACATGACGATTCGGAACCGCATGAACGCGGCGTGAGATCGGCGCACCGAGTCCTGCGGGCGGGGTATTTCGAGAGATTCGGGTTTTTCGAGGGTATTGACAGAATGTTACCGGAGAATTATGCTACGCGCACGGAGCATTGGCGCTTCCCGGGTCACGGGGGACCCTTCGGCAGGGAGGCACGACCGGACGCGGCGTAGGGGGCGTCTGAGGGAGAACTTCCCGTGTGCGTTTCGCGCAGTATTTCTGTGTCGCTGGAGTTTCTTTCGGTCATCGCGCTGCTGTCTGCTTTCGGTGTCCTTGCCCCCACGTTGTGCCTCGCCGACGAAGCGGTGGATCTTATCCGCCAGGGGACCATCGAGCGCATCACGGACCACGAGGCCGGCGACTATCATTTCAGCATGTATGCGGGTTTCGATTGTTTCCGCATGAGTGCCAACGGTTCGAAGGTGCTCTTCTACGCGAGAGCAAACGACCTCAGCGCGGAATCGCTGCGCATTATGAACGCCGACGGTACCAACGAGACGATTATCTATACGGCTGCTCTTGTGGGTGAAGGAATTCTGCATCTGAACTCGTGCTTTGAGATCTCGGACGACGGCAACACGGTAGCCTATATCCTCGAGTACGCGGGCGGCATGGGCGGCGCCAAGCAGATCGTCGTCTACGACGTCCCCAGCGCCACCAACAAGAACCTCCCGACACAAGTGTCGGTGCAACTTTACGGAACGAACGATTTCGGGGATGTCGACCTCTCAATCCAGCAGGTTGGTGACCTGTTCTGCATCTCGGGCGACGGGACCAGCGTTTTTTTCATCAACCGCTTCGGGCCGTACTCAGGGGGCGTAGCCGGGCTAGACCCGTCTGGATTTACTCTCTACCAAATACCCACGAACGGGCTTGCCCCCGCGTCCCCCCTCTTCTCGGACGACAACCTCCGCGACGTTTCGGGCGTGGTCGATGCCGCGGTGAGCGTGATAGCTTCCGGCGGCTATATCGACTGCGATTACACGGGAAGCCTGGTGTCTTTGCCCGTTGGCGGATTCGACTTCGATGGCCATCCCGCGTTTCACATCCTGGGAGTCGCCACCAATGCCCCCGGCACCGCCCAAATCCTCGTCGACCTCTACGAAATGCGGGAAGGCGTGCCGGTGCATGTCGGGCTCAGCGGCGCATCGCTTTCGGGCTCGGGCGGCACGCTTGCATTTTGCCGATACCATTCCGAAAACGCCGCGAATAACGGCCTGTTTGTGATGCCCACAAGCGGGGGCGCCGCAACCTGTCTCGACCCCGGCAACACCTTGTACAAAGTCTATCCGGAGCGGCCCCGGCTCAGCAAAGACGGCTCCGCCGTCTCGTACTACTGGCCGATGAACCCTACGGGGCTGCAACTTGCCAAGACAGACGGTTCACTGGTCATTCCCGTCGCGGACCGCATCTGTGCGCGCATCGACAAGGAGAGCGCAATATCGGAGGACGGCAGCCGCGTGCTGTTCTGGGCGACGGTCATCGCCACCCCGCCGGCACTTGCCGAGCCTGACCTCCTGCGCTTCGATTGGGAAATGGTCACCAAGGCGGGCGCTCCTCCCGCCGTCTTGGGCGTTGCGGTAGTTCCGAAAGCGGAACTGGTGCTTCAGGACAGCATCCAGCCGGTCTACCGCCACAAGTTCCTTCTCTACCCATCGGGTGATGACCTGACCATCATGCGACAGTTCCCCATGGACCCGTTCGGCCGCTACCCGGAAGGCGTGTATAGAACGGATTCCGCCCTGTGGGACGACGGGACATTGGGCGATGACGTTGCCGGAGACGGCGTCTACACCGATGCCTATGTCTGGGCAAGTGAAACCTACCTCAAACTCTCGACCGTCGATTTCCGTGTAGCTTCGACTACGCTGGAGGGGAATGCCGCGTTTGCCGACTACACCCTGCCAATCCGTCACGTGCTTCCACTGTCGGCCGATTTCGCCGCCGACGTAACGGAAGGGTATGCCCCGCTGACGGTAGTCTTCACCGATCTGTCGCAAGGAGACATCCTGAAACGTCAGTGGGACATCAATGCCCTCTGGCCCCCGGAATACACCGACCCATCTGGTCCGGTGTCGCATACCTACACCGAGCCGGGCCTCTACACCGTGCGGCTGCGCGTGGAGGGCTACGTGGGGCACGACGACGGGGGGCAATTTGTGGACGGTGTCGAAGAAGTTACGAAGACCGCCTACATCACGGTCCTGGCCCCGGAGGACGTCGACGGCAGCGGTTCCGTGGATGCGGTCGACGTACAACTGACCATCAATGCCGCATTGGAGATTCCGGGTACGCCGGAAATCGACGTGGACTCGGATGGGGATTGCGATGCGGTCGACATCCAACTGGTGATCAACGCGGCGTTGGGGCTCTAGCCCGGCGTACCAGGAACACCGCGACGCGTCTGCCCCCGGCTGGGGAATTGCCGTTCCCGCGCAGGCTTCCAGCAGTCCCATCCACGATTCCAAAGAAAAACGCCAGTGAGTTGCGTCCAACTCACTGGCGTTTTGCAATTTACTGGCGGGAGCGACGAGACTCGAACTCGCGACCTCCGGCGTGACAGGCCGGCGTTCTAACCAGCTGAACTACGCCCCCGAATCCATGCGGGCAAGCCCGCTCAAAGTCGGCAAACTATAGCATGCGAAAATGAGCGAAGTCAAATTCCCTGGCGGGGCTTGTCGATGCCGCGGGCACGTCAATGCGCGGAGATCGTGCGCCGGGTTGGCGCCGGAGACGTCCGCCGCGCGGGCAGGGGTTTCCCGCATCACCGGTCTCCGGGAACGGCTTCTCCGGACGTGAGGCGCTGGATGTCCTGATACTCCTGGTCCCAGCCCGAATACACGCCGTCAAGGACACAGGGGATTTCGGGCGCCATGGCGAGGTAGTCGCGCGGCGCGGGCGCGTCGGGGCGGGCGCGGCCGGCGGCGAGACGGCCCTGCAGCGACCACAGTGCGCCCGCGGCATCGTATTGGGGTTCGCTGGCCAGCCAGAGCCCGGTCTGCTGCAACATCTGCGGCGTGAGGCTGTCCGGTGGAGTACTTGCGTGCACGAGGAGCGCCGTGGGCAACGCGAGTTTCAGGTTGGGCGCGTTAACGTCCGTAATCGTTCCGAGGGCGGCTTCGATGCTGTTGCCGGGTCCGGGCCGCAGGTAGAGGGTGATGCCGCTTTCCCCGGCCTTCTGGGCGAGCAGGGCGAGGGTTTTGCGGATTGCCGCAGCGGTTTCCTCGGCGGTGATGTTGGTTTCGGGTTGCCGGTGCGGGGCGAGAATCAAATCGGTCGCGCCAAGGATGGCCATTTTTCGCATGACGGCGTCGATAACAGCCATGCTCTTCCCATACTCGATCGGATCGTTGTCTACCAGGCGCAGGTCGGGAAACAGGTTCAGGCCCGACGTCAGGTCGACGAAGATGCGCAGGTCCTGACGTTTGAGCCAGCCGGCCTCGTCGAGCAGGGCGGCGTCATCGCGGTGGTGGAGATTGCGCCAGTCCACCGAGACGCCCTCGAAGTGTTGAAAGAACGTCGGGCGGCGGAGAATCGCTTCACGAATGCCGGTGGTATCACGCAGAGGGAGGATTCTGCCCCGGGGCCGGACGGGCGGGGTCTCGTGGGCGATGGTTTCGATTCCCTGCTCGTCGAGGGATACGGAGAAGATCCGCACGTCTCCGCCCGCGATGACATCCGGCGCGCTGAGCCCCACGTTGGCCTGTTCAAACCCTTCGGGGAGGTATCCCGGGGCGGACTTCTCCGACGCGTCGATGGGGAGTTCGCGTATGGAAGTGACCGTGCCGCTGGGAGACGTGATCTGGAGGGGGCGCTGCTCCAGCGTATTGTTGAAGACGCCCACGGTATATTCGCCCGGTCCTTTCCGGCAGACGGCGTAGCCGAGCCCCTCCCCCACGTCGAAGATCTTCTGGGCGGTAAAGGCGGCGTTCAGGGTGAAGGCAACGTGACGCAACATCGGGTACGGAGTCAAGAACTCCTGGTCCACCGCGTTTACGATGGGTCCGGGGGCCGGGTCCGCGGGGAGGCCGAAAGGACTTGCGAGGACGGTGACGCGTCCCGCGCCCCGGGAGGCCTCGGCCACCACGGGCCGTTCCCCGCAGGTGGCCAATACAACGGCGTTCTCCCCGAGCGAGATGTCGAGGAGTTCGAATGGGGCGTCTTCCGTCAGCGATGATCCATCGTTGAATCGGATTTCCGCGCCCGCGTCAACACGGGCGGAGGAGCCAGTCGTTCTGATTCCCGCCAGACCCTGAGGAAACAGGGCGAGGTTTCCCGCGGTGATGATCAGGTGTCCGCCCTGTTCGACGAAGGCCGCCAGCGTATCGTGGAGTTCGCCGGTAGCGGTCACTTCTCCCGTCAGCACCAGAACGGCGTAACGGCGGAGCAGCCACTCCGGGGCATCGGTCAGGAGGCAGTCCGCGCTATCGCCGTACGGCGTTGCGGTTATGAACCCGGATTCGTCGTGGAAATAGGAGGCATTCTGATAGCCGGGATACAGCATATCGAGCACATTGTCGGTGAGATAATCGCCGGGGCCGTACGGGATATTGCCCCATGCGCGGTAGACGTTGCCGGTGTAGAGATGCCGCGGGAACGACCACCCGGCGAAGAAGTCCGTCATCACCGCCACGGGGGCGAGCATCGTTCCGGGCATGCCGTTCTGGTCGAGCCACGATTTTGCCCCGAGTTGAATGTGTCCGATGGGCGACAGTTCGTCCCCGACGAACCACTGGCTTTCGAAGCCGACAAAGACGCAGTTGTAGAGAATGTGGGCGTACATGAGACGCTTCAGCAGACTCAGGCTGGAACCCTTGACGGGACTGTGGTTGGGTCCTTCGGAATCGAAGGTTTTGTAGCCCCAGCGGTTGAAAATCGAGGCGTTTCCAAACCACGGCACGCCGTACTGCTTGCCCGCGCCGCGGATGAAGGCGTAGTACACCTGATTATTGGGCAATGCCTGCGCCGTCTCCGCGCCGATGGTGCAATAGGTGCCGTCCTTGATGAGATGGTGTCCGAAATTCAGCGAAACGAGCGTTGAAAGGCGGTTCCCCAGCTCATTGCCCATGTATTCGAAATGCCGGTGGAAATTCAGATATTGCGCCACGCGATCCCCGGAGATCGGATACATGCCCGGGGCGTAGCCGCCGATGTAGCGCCCGTCCTGCTCGCCGACGTCCATCCCGAGCCAATGGTCGCCGAGTTTCTCCTCGAGCATGCCGAACACGCCCTCGGGCACATGGAACTGGGTCCACGAGCCGGCGGGCCCGGCTCCGGCATCGCCCGAACCGGGCACATAGCCCCAGATGTCAAAGAGAAACAGGTCTCTCCGTTTGAGCTCCTCCGCAAGTTCGCCGAGGTTCTCGGTAAAGATGACCGGATGGGCGGGCCAGACCACCGTGCAGAGCTCATGCTGCCGGGTATATTTGTCCAGTTCCTGCTGGTAATTGACGATGCGGTTGCCCTCGATCGGAAACGCCCGCAAAGCAACGAACTGCGTACGGTTGCCAAACGTGTCCCAGGTCGGGGGCTGGACATGGCGGCGGCTGTAGTCGGGATGTTCCGCGGGGTCCATCAGACGGTCGTAGACCCGCCGCACGGCGGGCTGTGTCGCCTGCCCGTGCGCCGTGGCCGCGCCGACACACGCGAGTGCGCCCAGGACGAGCATCAAGATCGGAAAGCGGCTGACGTTCGGCACTTCAAACCTCCTGTTGCGCGGAAACGGGACCGCGCTGAAGACGCGGCCCGGCCTCATGCCCGGTCGCTTCGCGCCCATCCCCCGCTGGACTCCGCCCGGGATTTTCCGAATAACTGGCCGCTGCGGAGACGTGGAGTCAGGTGTTCAGCTTCCAGGGTTTGCGGTACGTTGGCGAGAGCATCTCCGAGGCGCCCGAGTCCCCCTTGATCTCTTCGGTCTTCGGGTTCCAGCGGATCTTTCGGCCCGTGTAGAGTGCGATGTCGCAGAGATGGCCCACGGAGGCGGAACGGTGCGCGACTTCGCACGGCGTGATGGTTTCTTTGCGGCTTTTGACGCATTCGATGAAATTACCGCAGTGATCGCGGCTGTGGTAGAGGCGGACCTCGTTCTCGCCAAGGACCTCGTCGAGCACGGATGCCGGTTCGGCCTCCGTTTTACCGCGCGTGACGAAAAGCCAGCCGTCTTCGCCGACCCATTTCGTGCCCATGGGGTAGGCGCTGCTGATCCTGATGACCAGCCCGCTGGCGTAGGTACAGGCGCAATCGTAGTCCGTGGGGGCGTCCCACAGCCCCGCGGTGGGGATGACGCCCGTGCCTTCGACGGTCACGGGGCCCGTGCCGTCCAGCCCCATGGCCCAGTGGGCGATGTCGAGATGGTGGCCCACCCAGTCCATGATGGTGCCGCCGCCGTAGGCCATGATCCAGCGCCAGTTCTTGTGCACCCGCGCGGGACAATACGGCGCTTCGGGGGCGGGCCCGAGCCAGCGGTCATAATCCAGCTCGGCGGGCGGCGGGCCGAACGCGGTCTGGCCGCCGGTGTTCGCATAGTCCGTGTGCCCCTGGCCGAGCCCCACTTCGATGTAGTTCATCTTGCCAATGCGGCCGTTGCGGACGAGTTCCGCAGCGCGGTGGAAATTCTCGACGCTGCGCTGCCAGCTTCCGGTCTGCCAGACGCGCTTGTTGCGTTTGACTGCATCGCAGATGGCCCGCCCTTCCGCCAGGGTACGGGCCAGCGGTTTCTCGCCGTAGATATCGAGGCCGGCTTCCGCGGCGGCAATGGCGGGGACAGCGTGCCAATGGTCCGGCAACGCGATGCTCATGGCATCGAGGTCTTGCCGGGCGTACATGTCCTCGAATCGCGTATACGTGGCGCAATCGGTGTTTCCGTACACCGTATCGACCATGTTCTTGGCCTGCGCGAGATGATTCTGGTCGACGTCGCATACCGCCACAACCTGGACGTCTTTGTTGGCTAGAAATTCCTTGAGGTTGCCGGGGCCCTGCCAGCCCAGGCCGAGGGCGCCCATCACCACGCGCTCACTGGGTGCGGGGCGTCCCTGATTCTTCGTCGCGCACCCCGTAATGATGGCGGGCCCCGCAAGGAGTGCGGCGGTCGTGCCCAGGAATCGTCTCCGGTTGATTCTTGTGGTCATATCCCCTCACCTTTCGCGTCGACAAGGCCCAAGGCCAGCCTGCCCCCAAATCTGCAATGCGCAAGCTTAGCAAGATTCCCCCGGGAAAGCGAAATGGCGCCGACAGGTCACGGGAAAACGGCTCCCCGCGAGCGAGTACGGCATCGTCCGTGTCGGTTCGTGTGGGTCCGTGTCCCCCTGTCCCCCGTCACCCCAGGGGACGGCTCAAGGCCTCGTGCACCTTGGGCATGAGCTCGGGGATCTTGATGTGTTGGGGGCATTTGGGGAGGCATTCGTTGCAGACCGTGCACTTGTCGGCGCGCGCCTCTTTGGCCATGAAGTTGATGTAAATGGTCCGGTTCAGGGAATCCTGATTGCCTTTGAAGATCTGCATGTTGTTGTACATTTCGAAGTTGCGGGGGATGTCGACGCCGTGGGGGCAGGGCATGCAATAGCCGCATCGGGTGCAGGGGATGGAGTTCAACTGTCGGAAGGCATAGGCGGCGTCGGAGATGGTCTCCAGCTCGTCTTCGGAGAGTGTGCCGATGCCGGACCGGGCGGCGCAGGCGAGGTTCTCCTCGACCTGGCTCATCGTGCCCATGCCGCTGAGCACGGTCGCGATTTCGGGGCGGTTCCACAGCCATTGGAGGGCCCAGTCGACCGGCGCCCGCTCGGGATACGGGGAGTCGTCGAAGACTTCTCGAATGCTTTCCGGCGGATTGACCAGGCAGCCGCCGAGCAGGGGCTCCATGACGACCACCGGCAATCCCTTGGCCGCGGCATACTCGAGTCCCCGGGTGCCGGCCTGTACGGTCTCGTTTACGTAGTTGTACTGAATCTGCACAAACTCCCATCCCGGATACGCGTCGATGACCTCCTTGAACAGGTCGAAGGTGTCGTGGAACGAGAAACCGATGTGTCCGATTTTGCCCTTATCGCGGGCGCGCTCCAGAGCGGGCAACACGTCACAATCGCGCGCGATGGGCCACAACGCGCTGTTGAGGTTGTGAACAAGATAAAAGTCGATGTGGTCCTGCTGAAGGCGCTGGAGCTGGGTATCGAGGAGTGCTTCGACGTCCGCTTCCTTTTCGACGAGCCAGGTGGGGAGTTTGGTGGCAATCTTGACCCGGTCACGGTATCCATCGCGCAGGGCCTCGCCCAGAACGACCTCGCTTTCGCCGTTGTGGTAGGCGTACGCGCTGTCGGCGTAGTTGACGCCGTTATCGATGGCGTGACGAATCATCCGGATGGTCTCCGGACGGTCGATGTCCGCGGGATTATCGCCGTTCAGCGGCAGACGCATCGTGCCGAAGCCGAGGGCGGAAACATTGAAACCGGTCGTGCCGAACGGACGGTAGTGCACGCAAGGACTCCTTTTTCGGTGGTTTTTCGAGGATGCAGACGGCATTCGCACCGTTGATGCCTCGAACCCAGTGATTCACCGGCGCGGCGCCGGGCCGGCCTGTTTCCGCCGCCGGGCACATAGGTACGGGGGGAAGCATCGGCACGGAATGCCTGTATCATACCGGCTGGAGCCCGCGGTTTCCACTTTCCCCGGCTCCATGGAGGGCAAAAAGCCCCGCGCCACGAGCCGGACGGGTACGAAACGGGCCGTCGGACTCGCGCGCTACCGCACCACCAGGTTCACCAGTTTCCCGGGCACGTAGATCTCTTTGACGATGGTCTTGCCCTCGAGATGGCGCTGGACGTTGGGCTCGGCTTTCGCGGCAGCGAGGATCTGCTCTTTGGGAGCGTCCACGGGGACCCGGACCAGCCCGCGCAGCTTGCCGAGCACCTGCACCGCGATGTCGATCGTATCTTCGGTCAGGAGACTCTCGTCACATTCCGGCCAGGGTTCGTACGCGAGGGTTTTCGTGTATCCCAGGCGTTCCCAGAGTTCTTCTGCCATGTGGGGCGCGAACGGCGCCAGAAGGAGGACAAACTTCTCGGCATCTTCGCGATCGAGCTTCGAGGCCCGGGTCGCTTCATTGACGAATTCCATCATGCGAGAAATGGCCGTGTTGAACGACATTTCATCGATGTCGGTCGTGACGGCCTTGATGGCATGGTGCAGGACTTTCTTCGGGGCGGATTCGCCGCCCGTCTCGACGATCTTCGGGTGGAGGGCGCCGTCTTCGGCGACGAACACGGCCCAGGCCCGGCGCAGGAACCGGTGCACCCCCTGCACGCCCTCCTCGGTCCATGGCTTATCGCGGTCCAGGGGCCCCATGAACATCTCGTAGAGCCGCATGGAATCGGCCCCCAAATCGCGCACGACATCGTCGGGATTGACGACGTTGTAACGCGACTTGCTCATCTTCTCAATCTGCGACGTCACGGGAGCGCCGGTCTGTTTGACGACCCACTGTCCGTCCCGTTGTTCCACCTGGTTCGGGTAGTAGTACTTGCCCGCGGCATCCTGGTACGAGTAGGCGAGGATCATGCCCTGGTTGAACAGTTTCGTGAAGGGTTCTTTGGTGGAAACAAACCCGGCGTCATAGAGGACCTTGTGCCAGAACCGCGAGTAGAGCAGGTGCAGGACGGCATGTTCGGCGCCGCCCACGTAGAGGTCCACGGGCATCCAATAGGACTCGGCCTCCTGGGACCAAGCCTGGTGATCGTTGCGCGCGTCGCAGAACCGCAGATAATACCAGCACGACCCGGCCCACTGGGGCATGGTGTTGGTTTCGCGCTTTGCGGGCTGGCCGGTCTCGGGGTCGGTTGTATCGACCCATTCGGTTGCGCGGGCCAGAGGGGGCTGGCCGTCGGCCGTGGGCCGGTACTCGGTGAGCTCCGGCAACACGATGGGCAGATCCTTCACGGGCACGGCCTTGACCGTGCCGTCATCCAGGGTAATCAGCGGGAACGGCTCTCCCCAATACCGCTGGCGCGAGAACAGCCAGTCGCGCAGGCGGTAGTTCACGGTACCCGTGCCCAGCCCCTGTGTTTCGAGCCAGGCCGCGATGCGGCGCTTGGCTTCGGGGACGCTCAATCCGTTGATGGTGGGGGCATTTTCCGGGTCGTTCCAGATAACTGCCAGACGGGCCCGCTGTTCGCTGGCAATCTCCTCGACGGAGGCGAACCCGGAGTTCACCAGCGTCCCATCGCCGACCCAGGCCGCCGCCTGGACGTCCGCGCCGTCGGAATGAATGACCTCAATGATGGGGAGGCCGAATTTGCGGGCAAATTCGTGGTCGCGCGTGTCGTGGGCCGGAACCGCCATGATGGCGCCGTAGCCGTATTCCGCCAGGACGTAATCGGCCGTCCAGATGGGGATCAGGGCGCCGTTGACGGGGTTGACGGCGTACGCTCCAGTGAACACGCCGGTTTTTTCGCGGTCCTCTTTCATGCGATCCTGCGCACTTCGCTTCGCGGCGGCCTCGATATAGGCGTCCACGGCGGCGCGCTGTCCGGCGGTGGCGATCCGGCGGGTCAGGGGGTGTTCGGGGGCCAGCACGCAGTACGTCGCCCCGAAAAGGGTGTCGGGCCGCGTGGTAAAGACCGTGAACTGCTCGCCGGAGCCGTCCACCGTGAAGTTGACATCCGCGCCCTCGCTGCGCCCGATCCACTCGCGCTGCATGGTCTTGATGCCTTCCGGCCAGTCCAGTTCGTCGAGGTCTTCGAGGAGCCGTTCCGCGTAGGCGGTGATCTTGAGCATCCACTGTTTCATCATGCGGCGCTCGACCGGGTCCCCGGTTTCGACGTATTTGCCGTCTTTGACTTCCTCATTGGCGAGCACGGTGCCCAGGGCGGGACACCAGTTGACGGGGGCCTCGGCCTGGTAGGCAAGTCCGCGCTCAAAAAGGACTTGGAAGATCCACTGGGTCCACTTGTAATACTTCGGGTCGGTGGTGTTGATCTCGCGGTCCCAGTCGTAGGAAAGCCCGAGGGCCTGGATCTGACGCTTGAAATTCTCGCAGTTTTTGTTGGTGATTACCGCGGGGTGCTCGCCGGTGCGGACCGCGTGCCGTTCGGCGGGCAGGCCGAAGGCATCCCAACCCATGGGATGGAGCACGTTGAATCCACACATGCGCTTGTAGCGCGCGAGGATATCAGTGGCCGTATACCCCTCGGGATGGCCCACATGCAGGCCGTCGCCGCTGGGATACGGGAACATGTCCAGCACGTAGTACTTCGGCCTGGAGGGGTCGATTTCCGACTTGAATGTCTTGTTCTCCAGCCAGTAGGTCTGCCATTTCTGTTCGATTTCCTGATGATTGTACTTCGCGCTCGGCATGTGAAAGGCGCCTCCAAACCGATAGGTTGTGTGAAATCACCCCGAAAGAAAGACCGACTATAACATATCCCCCGGAAGGCATACAGTCTTCCTCCGGATACAGTTGCCAAACCGGCTTCTCTTACTATAGGGTAAAATCATGCGTACGCCGTTACGGGGCCTGGGCGTCGCGATGTGGAGATATGAGCCATGAAACGGACCAGTGAGCTTCTGCTGATTCTCGCGTTGCTGTGTGGACTTGTGCTGGGAACCGGGTGCCCTCTGATTCCGGACGATTACGACCACTGGGATGGCAACGGCCCGGATGATGACCCGGACGACGGAGACGACGACGGGCCGGACCCGGATGAAGCCGTGCGGGTGGGCGTGGTCTGGGCGGAGAAGGCCGGCGGGCCCACCGCCGATGCGGCGCAGGCGGTAACCGTACTGCTTGACGGCAGTTCCATCGTGACGGGGTTCTACAGTTCGAGCGCCGTATTCAGCCCATCCACCCAGCAGCCGGTCACGTGGGTCTCGGAAGGCGACAACGACATCTTTCTCGCGAAGTATGGGCCGGACGGGCGACTGGCGTGGGTCACCTCCGCCGGCGGCTCGGGACTGGACGAAGGCCATGGGGTCGCGGCGCTGCCGGACGGGTCGGTCTATGTGGCCGGCGCCTATGCGTTGTATGCCCAGTTTGGTGAACAGGATCCGGTGCAGACGATTCTGCCGGCCGCGGGTCCCCTGGACATCTTCCTGGCCCGGTACAATTTCGACGGGACATTCCGGTTTGCGACGCGGGCCGGGGGCTACAGCTATGACGAAGCCAACGACGTGAGCGCTCTGGCCGATGGCGCGGCGTATGTCACGGGGTATTACACGACCCGGGCGGGTTTCGGCGTGTCCGAGACCAACGAAACGGTGCTGAACTCGGCCGGCGACGAAGACCTCTTCGTCGCGCGGTTTTATGACGACGGTTCGCTGGACTGGGTGCGCAGCGAGGGCGGCACGGGCACCGATGTCGGCATGGGCATCGCGGCGTATCCTGACGGAAGCACCGTCGCCGTGGGGTATCTCAACGGCCAGTTCAAGGACGCCGCGGCCACCAAGGCGCTGGCGCGGGATGCCTGTGTCGTGAAATATGACTTCTACGGCAACCGGAAGTGGCTCCGGCAGATTGGCGGCACGGGCGATACCGCGGCGCTGGACGTCGCTGCCCTTCCCGACGGGGGATGTCTCGTTGTGGGCGGGTTCTCGGGGACGACCACGTTTGGTTACGGCGAGCCCAACCAAAAAACCGTTTCGGCGGGCTCCACGACGGATGCGTTTTTCGCCCGGTTCTCGGCAGACGGGGCGCTGGTCTGGGTAAAAAGCGCGCCGGCGGCGCTGGGCGAGGCCGTCGCCTACGCGGTCAGCGCCTGCGAAGACGACACGTTTGTCGCGGGGGGATACTTTACCCGGACCGTCACGTTGGGTCCAGGCGAGGCGGGAGAAACCGACGTTGTATCCGCTGGGGTGCAGGACCTCTTCGTTGCGCGGTTTTCTTCCGACGGAAAGGTGCTCTCCGTGTGTCACGGGGGAGGCACGAAAGACGAGATGGTTTTGGGAGTCGCGGGCATGCCGTCCGTGGATTTTCCCGGCGAGTTCCTCGCGGTGGGCGCATTTGCCGGGCCGCTGACTGTGGGACGGGACTCCCAGCACCCCCAGACGCTATCCACGTCGGGAGGATGGGATAGTCTTGTCGTCCGGCTGTCGGAATGATGTACCGGCCCGGGGAAAGAACCGGCAGCAACCGAACCAGGTGGGCAATTCTGCAATGAGCATATGCTGTCCGCTCCGCGTACGCTGGGGGATCTTTGTTTTGTGCTGCCTCGCCGCGGCGCCGGGGATGTTTTCCTACGCCGCGGAACCGGATGGAACCCTCCGTTTTGACTTCGAAACGGGCGATCTGCAGGGGTGGCGCGTGCTCGAAGGCGGCTTCGGCCTGCTCGTGAGCGAGCGCGCGGAGTTTCACAACGCCGCCCAGCCCTACAACAAACAGGGCAGATGGTTCCTCTCAACCCTCGAACAAGACGGGGAGCGCCCGAATGACACCTACACGGGGATCATCGAATCCCCGGTGTTCGAATTGAGCGCGCCGGAGCTGACGTTTCTGGCGGGCGGCGGCTCCCATGCCGACACGTACGTGGCGCTGTGCACGCTCGATGGCCGCGAGCAGTTCAGGGCAGGCGGAGACAACAACGAGGTCATGGTGCGCCGCACCTGGAACGCGCCGCATCTGGTGGGTCAGAAGTGTTTTCTACGCATTGTAGATCGCAATCAGGGCGGCTGGGGACATGTCACCTTTGACGATTTCAGCGCGCAGGGCGTGCTCGACGAGGCGGCCACGGCACAGCGCTTCGCCGACATCGATCTTGCCCTCATTCAAGGGGCCATCGCGAGTGAACTTGACGCGTGCCGCCTGGAGCCATTGAACGCGGCGGTCGAAGCCCTGGCGGCGCGTTACGGCGATGCCTATCCGGTGGGGAGCGAGTGTCTTCAGCAGGCGGCGGCGCTGGCGGACGCGTTCGAGCGTCTGCGGACCGCTGCCGCCGGTGAGGAGGCCCTTCGGCAGGCCCGGGACCTGAGAGCCTCCGCGGACGAACTCCGGCGCCGCGCCTTGCTGGCGCACCCGCTTCTCCGCTCCCGCCCCCTGCTGTTCGTGACGCGGAAACAGTACCGTCCGGACCACCAGAACACCGCGACCATGTTCCAGGTGAACGAGATCAACGAAGCCAGTTTTGAAGGCGGCGGCGCTCTCAAGACCATCGATTTCGCCCGCGACGGACACGTTTCTACTCTCGTCGAGGCGCCGGAAGGCATCATTCGCGATCCGGACGTGCATTTCGACGGCACGCGCATTGTCTTCTCGATGCGCAAGGACAAGAACGACGGGTACCACATTTACGAGGTCAACGCGGACGGATCGGGGCTGCAGCAACGCACACACGCGCAGCCGATTTCAGACATCGATCCGCTGTACCTGCCCGACGACGCCATCGCGTTCTCATCGACCCGCGAGCCCAAGTACTGCATGTGCAACCGGCATATCATGGCCAACCTGTTCCGCATGGGCCCGGACGGCGCGAACATCCACCAGATCGGCAAGAGCACGCTTTTCGAAGGTCACGGGGCCCTGCTTCCTGACGGGCGCATCCTGTACAACCGTTGGGAGTATGTAGACCGCAACTTCGGCGACGCCCAGGGGCTCTGGACGGTCAATCCGGACGGCACCAACCATGCGGTGTACTGGGGAAACAACACCTGGTCGCCGGGCGCCGTGATAGATGCCCGCCCGATTCCGGGGACGCAGCGCGCCGTGTGCGTCTTCGGGTCGTGCCACGACCGGCCCTGGGGTGCGCTGGCGATCATCGACCGGCGGCTGGGGATGGATAACCGCCCGCCGGTGGTGCAGACGTGGCCGGCCGATGCGATCAACCTGGTCGGGCCGGGAGACCCCGGCAGCCCCGAGCACTACGGCTTTGACCTGTTCACACAGGTGAACCCGAAATACGAGGATCCCTATCCGCTGGATGACGCGTTCTTCCTGTGTTCGAGAACGGCGGGCGCGGGCGAGTTGATGGGACTCTATCTTTTGGACACCTTTGGCAACGAGGTCCTGGTGCATGTCGAGGAGCCGGGGTGCTTTGATCCCATGCCTCTGGGACCGCGGACCCGGCCCCCCGCGATTCCATGCCGGAGGACTTTTGAAGACCAGCCCGGCGCCCTGTACGTGATGGACGTGTACGAGGGTACGCATATGAGCGGCGTCGAACGGGGAACGGTCAAATACCTGCGCGTGGTGGAGTCCCCCGAGAAGCGGTCGTGGACCGCGGCGTCCTGGAATGGCCAGGGGCAGGAAGCCCCCGCCATGAACTGGCACGATTTCAACAACAAGCGGATTCTGGGCACGGTGCCGGTCGAGCCGGACGGGTCGGCGTATTTCGAAGTGCCCGCCGGGGCCTTCGTCTATTTCCAGTTGCTGGACGAACGCGGCATGATGGTGCAGTCGATGCGCAGCGGGGCCCAGGTGCAGCCCGGGGAAGTCACGGGGTGCGTGGGGTGCCATGACGACCGCCGGCAGGCCCCCCCCGCTCCATTCGAAAAGCGGGCTATGCCCCTTGCGTTCCGCCGGGAACCCAGCGTCCTGGCGGGGTGGCAGGGTCCGCCGCGGTTTTTCAACTATCTGAGCGAGGTTCAGCCGGTTCTCGACCGGTATTGCGTGGCCTGCCACGATTACGGGAAGCAGGCGGGTGAAAAACTGCTGCTGTGCGGCGACAAGACCCTCACCTTCAACACGTCGTATACGGAGTTGTGGCGCAAGGGCTATATCAAGGCGATCGGGGCCGGTCCAGCGCAGATCCAGCAGGCCTTTTCGTGGGGCTCGCATGCCAGCCCGCTTGTCACGACCCTTCTGAAGGGGCACCACGATGTCGAGATGGATCCCGGGAGTTTTGAACGGCTGGTGACGTGGATCGACGTGAATGGACCGTATTACCCCGTGTATTCGAGCGCGTTTCCCGACAACCTCGCCGGGCGAAGCCCGCTCGATGCCGATCAGCTCAAACGGTTGGAGGAATTGACGGGCATCCCCTTCGGCCAAGTGGCAGACTGCCGGACAAACCCCGGACCGCTGCTGAGTTTCGACCGCCCGGAACGGAGCCCATGCCTCCAGGCGCTGGACGGTCCCGAGGTGCCCGTGTACCGCGAAGCCCTCGCGATTATCGACGTCGGCAGACAGACGCTGGCGAAGACGCCCGGGGCCGATATGCCCGGGTTCCAGCCCGCCCCGCAGGACGTTCTGCGCGAGCAGCGCTACGCCACGCGCGGCGTGGAGGAACTTCGGATGCGCGACGCGCTTGCGCGAGGCGAACGGGCCTATGAGTTCCCTCGCCAGCCGTAGCGGAAGGGGCGCGCGGACGCGCCGGGAGGTTTTGCCCCGCCGTCCGGCAGGCAGGTATACTTCTGCCTGGCGTAACGATAGACACTACGCGAGCGGGCATCCGTTCGATGGACAGGAGGCATTGTGCTACCCAAGGGATTCGGCGGTCTGGGCAATCTCGGCGGCATGCTGAAGCATGCCATGGAGATGAAGGGGAAAATCGAGGAACTCAAGGAACGCCTTGCTGACGAGCGCGTCGAGGCCGCCGCGGGCGGCGGCATGGTGCGGGTCGTCATGAACGGGAAATTCGAGCTGCAATCGATGACGATCGAACCGGAAGTGGTCGATGCGAATGATGTTGAAATGCTCGAGACGCTGGTCACCGCCGCGGTGAACGAAGGCATTCGCCAGGTGCAGGACCTGGTGAAGTCCCGAATGACGGAGCTTACCGGCGGCATCGACATACCGGGGCTGACCTGAGTGCGCGTCGTATTTTTTGGCACCCCCGAACTGGCCGTGCCCTCGCTGGCGGCCACGGCCCGCTCCCACGGCCTGGTGGCGCTGGTCTGCCAGCCCGACCGGCCGAAGGGCCGCGGCAAGAAACTGGAGCCGCCTCCGGCAAAGGTATGGGCGGAGGAACACCAGGTCCCCGTCGTGCAGCCGGAGAAGCTCAATGACGGCGCATTCGAGGCCTGGCTGCGTGCGCAGGCCCCGGACATCTGCCTGATCGCCGCATACGGGCGCATTTTGAGACAGCCCATCCTCGACGTTCCGCGGCTCGGGTATCTCAACATGCACCCGAGCCTTCTGCCAAAATACCGCGGCCCCTCCCCCATCCGGACCGCCCTGCTGAACGGCGATGACGTGACGGGGGTTACCATCATGCGGCTGACGCTTGAGATGGACTCCGGGGACATCCTGCTGCAGGAGGAGGAACCCATCCAGCCCGAAGACACCTGGGTCACGCTGTCCGGCCGTCTGGCGGAGAAAGGCGCGGAACTCCTGGTGCGCGGCGTGGACTTGGTCGCCTCCGGGACGGCCCGCTTCACGCCGCAGGACCCATCGAAGGCCGTGTATTGCCGGATGTTCGAGAAGGCCGACGGCCAGATCCGCTGGGAGCGCTCCGCGCGGGAAATTCACAACCTCGTGCGGGCAGCCGTTCCCTGGCCCGTTGCGCATTGCCGGTTCAAGGGCGACATCTACCGGATCCACGAGGCCCGAATCGTGGACGGAGCGTGGGCTGAGCCTCCGGGGACGGTTGTCGCCGTGGAGAAAGACCGGGTGATTGTGGCCGCGGGAGAGAACGCTCTGGCCATTCTGACACTGCAGGCGCCGGGGAAGCGCGCCATGTCTGTCCGGGAGTACCTTGCCGGCCACGCCATTCCGGTGGGCGAACGATTCGAGGACCTCTAGGCCGTGCCAATCGACCCCGTCCGAGATGCCGCCATTGAAGCGTTGCTGCGCGTATTTGAACGCGGGATGTTCCTGGACGCCTCGCTGGACAAGACCCTGCGCCGGCGAGCCCTGAGCGACCGGGGACGGCGCTTCTTCACGCAGTTGGTGTATGGTACCGTCCGCCACAAGATTCTCTGCGATCATGTTCTCCGGGGGCTGTTGAAACAGCCGCTCGAGGACCTGCCCGCACCGATCCGCACCTTGCTGCGAATGGGCATTTTTCAGGCGCTCTTCTGCCGGCAGGTGACCCACCCCGCCCTGGTGCACACGTCCGTGGATCTGGCCAAGAAACGGGGACATGTCGGGGTGGCGCGCCTTACCAACGCCGTACTGCGGCGCGCGCCCCAGCAGCTCGACGACGTTTCGTTTCCTCGCGACCCCGTAGAACGCCTGAGCGTGGAGCACTCCATTCCACACTGGCTCGCCAACCGCTGGGTGGCCTCGTACGGTCTGGAAGACGCCGTAGCCCTCGGCCGGGCCTCCTCCGTTGAGGCGCCGGTCTCCGCCCGGGTTAACACCCTGCGCACGAGTCCTGAAGCCGTCATGGACGCGTTTCGCAAGAGCGGCGTGCACGTGGAGAAACGCACGGCGGTTCCCGAGGAGATCACGTTCACGGAAGGCCCGCCTCCCGCGCGCAGCAAGCGGTTTCAGGAGGGGGATTTCATGATGCAGGACCCGGCGTCGATGCTCCCGCCGCATCTGATGGAACCCGCGGCCGGGGAATGGATATTGGATCTGTGCGCCGCGCCGGGGGGAAAGACCACCCACTTCGCGGCGCTGACCGGAGGCGGCGCCCGGATTGCCGCGTGCGACCTTCGTGCGGAGCGCCTCCGGCAGGTTCGGGAAAACGCCGGGCGGATGGGGTGCCCCGGAATTCGCCTGATCCAGGCCGACGGCGGCAGCCCGCCGTTTGGACCCCGGTTCGGCGGCGTGCTGGTGGATGCGCCCTGCTCCGGCCTGGGCACGCTGCGCCGGCATCCCGACCTGAAGTACCGGCTGCTCGAGC
>DDYW01000058.1 GCA_002348185.1 Candidatus Hydrogenedentes bacterium UBA2224 | reverse complement strand
GACATGGCAGGCCGTTCCCAGGCACGCGCACACGTGATGCCTGCCGCGGGGATGAAGACTGAACGAGCGGTAGAACGTGGCCACGCCATAGACGTCGACCAGCGACCGGTTCGTGGCGTTTGCGACCAGGCGCAGGGCCGTTTCGGGAAGATAGCCATACGCCGCCTGAATCTCCTCGAGGATGGCCATCAATCCGCCGCAATCGGGATTGTGCCGGCCAACGAGGGCCAGGATCTCCGGCTCGTCGACGACCAAATCCCCTTCCTTGATGTGTCCCACTCCGGACCTCCTGTTCACCTCGACACCGTTCTCAGCGGTGCGGCGGGNNTCCCCGTAGAGTCCGCCCCTTCGGCCTGAGCTGCGCCGGTCGATAATGCCGCTACATCTGGCATTCCCTTATCACAACGGGCGTTCGAAGGCTGGATCCAACCCCATTTACGTCCACTTGGCGGGGCAAATCATGATGTCATGCGACACCACTCCCGCGCCAAGCCTGGGGTCCGCTTGTAGCTGTAACATTAGCACGGCGCCTGCGGCGGATCAAGAAAATCCGCATCTCCCGTGCGCCGGATAGCGGTAACCGGCCCAGCATTGGCGGTCATCCGAACGGGGACACGTNNGAACATGTCCCCGTTCTTTGTCTTCCTCTCCGGACCTTTTTTCGCGGGGATGCCCCTGAAGGGCAGGCAAGAATAGCCCAGGATGCAGCCCAGGGATCGTGGGCGCCAGAATTGACCCAACCCCTATTGGGGTTGAACACCCCTGGCCCCCGTCTGTTCACCCCCCATTCGGGGTTGGCCTGGGGCTGCTGCCGATCCGCGGCTGCGGATACGCGCCTAGGGTCTGCCGGGGATGAGCCCCGCCGGGCGGGGCGGCCCGTCATATGGCGCGGCGCCCAGCTGGCGGATGGGGCCGGTATCCACGGTCACCAAGTCCGGGTCGGTAACTGTGGGAGCCGCGATAAACCCGTAATAACGGCCCATCCAGTAATCCTCGAGCCAGCCGAGCGGCGGGGTGACGCTTCGCCCGCCGCCGCGCCCGTCGTATCCCAGCGCGTTGCGGCTGCCTCCTTTGGCCTCGGTTTCGCGGGGAGAGATGGCCCGCGTGCCGCCGCAATACGCGACGTAGCCGGGTTGAGGATGGAGATCGCTCCGGTGGGAATTCGTGTAGCTGTGGTTGATCGTGTCGAGCGACCATTCGCGCAGGTGCTGCGCGGCCTGCTCTTCCTCACAATCGTTGCCTGAAAGGGCGCCGTAGATGTAATTGAAGAACGGCACGTGCTGCATGCGCATCACTTCCCAACTGCGTTCGAGGCTGCGCAGGTAAATCGAGCGCAGGGCGGGGTCCTGGGCGTACGTGAGCAGGGGGTGGTAGCAGCGGAACGCGAGCTCGTCGTCCCAGGGCACAACCACATCCGGCGGGAAGGTGAGTTTCTGGCGAACCGTATACTTGTGGTAGCGCCATTGGAGCAGTTGCTCGAGGCCTTCGGCGAATTTGGCGTCGCCGGTCAGCGCGTGGGCGGTGATCATGTAGGTCTGCGCTTCCATGCCGTTCAGGCCGCGCGCTTCAAAACCGTACGGGGTCAACAAATATTCGGGGTCCCAGCGTCCCCATCGGGTGGGTTTGCCGTCCATGTCGCGCAATACCCAGCCGTTATCGAGGATGTGCGAAGCGATGCGGGCGATATGTTCCCTGGCGCGTTCCTTCTCGGGTCCCTGCGCGGCGAGGTCGTGAAACAGGGCCACCGAGTAGATGTGCCCGTTGACCTCATCGCTGGACGTGTCTCCTTTCCACTGCCAGAGCCCGTCATCGGTGGGGTACCACTTCGCGGGAAGGCCGCCGGACCCGCGCTCCGACCGTTTGCCTTTGTCGGCCTGCACGGACCATATGGCGCGCGCGATGAAGCCGGGTTTGGGGGTGATGTCGTCGAGCCAGATCATGGCTTCGAAGGCGTCGAGGGCCTCCTTGCGGGCCTGCTCGTCGCCCGTGGCTGCGTACTTGAACGACATGGCGGCGAGGTAATGGGTCGTGTGGCCGCCGTCGTTGTCGCTGATCTCGCGGAGCCAGCCGTCCTGGTCGCCGCTCCAATAGAGGGAATGGACGAACCCGAGGCGCTTGTGCCCCCATTCCTCGAGCGCGCGCTCAAAGAACGCGGCTTTCTTGGCGAGGGTATACGGCTCGTAGCGAATGATGCCCAGCCCCTTATCCGTGGCGATGTAGGCGGCGTGCCCAACCACGGCGATGTCGCGCACGTAGTCGCCCGGAAGCCAGTGGTCCGCGCCAAAATAGTGAAACTCGCTGCCGGTCCTGCGGATCGCGCCGCGCGTGGTGCCGATCCAGAGGTCGCCGTCGAAGCCTTCGGCCAGACACGTGGTGTCTTCATAGGGCAATCCGTCCGCGCCGCTCAAAACGGTCAGCGCCATGCCGCGCACAACGGCGAGGCCGCGTTCCGTCGTAATGTAGAGCCGGCTGCCCTGGACGAGCATGTCCCGCGTGACTCTCGAGGGCAGCGTCCCCCAGTCAATGGGCTCGGGAACGAAGGTGTCGACATCAATCAGCGCGAGGCCGCCCGGACGGAGGATATAGAGGGTGCCGCTGTACGACGCGATGCGGTCGATCGGCCCGATGCGCACCGGGTCTGCCAGCACCTGCGAGAAATCCTCCATGACCACGGTCGAATCGCTGGAAAGGTAGCCGCCTTCCGGCGTAGCGCTCACGAAGGCCCCGTCCTGAAAGCGGAAGACCTCGTCGCGGGTGGCTCCGTAGACGACGCCAAGGTGGAGGCAGAAATCGACGAAGGGGCGTTCATCGACGCGCTGCCAGGCGTCGCCGGCGAACCGGTAGGCGCCCGTTTCGGCGGCGGCCCACACGGCGCCGTCCAGTGCGCGCAAGCGGTGGATACCCTCAGGCGCGCCCGCGGCCTTTTCGAGGGCCCCGTCACGCACCACGTATGCGGTTCCGCCGGTGACGGCATAGACCGTCTCGCCGAGGGCCGCGAGGGCCGTGACAGGCTGCTCGGCGGGAATCCTGGCGCCAATCTCCTGGAGGTAGGGGTTGTCGGCGACGGGTTTCCAATAGCGGGGGGCTTCCGGGGCGGCCCCGGCCGCCCACGCTGCCGACACGAGCATGACGCAGAAGACGCACAGAAGACGGATACGTATTGTGGACATGACCCTCGCTCCTTTCCATGCCCGCGCATCTGGGCATGACGCCGCGGGGCGAAAACCCCGCACCCCATCCTGAACTTGCCGGTTCAGATTGTCCGGCTTCATGATGGCGTTGGCTGGCGGCGGAGTCAAGCGAATCCCGCATGGGTACCGGGCTTGAGTTGCCGGGCCGCTGGTCCATTTCTATAATGGGCGGGCCTCGCATGGTGCCGCCAGTCAGGGGAGAGGGCAGTCACAACGGTGCGTGAACCCAATGCATACAGGCGTCTGAGCAGGAAGCGTGTTCGGGAAGCCGCGTCCGGCTATCTGTTCATCGCGCCCTGGGCAGCGGGGTTTCTGCTCTTCACGCTTGGGCCCATGATGGCGTCCGCCGTCCTGAGCTTCTGCCGCTATGACCCGTCGGCTGTGCGCGGCACGCTCGAATGGGTGGGTTTGTCGAACTACGCGCGGATGTTTTCCGGGGACCCGCTGTTCTGGAAATCGCTGTCGGTCACGCTCAGGTATTCGCTCATCAGCATTCCGCTTCAACTCTCCGGGGGACTGGCGCTGGCGCTGCTGCTGAACCGCCACGTGCGCGGCATCGCGCTCTACCGCACCGCGTTCTATCTGCCGATGGTCCTGGGCGGCGTCGCCATCTCGCTGTTGTGGCTGTGGCTGTTCAGTCCGAGCCAGGGCCTGATCAACATCGGGCTGGCCAAAGTCTTTGATTTTCTGGGGCAGGACAGCGCGATGGCGCATCTGCTGGCGTGGCCGCTCCAGGCGGTGTTTGGAAAAGCCGATGCGGACAGCCTGCTGCCGGGCTGGATCTCGAGCGAGCGCGGCGCGCTCAATTCGCTTATCCTCATGAGTTGCTGGACGCTGGGTGGTTCGATGATCATCAATCTGGCGGGGCTTCAGGCCATTCCCAAGACCTACTACGAAGCGGCCGAGATCGACGGCGCGGGACGCTGGACCCAATTCTGGCGCATCACCATCCCGCTGTTATCGCCCACGATCTTTTTCAACCTCGTGATGGGCGTGATCGGGTCGTTTCAGGTTTTCACGCAGGGCCTCATCATGACGGCAGGAGGTCCCAACAACAGCACCTGCTTTTATGTCCTCAATACCTACCGGAATGCGTTCGAGTTTTTCCGGATGGGCTATGCCTCGGCGCTGGCCTGGTTTCTGTTCGTGATCATTCTGTCGCTGACGCTTCTCGTGGTGCGGAGTTCGTCATTGTGGGTCTTCTACGAGGCGCAACGCCGGTGAAGGGACGCGCCAGAAAACGCGGACGAGCGCTGCGGCGTCTGGTGGCGCCGCTGGTTACGCACGCCCTTCTGATCGCGGCCACGGTCGTCATGCTGCTTCCCCTGGCCTGGATGGTTTCCACGTCACTCAAACAGAGCGGAATCGGCCTGTCGCGCGGCATCGAATGGCTGCCGTGGCGCGATGCCTGGACAAAGGACAACGCGACCATGGACGTGATCGTGCTTGGCGCGCGCGTGGCGCCCAGGGACGGCCGCGAATCCGTCGAGGTGGGCATCAAGAGCCTGGCGTCGCGGCGCCGTCCCACGACGGTCTACGTGCCGGAGGGGTCCTTCGAGGCCGAGATCGAGGCGTGGCGGATACGCCCGCTGACGGGGGAAGACGAGACGGCCGAGGCCCGGTGGGCGCCGTTCGGCTCGGTGCGGCGCCGGCTGGCGCCGGAATGGGGGAATTACCGGGAAGCGCTCGAAAAAATGCGGTTCTGGGTCTGCCTGGCCAACACGCTGGCCATCACCTTCCTTGGCACGGCGGGGACGCTCCTGTCGTGCTCGCTGGTGGCGTACGGATTCGCCCGGTTCCGGTTTCCGGGGAACAACGTGCTGTTTCTCGTCCTGCTCTCATCCATGATGCTGCCGTCCGTGGTGACGATGATCCCGGTCTACCTGCTTTTCCGCGAACTGCACTGGATCGACACGCTGCTGCCGCTGTTTGCGCCCGCGTGGTTCTCGGTGAACGCGTTTGCCGTGTTCCTGTTCCGCCAGTACTACATGACGCTGCCGTTCGATCTCGACGACGCGGCGCAGATAGACGGGTGCAGCGCTCTGGGCACATACTGGCGCGTGCTGCTGCCGTTGTCACGGCCGGTGATGGCCACGGTGGGGATCTTCTGTTTCACGCAATACTGGCTCGATTTCATGGGACCGCTTATCTATCTGAACACCAGCGAGAAATTCACGCTCGCCCTGGGCCTGTACACGTTCAAGGGCGCGTACACCACGCAATGGCACTACCTGATGGCCGCCACGTTGGCCGTATCGCTCCCGTGCATTGTGCTGTTCTTTGCCGGGCAGCGCTTCTTCGTGCGCGGCGTCGTCATGTCGGGGCTGAAGGCGTGACCGCGCGCTTCGAAAGAGTCCGGCGCGCCGCCGCGGCGATGGGCCCCGTGCTGCTGTACGCTCTCCTGGGGGCGGGCTTCGTGCTGTCGGGCTACCAGGTCTGGCGTACCACCCGCAGCGAGGCGCCGGGCCGCGCGATCACGCTCGATTTCCTCTGGCCCACGTACACGCCCCAGAAGGTCCGCTATGGAGAATACCTCGCTCAGCGGTATATGGAGGAGCACCCCGAGGTCTACGTGAATCTGATTCTTACGCCCGATCCCTACCGCAAACTGCAGGTCATGATCGCGGGAGGGACCACGCCCGACGTCGTCTGGATGGGCGTCGGCTGGCAGCAGTTTGCGGACGCGTTTCTTCCGCTGGACGAGCGTGTAGCCACCGAGCCCGAAGTGCACGCCGAGAACTATTTCCCCCGTCTGTGGGAATCGGTTCACTGGCGCGGCAAACTGCTGGCCCTGCCGTCAAGCGGCCAGGTGGGCGTCATTTATTACAACAAGGACCTGTTTGACGAGGCGGGGCTCGAGTATCCGGCCGACGACTGGACCTGGGACGACATGCAACGCATGGCCCGCGCCCTCACCCGCGATTTTGACGGCGATGGCGCGATTGATCAGTACGGCCTGCAACTGGGACAGGTGTACCTGGTTCCGTTCCTGCTGTATGACGGCCAGATCGCCGATCCCGAGTGGCGGTCTGCCCGCGTGGACTCCCCGGTGTCCCGCGCACTGCTCGACCGCTATCAGGCGCTGATCTACGAGGACAAGGTGATGCCCACGCCCACCACCTCGCAGGAACTCGGTATGCTGCCCATGTTCGAGGCCGGCCGGGTGGCCATGCATGCCGCGTCCGGGTACGCCATCGAGTCGTTCCGCAAAGTCCAGTTCGACTGGGATGTCGTGCGGTTCCCCGCATTTGAGTTCGAGGGACAGCGCTACCAGGCTACCGGACTCTGGGAGGAAGAATTCTCGATCTTGTGGGACACGGACGCACCGGACGCGGCCTGGGATTTCGCGCGCTGGTGCGCGGGCCACGAGACGGTGCGCTGGGCAGCGTTGAACGGACATATCGTGCCGGGCCGCGTGGAGGTCGCCCTGTCGGACGAATACCTGCATTCGGGGCGGCGGCCGGCAAACATGCGGTCTTTCACCGATTCTCTGGCGTTTGCGGTGCCCATCTACCCGCATCCCTGGCTGAAACGCATCGGGATCGAGTTCGAACCCGTACTGGAGCGGTACCACGTCGGCACCGAAGGCCGGCGCATCACGGCCGCCGAAGCCCTCGCGGAATTGCAGCCGATCCTCCAGAAGATCCTCGACGAATACAACGCGGAACACAACGAAACCCGGTAAAACGTCCATGCACATCGCCGCGGAGCAGTCGCAGACCATCGAGGCCCTCGCCAGGGCGTATGGCTTCGGGCAGGTGATTTCAGCCGCGTCACTGGGCGGTACCCGGAACCGCAATTTCCGCGTCGACACGGCATCCGGGTCCTGGCTGGTCAGGAAGCGGTACCGCGGGTACGCCTCCGGCGAACAAATCCGGTTCGACCATGCCGTCGCGGCGCATCTCGCGCAACGGGGCGTCGCGTGCGTCTGCCCCACGGCGCTGCCCTCGGGCGAAACGGCCTGGAGCGACGGGGAAGACGTCTGGGAAGTCCAGACGTTCGTGGAAGGGGTCCAGTTGCGCGAAGGGGAGCCCGCGGACGTGGCCGCGCTCGCGGAGGCCTTGGCCCGGCTTCACCACTCCGGCGAATCGTTCAGCGGGCGCCTGCCCAAGCTGGCGCCGCGCGGGGAGACCGATCCCGTCCAGATGCGTGCCGCGGCGCGGGCACTGGCGGACGCCTCCCGGGAATGCGCCCGCGCCGCCGCCCCGTATCTCGCGTGGCTCGATTGGGCCGAATCGGCGTTGCCGGGCGAGCCGTTTGCGACGCTGCCATCGACCATCGTCCACGGCGATGTCCAGCCCGCGAACATTCTGATGCGCGACGGGCGCGTGGCGGCGTTTGTCGATCTCGACTGGTGCGCGTGGCGGCCGCGCATCTACGACCTGGGTTTTGCCCTGCTGTTTTGTTGCGCCGCCCACGAACACCCGATCGACGGGGCCGATATCTGGTCGCTGACCCAGCCGCCCCGCCTGGACCGGACCGTATGCCACGCCTTTCTCGACGCGTATGGGGCGTGCTCGCATCCGCTTACGGCCGGCGAGTCGGACGCATTGCCCGCGCAGCTCGTGCTGAGCTGGTGCCACACCCGCATCATGGGGGCCTTCAAAGTGCCGGACGGGGAGCGGGCAGCCTTTCTGGCCCGGCCGCCGTTCGACACGGCTGAGTTGCTTTCCGGGGTGGCTGCGTACGAGGATTGTCGCGGCGCGAATGGAAGCGCGCCGCTGGAAAGGACCTGACCATGCCAACGCTGTTTCGGCTCGCGGTATGTGCCATTGACCGGCCGGAACCCGTGCCGGGGACAGAAAGCCCCGTGCTCGCCAATTGTCTCGCGGCCGTGCGGGAGGCGGCGGAGCGGGGGGCCGGCCTGATCCTTCTGCCCGAGGAACCCGACATCATCGCCGGCGGCGGTCCCGGCGAGTATCCTCTGGAAGAGCATCCGTTTTTCGTCGCGTTTCGCCACGTGGCGGCGGCGTGCGGCGTCGGGCTCATCGCGACCCTCTCGGTGAGAGTGGGCGAGCGCTATGCCAATACGGCGTTTCTGCTGGACCGTTCCGGCGAGCTGCGGGGCCTCTACCGGAAGAAGCATCCCGCGCCCACCGAGGAGGCCATTCTGACGGAGCCCGTGCGTCCCGGCGACCCCTTCCCGGTCTTTGATTTCGAGGGCGTCAGGCTCGGCATGGCGATCTGCATGGACATCCATTTCCCGGAGATGTTCCGCATCTACGGGCTGAAAGGGGCCGATCTCGTCTGTCTGCCCACCATGTATCTCGACTACACCGGCGACATGCTGGAATCGCTTGAAAAAGCCCGCGCCATCGACAGCGGCTACTACCTTGCCCTGTCGCGCTACATCACCCAGCCGTTTCTGGCCGGCAAAAACATGGGCTATGCCAAGGTCATCGGGCCCGACGGCCGCGTCATCGTGTCCACGGGCCACCGCAGCGGCGTGGCCATCGCCGAATTCGACCCGAAATGGCGGATGGCGTTCTGGGGCGAAGGGTACGGCGGCAATATGCGCACTATGTATGATACGATCCGCCGTCCGGATTTGTACGGCGAACTTGTGCAGCCCAAGGAAGAATGAGCATGCCCTGGAAAGACGGCAAAACGTGGGTCTATTCGATCACCTACGACGAAGGGTGCGAGGAACTGCTGCGGTACGCGCTTCCGCTCCACCGCGCCTACGGCGTCCCCGGACACGTTGCGCTGGTGGCGAGCCAGGTGGGCGTGCCGCGGGACCTTCCCGGGAGCAGCTACCACGGCATGATGATCCTGTCCAAAGCGCAGATTGCCGGGCTGGTCCAGGAAGGCTGGGGGGTGTCGTGTCACAGCCTGACCCATTGCGGCGTGACGTTCGAGAATGCCGAGCGCGAAGTGGTGGCGGCCCGGGGCGTGCTCGAGGAGACGCTCGGCATGACCGTGCCGCTGTTCTGCGTGCCGGGAGACAATACGGGGCATCCTGCATCGCTCGCCTACGCGCCGAAGGCCGGTTACACGGCCATCATGACCATTTACGACCGCGTGAACACGCGGGAAACCGATCTCTACCATCTGGGCCGCGTGCCGCTCCATACCGAGTATCCCGCGCCGTTCTTCTCGGTCTACGATCCCTATAAACGCATCCACCAGGCCATCGATATGGAAGGGTGGATAATCGATTATTGCCATTGCCCGATGCCCGACACGCCCATACATCCGGCCAAGGACTGCACGACTCAGGAATTGGAGCGGCGTTTCGCGACCGTACGCGAAATCGGTGGCGACCGGGTGTGGCTCGCGGAACCCAACGAGGTCGTGCAATGGCTGTTGGCTCAAGGCGCCGAAGCATGAACCCGTCGGCTCACCCGTAGACGATGAAAAAATGCCCGGTGAGGAACGGAAACGAGGAAATTTTCGAGACAGGATTTACAGGTTTTGGGGGAAATCCGTCGGGACAGAGCCCAGTCTATGATGCGAACCGTTGGGTCAGTCCCGGGTATTTGGCAGCCCCGAAGGGGCGACCGAGAATAGCCCAGGGCGGCGCCCTGGGAACCACGGTTCCTACAGGCAAGAGCCCTGAAGGGGCGGCCCGAGAAAGAGGACTCAGGAGGCATGCCGGGCGTGCGCCTGACGATCCCGGGCCGCGTGTCGGCGACGAAATATGAGAATGCCCGGCGAGGAACGCGGACGAGGAAATCTCCAAGACATCCGGAAGGAGCGAGCAACGTGAGCGACACACCCAAACGCGCCCAATGGGGCGCGCAGGCGCATCTCGATGAACGCGGCAAACTGCCCGTGAGTTTCCCGCGAATCCTGGGCCCGAACGCGATGGCCTACCTGCAGGAAGTGGCGGACTCGGGATTGACGGCCGACATGACGGGGCGTTTCGAACGGGAGTTTGCCGAGGCGCTGGGCGTCAAGCACTGCATCGCCACCCCGGGCTGCACGCCCGCCCTGCATGTTCTCGCGCTGGCATGCGGCTGGGCCCCCGGCGACGAGATCATCGTCAGCCCCGTCACGGACTACGGCACGCTCCACGGGTTTGTCGCGCAGAATATTATCCCGGTGTTCCCGGACACCGCGCCGGGGAGCATCAATTTCTCGCCGGAGACTATCGAGTCCTGCATCACGGACCGCACGCGGGGGATCTTGTGCGTCCACATGACGGGCCTCATCAACGACATGGACGGCATCAACGCCCTGGCCGCCCGGCATGGGCTGCTGGTCATCGAAGACGCCTGCCAGGCGGTGTTCGGCGAGTATCGGGGCCGTTTCGCGGGTACGTTGGGCCACGTCGCGGGGTTTTCGTTTGACGCGGAGAAGACCATGGGCTCGGACATCGGCGGCTGCATGGTCACGAACGACGATGCGCTCGCGGAACAGGCCCGCTACCTGGGACAAAGCCGCGGCGCGGTGATGAAACCGCACTACGGGCGCCTGCACGCGGACGCAGGCTACGCCTACCGCATGCCGCAGTGCACGGCGGCACTCTGTCTCGCCCAGCTCGAGATCATCCGGGAGCAGGTGGCCCACCGCGACCGGATCATCCGGATGCTGTACGGGCTGCTGGGCGACATGCCGGGCATAACCCCCCTGCGCATCCCCAACGACAACACCGTGTATTCGTGCTGGATGGCGGGGTTCAACATCGAGCCCGCGGCGTTTGCGTGCAGCACCGAAGAATTCGCGGCACAGCTTGCGGATGCGGGTATTCCCGGCGCGGGCATGGGCCGCTACTATCTTATGCCGGAAGCGGTGACGTATCTTGCGCGCAACGCCGGGGCGAAGGTTTATCCCTATTCAATGCCTCCGGCGTCACGGGCGTACAGCTACGCCATCGAGCAGTATCCCAACGCGGTGGCGTTTCTGGACACATTCATCCGCTGGTCGACGTTCTGCGAGAAGTACCAGCCGGAACACTGCGAGCTGGCCGCCGCCATCGTGCGCGAAGTCGCCGACAAGAACCGCGTGTAGGCAAGGGAGAACACGGTATGAAGATCGGCGTCGTGGATATCGACACCTCGCATCCCCAGAACTGGATTCCCATCGAACGGGCCCTGGGCCACGAAGTGGCCGGCCTGTGGGACGGCGGTTCCGTGCATCCCCCGGAGTATGTCCGGCAATTCGCCGCGGACCACGGCATCCCGCGTCTGTTCGAGTCGCTGGAGGAGATGGCGGGGGAGGTCGATTGCGCCATTATTCATGGTTGCGACTGGGACACCCACGTGGACAAGGCGCGGCCCTTTGTCCAGGCGGGCAAGGCCGTCCTCATCGATAAACCGATGGCGGGACGCCTCAGCCATATCCACCAGTTGAAGACCTGGATCCGGCAGGGCGCGCGAATTACGGGCGGCTCTTCGCTGCGGTTCTGTTACGAAACCCGCGATTGGCTCGGGCAGCCGGAGTCCGAACGCGGCGTGCCGCATACCGTGTTCTGCGGATGCGGGGTGGACGAGTTCAACTACGGCATTCACGCGTATGCGATGCTCTCTGGCATTCTCGGGCCGGGGATCGCGCGCGTCCGGCATCTGGGCGCGGGCGTGCAGCGGCGCATTGAAGTCACCTGGAACAACGGCGCAAAGGGGTTTCTCGTCATCGGAAAGGCGGAGACCTGGCTCCCGTTTTACGCCGCCATCGTCACCGGGCGAGCCATCACCCAGTACCAGGCCGATTCCGGGCGGCTGTACACGGCCTTGCTCGAGGCCGTGCTCCCATACCTGGCGGGCGAAACCCCCACGGCCCCCGTGGGCGTTGACGCGCTCTTTGAACCCGAGCTCTGCGCCCTGGCCGCGCGGCGTTCCTGGCTTCACGGGGATGCCGACGTGTCGTTGGCCGACCTCGACGATGACGACGCCTATGACGGCCCTGCGTTCACCCAGGAGTACCGCAAGGCGCGGTACCCGGATTTGTAGCGCGGGCGTCTCGCCTGCTCTTTTTGGGAATAGGAATGCCAAGCTGGCGCTCGGCGATCCCAGGCGTCTCGCCTGACCGTTCATTGCCCTGCGCCCCGGCCATTGATCCGTATGGCCGGGCTGGACTATCCTGATTGTGCGCGCGCGGAGGGGGACGGCACACTCCAAGTTGCGGTTGCGGTGGCACGGGGTGAGGCAGTACAACGCCAGCACGCTCCCTGGAGGCGCCCCGGACCCGGGCGCACGATTCAATCACGGAAAACACGAGGCCATGCCCCGGATGGGGAAAGGAGTCGGCGATGTGTGAGCACTGTACGCGACGGGAGTTCTTTGGAATGGGGGCGGCCGGCGGATTGCTCCTGGCCGGAGCAACCTGGACGCATGCCTGGGCTTCAGAGGCGGCGCCCGCGGGGCCGCGTGGAAAAACCCGCATTTGCGTGCTCTTTTCCGGGGAGCCGCAGCCGGATGACCGCAACTGGGGCGCCGACACCGGGCAGATCGACGCCGTCAAAGCGCGCCTGGCCGAGGCCGAGAAAAACCTGGGGAACATCGAGCTGGTCATGGGTCAGTCCCGCAGCCCGGAAGAGACGCAGGCGCTGCTGGAAAGCGCGGGACCGGACGCCCCGGTGCTGGCCATCAACGTGCAGAATTTTGCCCTGACGGGCGTGGTCACTCCGGTGCTCGAGTCGGGCCGGCCCATGGTGGTGTTTTCGCTGCCGGCGAGCGGCCATGACTGGATGTATGCGCCCCGCTGGCACCGTGCCGGGCACCGTGTGGCGCTGATGCCCACCAGCGATTACAACGAGGTGGAGCGCGCGCTGCGCCTGCTCCGTGTGCCGCCCATGATGCGGCGAAGCCGCATTCTGTTGTTCCCGCCCGCGCGGGGCACCCAGGCTGCCTGCACCCCCGAAGAGGTCAAGGCAAAGTTAGGCGCCGACGTGGTCGCGGTCGAGGAGAAGGTGTTCGACGAGCTGATTACCGCGGCGGACGAAGCGGCGGTGCGCGCCGAGTGCGAGGCCTGGACCAAAGGCGCCAAGGAGATCATCGAGCCCACCCGCGAGGACATCGAGAAAGCCGCGCGCGTCAGTGTTGCGCTGGATCGCCTCATCGCACAGGAACAGGCCGACGCTCTGGCGATCGGCACGTGTATGGGCTGGCTGCCCCGCGGCTTCCCCTGTCTGGGCTTTACGCGCCTGCGCGACCGCGGCATTCCCGCGGCCTGTGAGGGCGACATGGACTCGCTGCTGACCATGCTCCTGTTTCAGTATGCGCTCGACCAGCCGGGCTTCCAGGGCAACGCGACGTTTGACACGTCGCGCAATGTCTTGTGGACCGCTCACTGCACCGCCCCGCTCAAGATGGACGGCCCGAACGGCGAGGCCGCGCCCTATCTGCTGCGCGGACATTCCGAGGTGGGAGGCAGCGGCTGCGTCCCCGAAGTGCAGTACCGCGTCGGCGAAGTCATCACCCGGACCAAATTCGTCAATCTGTCGACGCTCCTCGCATCCACAGGGAAGATCGTCGAAGTTCCCGAACGCTCCGTTCACGGCTGCCGCACGCAGATCGTCACGGAAGTCCGCGATGCGGCGAAGATGGCGGCGAACTGGAGCAGCGCGCTCGAAACCGAAGACGCCATGACGCTGCTGCACCGCGTCGTCCTCTATGGCGATCACATGGACGATGCGCGGCATCTGGCCAAGCTCATGGGCTTGGAGGTGCTCGAGGAAGGTTGAGCCTGATCCGCGTGACGCTGGGCCGTTTGCCCGTAACGCCGTCGCGACATTGCGCAGCCCAATGCGTCAACCCCGAACGGGGTTGAACAAGCCATCGCAAGTACTGCCCCTGCGGGGCTCGTGACGGCGGGGCCGTCCACCGCGTCCACCTGAAGTCCACGAAGTCCACCGGCGGCGTCTTGAACGCTCTCGTCGGCGGCAGCGCTTCTCTGCGCAGGCCCCGGCGGTTCAGGTGCTGGAAGAACATTGCCGCACGGGCTGCCCGGCTGATACGATGAACCCGGCAGAGGGGTCGCGTGGTGTCCGGACAGACAACACGGAGCGGAGCGCGGCAGTGCTTCAAGCAGGCACATCGTTCGGGAAATACCGGATTCTCTCCGTCGTCGGACGCGGGGGGATGGGCGTCGTTTATCTGGCGGAAGATACCATTTTGGGGCGCCGGATTGCCTTGAAGGTTCTGGACCGGAGCATCACGGAGGACGTCCAGCTCGAGAAACGTTTCCGGCAGGAAGCGCGCGCCATCGCGGATTTCCAGCACCCCAACATCGTGCCTATTCACTCCCTCGAAAAAATGGACGATACCCTGGCCATTGACATGCCGTACATTGATGGAGGGTCGCTGTGCGACGCCCTGGCGGTCGAGACCGCGAAACGGCCGCAGACGCTGGAATCGGTCCGCGGGGTGCTGTCCGCGCTGGCGTGTTGCCATGGCCGGGGGCTCGTTCACCGCGACGTCAAGCCGAGCAACATTCTTATCCGCAATGACGGCACGCCGCTGCTGTCCGATTTCGGGTTGGCGAAGATCCTGGCGGAACAACAATCCGCGAGTCTGGCGATGACCTCCACGTCGGGTCTCTTCGTCGGGACGCCGCGCTACGCTCCGCCCGAATCGTGGGACGGCGAGGAGGCCACCCCGTCGTGGGACGTGTACTCCGTGGGCATGGTGTTGTACGAGGCTTTCGCGCCCCGGCTGCCGTACGACGCCCAGACGCCCATGGGCCTCGTAAAACAGATTCTGGAGCGGAGAATCCCCCCGCTTGTCGAGGTGGCCGAGGACATTTCGGAGGAATTCAGCGGGGCGGTCGCCTGTATGCTGGAGCGCGACCCGGAAAACCGGCCTCCCGATGCGGCCGCGGCGGCGGCGCTGCTCGGCACGGCGCCGGAATGGAAGTCGGGGGGATTCGACAGCGTTGCTACCGTGGTGCAGCGCGTGTTGCCGAGAGTGCCCCAGCCGCCCGAGATCGCGCCGCAGCGTCCGCGCAGGCGCGTGTCCTGGGCCGTGGCGGCGGTGGCTGCGCTGGCGGCCGGTCTCATCATTCTCGTGCTCGCAGTGGCCCTGCAGGCCCGAACCGGCGCGCGGCCCGGCGAGGGCGCGGGGACGCCTGCCCAGTCCATGTTGCCTTTCGACACAACGCCCTCGATCGTGTTTGATACCGTGGAACCGGCTTCCGGAGAAGTTTGGCCCCGGCACATGCTCCTGCTGGCTCCCGAGAACACCCGGCAATGGACGGCCCTGGCCTATGAGGGCACCCGCATCTGGGCGCTGGAGCTTTCCACGCAGAACCCGGAGACGCTGCACATCGAAGGCCACTGGGCAGGCTACACCGATCGGGCCGCCTCGGTGTTTCAGCAGGGCGACGTGACCGGCACCGGCCGATGGATCGTCCCCAATGAAGAGCTCAGCCTCGCCCTGGAATTCAACAACCTCCTCGACGGAGTCCGCAAATCGGGGGCGTTCATCTGCAGAAAGACCAAAGGCACCGTCTCCGATACGGACTTCCTGGACGGTTTCGCGTCGGCCGATTTCGCTTTACCTCTTCTATACAACGAGATTCTGCCGCGCGGGCTGGAATGGGGGGAGGAGGTGGAAACGGCGTTCCTCGCGCGCCTCGCGCCGCAGCTGACGGCCTTCCGCCTGTCTGAAGGCGCCGGGCCGATCGCAATGGACGGCACCCTCGACGAGGCCATCTGGAAGTCGTCGAGTCTGAACCCCGGTTTCGACCGGACAAGCCGGGGCGACAGAAACCGGTTGTGGTGTCTGTACGATTCCCGGGGCCTGTACGTGGGCGCGCGCATGGGTCTGCCGGAAGCCGATCCGGAACTGGTGCTCACGGTGCTGACACGGTTTGAAGTCCCTGCGTCGTATTCGACCCGGTGGTCCGTTCTGTATAGAAATGATGGGATTCGGGCCAGCCGCGCGGAGACGTCGGGGCGTTCTGTTGCCTGGCAGTGTGAATGGGAGACCGGGCTCGCCGTTTCCGATGGCGTGGTGCAGACGGAGGTCTTCATTCCCTTCGCCAATCTCGGTTATCCCGCGCCTCCGAAACCCGGGGACCGTTGGCGGTTGCTCGGTTCCGCAGCGGATGCGGCCAATGCGGCCAATTCCGGCCAGGGAGTCATCCTGGTGTTTGGAACCGAAAGCGCGGGGTGAATCACCATGAGACCTGTTCGGAACGGAGCGGGCAGGGTATTTGCATGGGCGGGATGGCTGCTCATCGCCGGGACAACTGCCCGCGCGGCAGAACTTTCCAGCCCTTCGTCGATGCCTCAAAAGCTCACTGTGATTGAGGACGTACTGTATTTCTCGGCGGACGACGGCGTTCATGGCCGGGAACTCTGGGCGGTCGACCACCAGCATCACCCCCGGATGGTGGCCGATATCGAACCGGGGCCGGGATCGTCCTCGCCCGAGCAGTTCCATGCCATGCAAGGCAACGTGATATTCGCCGCAACGACGTCCGCGTCCGGTACCGAACCATGGTTCTTCAAGCCGGCTGGCGGTCCTCCCAGGCAACTCGCGGACATAACGCCGGGACCCAAATCCTCGCCGGCGGCCCTGGTCAGCCCGTCGCCCGGCCGTCTCCTGGCCCTTGTGGGCACCAACGGCACCGCGTGCACGCTGTGGGCGGTGAACCTGAACTCGCTGACGCTGGAACTCGTAAAGCGGGCCGGCACGTGGACCGAGAACGCGTACGCGGCGCTCAACAGCGGCGCCCTGCTCTTCTCCTCCCAGAACCAGCTCTGGATTTCCGACGGTACCGCGGAGGGCACCGTGGTTCTGCTGGAACGAACCATCAATATTGGAGAGATTGTCTCGTTGGGGGATCGGGCCATATTCTCGATGGTTCATCCCGAGTGTGGCTTTGAGCTTTATGTCTGCGACGGCGCTCCGGACAGCATCGCGCTGATAGCGGACATTATGCCCGGCCTCGAGGGGTCCAATCCCCGCAACTTCTTCTCCACCGGGCAGCGCGTGTTTTTTGAGGCCGATGACGGGGACCACGGTCTGGAATTGTGGGTTACGGACGGTTCCCCCGAGGGCACGTACCTGGTTAAAGACATTCTCCCGGGAAAGGGAGGCAGCGATCCGCATTATTTTGCCCAGGGCGGCGACGCGGTCTACTTCGCGGCAACCGATGGCGCGTCCGGCATCGAACTGTGGCGAAGCAACGGTACCGACGCGGGAACGTGGCGGGTGTCCGAGATCGTCCCGGTCTCCGGCTCCGGCGCCGTGTGGTCCATTGTGAGCTTCAAGGACAAGGTTTTCTTCTGCAGCGACTCACAGGCGTTCGGTGAAGAAGTCTTTTACACAACGGGCGCCCCGGGCGATGCGACCGTGCTCATGGATATTATTCCCGGACCCGGAGATTCCGGTCCAGATAACCTTACGGTCTTTGGGGATGATCTGTTTTTCACCTGCAATGACGGCAAGCACGGCGAGGAGCTGTGGATGAGCGCCGGCGCGGCCGCCCGGCCGGTCCTGGTGGCCGACATCTTTGCCCCGCCGGCGGAAAAGGCCCTGTCATCGTCACCGCGGCACCTGACGCCGTTCCAAGGATGCCTCCTGTTTTGCGCGAGGGACATCGCCCACGGTGCCGAGCTATGGCGGACCGACGGGACCTCCGAAGGAACGGTATTGGTGAACGACCTCGTTGCCGGGCCCGCGGATTCGGGGCCGGCCGCCTTCGCCGTACAGGGGGATCGGGCGTTCTTCTCGGCCGTCGGCGCCTCAACGGGCCGCGAATTGTGGGTGACCGACGGCACCGCCGAACATACCCAGCCGGTGGCCGACCTGTGGCCGGGTCCGGCGAGTTCCAATCCACGCCAACTTGTGGCTGCCGCCGGATCGGTGTGTTTTCTGGCCAATGACGATGCGGGTACGCGCGTGTGGACTTCCGACGGGACCCCGGAAGGCACCGTGCCGCTGCCCGTTGCGCCCTCAGCCGGTGACCTCCTGTTCAACCGCGTGATTGCCTGGCAGGACGCCGTCTACGCCTATGCCGCCACCGCTTCGGACTCAGTTTCATTGTTCGGCGTATCTCCCGGCGGCGCGCAGCTCGAGCAGCTCGTGACGCTGCCAGGACAGGGGCCCGGTGCGATGCGCGGTGGGGGAGGGGGAGCCGGTCCTGAAACCTTGCGGGAACCGGCCGCGACCGTTCGCGCGCTGTTTCCGCCCGGGCGCGAGCTGCCGTTCACCCAGCCGGCGAGAATGGGCGATGCCACGTACTTCGCCGCGTACACGCCCGAATGCGGCACGGAACTCTGGAAGACCGGTACTGCGGTTAGTGACGCGACCCTGGTTGCGGACATTTTTCGCGGCCCCGCGAGTTCGTGTCCGACCCACCTTACGCCCGTCGGCCAACGGCTTTACTTCATTGCGGAGAATCTCCAGCAGGGCCGCGTGTTGTACGAAAGCGACGGCTCCGCGGGCGGCACCGTGGTGTTGCGTCCCCTCGAACCGAGAGGATTCGCGTACCCCGTCATGACGCCCGTGGAACTCGCGGCGCTCGACGCCGGCAGGGTTTTCCTCATTGCGCCGCATCCCCTACGTGGAGCGCTGGGGCAGCTCGAGCTCTGTCTGATGACCCTCTCGGAGGCCGGGCCGATTCTGAATATCTTCCCGACCGCCGAGGCCGCGAAGACCTGCTTTCATACCCTGACGGCGAGCGGTGAGCTCATGTACTTTGTGCTCGACGATAGCCTGCATGGGGAAGAGTTGTGGGTGTCCGATGGCACCCCTGAAGGCACGTGCATCGTCAAAGACATTCTCGAATAGACACGCCCGGCCGGGCGGCGGGCCCTGGCGTGTCACGGGCCATGCTCAGCTCTACCGGGCGGGCGTCAGGGCGGCGGGAAAAACCAGCCCAGGCGGATGATGACCACCGCCAGGACCGCTCCCACGAGGTCCGCGACGAGGTCGAGCGCGGTGTTGAGATACCCGCCGACGCCGGTCTCGGGCACCAGGACGGTCGCGATGAATTCAATGATCTCGTTCAGACCGCCGACGCCCAGCCCCGCCATGGCCACCACAATACACAGCGCGGTTCCCGGGCGGGTCCCCGGACGAAGAAGCGGGCGAAGCAGGTGGTACATGACGAGCGTGGCCACGCCAAAACCGACGACATGTACGAACTGGTCGTACCGCACTATCGGAAGGGTTTTGGACAGCGGCACCAGCATGACCCCATACAGCACGCCGTCGCCAACCCGGATGCCCCCGCCGCAGAGGTGCAGTACGGCCCAGGCCACAAGACCCCACAGAATGGGCAGGGGATACCGTACACGATCGTTGGTCAGCGCGATCACCGCCATGAAAAAGACGATCACCGCCACGTACAAAAGAAACTCGTAGTTCCTGCGGTAGCCAAAATACGCCGCGAACGGGATCAGCGCCGACAGCAGTACCGCCAGCGGCGCGATGTGGGCACGCTCGAACCTCAACATATGCGTTGGCCCCTTTCCGGTGTCGCTCCCCGATCAGACGCTGCGATTCAGGCAATGCTTGCTGACACGACCCCAAAATGGACACGCCTTCTTGACGGCACACGGTCCACCGCGGCTGCCGGACACCCCGGGCCGGGCCGCTTACAACTCGACCAGGCGCTGAAACTGTTTGGACAGTTTCTCGACGCCGGTCTTCGTGATGCGGGCGCCGTTCTCCCAGCGCAATCCAAAATCCTTGTCCTGGAAAAACGTGTCGACCTGGAACGTCATGTTTTCCTGGAGCGTGTAGGTTGACGTGGACTCCATCCAGGGGCGCTCGACTTCCATCATGCCGATCCCATGGCAGGGCCCGTAGAGCATGTATTTCCGGAAGCCCCGGCGTTCAACCCATTCCTCGTATTCGCGCACCACTTCGGCGGCGGGCTTGCCGCCCCGCATCAGTTCGAAGGTCTTGATGTGGGCTTCGAGGCCGAACTCGACCAGGCGCTTCTTGCGCGGGGGGAGCTTGCCAATCGAGCACGGGAGCCCGACGCTCGAGGAATAGCCGCCGACGCGCGCCCCGATGTTGAGCTGGATGATCTCGTTGCGTTTGAGCTTCGTGTGCGTCGGGCGCGAGATGGCGTGCTTTGTGCCGGGGCCGCTGAAGCAGTAGAGGGCATGGCCTTCGTATTCGCCCCCGTGCTTGTAGATTTCGCGTTGCGCGATGCCGATCACCTGCAGCTCGGTCATGCCGGGCTTCATCTCGGCCAGGATGGCTTCGATCGCTTTTTCGCTGATCTGGTACGCCTTCTTCATCAACCGGATTTCGTTTGCGCTCTTGCTGGCGCGCAGGCTGGTCAATGTCTCGTCCGCTTTCACGAGTTTGACGCCCGGCAACTCGCGCTGCAGGCTGAAGTACACGGGAAGCGGCATGATCGAGAAGCCCACGAGGCCGAGTTTCTTGAGGCTGCGCCGGCCCATCGCCTTGCGCACCACGTCCTGGTAATTCGCCACGGGAATGCCGGGGTATTCCGGATCCGCCGACTCGCGATATTCGACCATCATCGCGATGTCCGGAACCACGCTGCGCCCCTGAGCGTAGGCCTCGCTTTCCGGGCCGATGATCAGGACGGGTTTCCCTTTCGCGGGCACGAACACCCCCGCCGACTCAAACGTCGGCCAGTATTCGGTCAGGTACCGCACGTTCGCGAAATCGGCCTCGTTGGAATGCACCAGGGCCGCGTCGAGGCCGGCTTGCCGGATGTTCCGCTGGAGTTTCTCGAGCCGCTCTTTGTATTCCGCCTTGGCAATCGCCTGCATATCATATCTCCTTCGCTGCTTGATGGGCCTGCAAAAACCGCGCTCCCTGTTGCAGGAGCGTTTCAATCAAAAGGTCCAATTGCTCCGCGGCGCGCGGTCCGCAGTTCTTCACGATGAACGGGTCCGGGCGAACCGCCCCCTCGCCGTAGGAAATCTCGCCCTGCGGCATCGGATGGAATTCCCACGGATGAAAATAGAAGCACAGGAAGGGATCGACGGCCCGGGCCTGGCAATACCCCGCGAATCCGTCGATGTGCCGCATCAGCGCGTGGGCCCCTTCCGTGCGGAACAGCGGCCACTGGTCCATGTCCCGTCCGTACGGGTCCGTCGATTCCATCGAAAGATCGGCAAACGCGGGTAACTCAACAATTCGGAGATCGCCCTCCTGCGTCCAGTCCTCGCGGCTGGGATGATAGGGACGCAAGCGTTCGCGGTAGTAATACATCGGATAGGTCGCGTCCGCCACATACCCCAGGCGGTCGAGCGCCGTGACCACGGCGGTTGACCCAAAAAGCCGCGGGCACCGGAACGATACCGGGCGTACCCCGGCCACGTCTTCGATCCATTCGGTGCACAGGCGCAACCGTTCCGGGACCTCATGTTCCAGGACCGGCATCATCCCCGGGATGTCAAACAGGGAATCGCCGATGGTCTCGTGAAACAGCGTGTGCGCGCCGATCTCGTGGCCCCGGTCCAGGACACTGCGCACAGTCTCGGGGTGTTTTCGCGCCCCGTCGCCCGTGAAGAAGAACGTGGCGGTCACCCCGCGCCGTTCCAGGATGTCCAGGATGACGGGCGTGCCGTGGACGATGCCCTCGTAGAAGGGCGTCCAGCTCCCGATGTCGGTCTCCATGTCAAACCCGAGCACGACCTGCATACGGTTCGCCTTTCCATGCATCTACCCGTCCGAGAGTCCGTATCGCGAACACACAGACGGCGTGGCTTTTCTTGAACGGCCCGAGCCTCCCGGGCGAAGCTCAGCGCCTTTCCCAATTCGATGTCCGGAGAACGCGTCTTGTCCCCCGCGCCATCCTGGTGCCAGTCTAGCAAATCGTCAACCCTCCTGGCCAATCCGGCGGGCGGACGTCCGGCGCCTCAAACGGCGCGCCGGAGAAGTACGGGGAACAATGGATTTGCTCCGTGCTGTCCAAAACATATACCATGCGGCCAGTTTTGACCCTTGGGGGTGCCTGTCCGTCGGCCTGGGTCGAGACGGACGGCAGCGAACCAGAAGAACACAGGGGATTGTCATGACGAACTTCTCATGGATCGACGGGAGCATTGTGGGCCTGTACATCGTGGCCACGATGATTGCGGGAATCGCGGTGCGAAAGTATGTCGGCAAAGTCGAGCATTTCCTCATTGCCGGCCGCGAGATGAACCTGTATCTCGGCATCGCGTCGCTTGCGGCCACCGAATTCGGCATCGTGACGTGCATGTACACGTCGCAGAACGGGTACAAGAATGGGTTTGCCGGCGCCACCCCGGGCATCCTTGCGATGCTGGCCATGTTCTTTGTGGGCTACACGGGGTTCTGCGTGAAACCGTTGCGTGATGCAGGCGTAATCACCATCCCGGAACTGTTCGAGAAGCGCTACGGACCGCGTATCCGGTGGGCGGCTGGCGTCGTCATTGTGCTGGGCGGCCTGCTCAACATGGGCGTCTTCCTGCGCACCGGCGGCGACTTCCTTGTGGCCGTCTGCGGGTTTGACCCGAAATACCTCGAGATCACCATGACGGCGCTTCTCTTGTTTGTGGCCATTTACACCGTGCTGGGCGGCATGTTGTCCGTGCTGGTCACGGATTTCCTGCAATTCGTGGTCATGAGCGGCGGCCTGCTCGCCGTGACTATTCTGATTCTGGTCAATGTCGGCTGGAGCGAGCTTGTGGCTGCCGTGCAGAAGAACTACGGAGCCGGCGGGTTCAACCCCCTGGTCAAACCCGATATGGGGTGGAAATACATCGCCGACAACGCCCTGCTCAGCCTGGCCATGGTCTTGACCTGGCAGACCACCATCCAGCGCTTGCTGGCCGCCAAGGACACGAAAACCGGGTGCCAGGTGTACACCCGCACCAGCGTGTTCTTCCTGTGCCGGTGGCTCATTCCGGTGGTGTGGGGTATCGCGGCCCTCGCCGTGCTCAAGCCCGAGGACGTCGGCGATAACACCTTGCTGGCCATGCCCACGATGCTGAGCCGGCTTACCCCCGTGGGCCTGATGGGCATCCTGGTCGCCGCCATGCTGGCCGCCGACATGTCCACTGACGCGTCCTACATGATCACGTGGTCCAGCGTGATCTACAACGACATTCTCGCGCCGTTCCATAAAAACCAATGGTCCGAAAAGCGCGGCCTGATCGTGAGCCGCTCGATCGTCGCCATCATCGGTGTCTTTCTGCTGGTGTACGGCCTGTGGTATCCCTTGCAGGGGAGCCTGTGGGACTACCTCAGAGTTACCGGCAACATTTACCTCTCCAGCATGTCGGTGCTGCTGGTGGCCTGCTGCTACTGGAAACGGGCCAATAGCTGGGGCGCGGCCGGCGCCATCATTTGCGGCGCTGTCATCCCGACCGCATTTCTTGTCATGGAACAGTTGCCCAGCACTCAGCATTTCGCCAAGGTTGTCGTCGGTCCCGAGTACTCCAACATCGCAACGTACATCATTGCCGCTACGGCCATGGTGGTCGGGTCGCTGCTCAAGCCCCAGACAAAACCCGTTGCGGCGAGAGGATAATTGCCATGCCTGAACACTGGTTCTGGTTTCTTGCGACGATGGGGTGTGTGGTCTGGTATTCGACCATCACCGTCTATGTCGCCATTCGCGGTGCAATGGACATCAAGCACATGCTTCGGCGTCTGGCCGGCAACGGCGAGGAAGAACAGGAATAGCCACGGTCCAGCGGCGCTGTCCGGAACGGGGCGCTCTGGATGACCGGCATCACAACCGCGTCATTCCCCGGTTGCGCCGAAATACTCCTGCACGCACGCCGTGAACCGTTTGGGTTCGTCGGTGGCGTACCAGCGAATGCCGAGGTCCAGCAGGCCCGAAAGGCTCGCGCAGTCGAATGCGAACGGCAGCACCTCGAGGTCGATGTGCTTCTCGCGCGTTAATGCCAGCGCTTCGCGGAGAAACGCCGCGTCCATGAGGTACCGGACGCCGCTTCCGGCTGATGGGTCGGCGTGCAGGTGGAGTTGCACCTGGTCCAGCCCCTTGAATTCCGCCGCCGCCGCCTGGCGGAACTTCGCCTGAATCTCAGGTACGTCACCGCCGATCCACAGCATGGTGCGCAATCCCGGCACGGCCTCGCGCATCGTACGGCACGATTCGACCTTGTTGTGGCAGAAAATCACGCGTTTCGCCACGCCGTATTTCCCGAGCAGGCGGCCCAGGGCCTCCAGGTCGACGTCTTTCAGGTCAAGATAGATTTGAGCGTCTTTCCGGCGGGCCATTTCCTGCAGCACTTCTTCAAGGCTTGGGACCTTCTCGCCCGCGTATTTGGGGTCGAACCAGGCGCCCGCGTCCCAGTGCCGGATCTCCTCGAAGGTCAGGCGCGACACGGGGACGTCGTAGTTGGCCGTGGCGTCGGTGGTCCGTTTCAGGGTGTTGTCATGCAGACAGATTATGACCCCGTCTTTCGTCGCGCAGATGTCCACTTCAGGAATCGCCCCGAGGTCCCAGGCATACCGATAGGCGGCCAACGTGTTTTCCGGCACCTCTTTCAATCCGCCCCGGTGCGCCTGAAAGTGCACGGCATCCGGCCCCGAACCCGCGGCGCCCGCGCTCACCAGTACCGCCACGCTCCACAAGACACTCATCATGATGCTCCTTCTGAATTCATAATCCTGGCTTGCCAGCCCGCGGGCATCTGCCCGGCAACACAGACGCGGCTGCCCTGACGCGATACCGCTGGACTCGCGCCATTCTACACAATCGGTGCGCGCACCACGAGCTGGGTCCTTCGGAATCGCCGGACAAACAGCTCGCCAATGTGGCTGCCGCTGACGCGATGCCAGAGGAACGAGCTGCGTGCCCGGCGGTCGAGCGCGGAGCCGCGGACGCGTGACGGCGCCCCGGAAACCGATCCCCCAACGCACTTCGCCCTGAAAGGGCAAGCCAAGCTCCAATCTCACGCGTGCTTTTCACCGAATCTCCATCACGGGAGATCATGGACGGAGATTCCCGATCTCGATAACGATCGCGATCCCGATTCCGATCGCGATGAGGATATCGAGGAGAGTCTGAGAACACTTTTGGGACATGGTCTGTTTCGTGTCTCTCTTGGTTTCGGGATGCCCTTTCAGGGCGTATCTGTTTTGCGACGCCAACCCAGGGCGTTGCCCTGGGCTATTCTAGCTCGCCCTTTCAGGGCAGCCCGGTAGACGCTGAACATGGGAATCCGGGGACCCCGGAATGGGGTCCAATTTGAGTAGCCCTGGGCGCAGCCCAGGGATCATCCACACAACGACCCAACCCCGAAAGGGGTGGAACAGTCATGCATTTCCGTTCAACCCACTTCGGGGGTTGGGATAGGGGCGCGCACCCGATCCACGGGTTTCACCCGTGGCTACTCAGATTCGACACCTTCGGTGTCGTTCCGACAAACGACGACGCAGGATTGATGGGCTTCGCCCGCGGCATCGACACCTGCGGTGTCAATCTCAAACGCGAGCGCCAGCGTTCAGATTGCTGGTGTGAAATAAGATGGGAGGGATAATTGCCTCACGCAAAGCAGCCAAGCCACCAAGGCCTCTTGTAGCGCACACGTCTCGCCTGCATCCGGATCGTCCCCGGAAGATAGGACTGCAGGCGGGACGCCTGCGTTACAAGACAAGACTGCAGGCAAGCCGCCTGGAGCGCCTGCCTCCCTCAGCGAATGGGGGACCGTGAGATGTGCCAGCAGCTTAATGGGCGCTCATTCTTTTGGGTTTCGCTTTGACGTCCTTTCTTCTCCGAGCGTATCATTCCGCCGGGTATTTCAAAGGAGGTTGCCGGCATGGCAAAGATCTGTTTTCTGGGCGCGGGAAGTACGGTGTTCGCGAAGAATGTGCTGGGGGACTGCCTGCACGAGGAAAGCCTCCGCGACGCGCAGGTGACGCTGGTGGACATCGACCCGGATCGGCTGCACGTGTCCGAGGTGATGATGAATAACATCAACAAGAACCTCGGTGCGAAGGCAACGTACACTTCGCATCTCGCGAAAGACGCCGCGAAGGCGCTTGAGGGCGCGGACTATGTGGTCAACGCGATTCAGGTGGGCGGCTACGAACCCGCGACCGTGATCGATTTTGAGATCCCGAAAAAGTATGGTCTGCGACAGACCATCGCTGACACCCTGGGCATCGGCGGGATCTTCCGGGGACTGCGCACGATCCCGGTGATGCTCGAGTACTGCCGCATCATGGAGAAGGTGTGTCCCGGTGCGCTGATGCTGAATTACACCAATCCGATGGGCATCCTGACGGGCGCCCTGCAGCGGGCCACGAATGTCCGCGTTGTGGGCCTGTGCCACAGCGTGCAGGTTTGCGCGACGAATTTGTGCATGATGCTGGGTCTGCCCGGCGACAACCTCAAATGGCAGATCGCCGGGATCAATCACCAGGGGTGGCTGTTGAGCATTTCGCGCAACGGCGAAGACCTGTATCCCGAGATCCGCCGGCGCGCCCAGTTGCCGGAGAACCGCGGCAAGGACGACGTGCGCTTCGAACTGATGAAGCGGTTCGGGTATTACGTGACCGAGTCGAGTGAACACACCAGCGAATATGTGCCCTGGTTTATCAAAGCGAAGGCCCCGGAACTGATCGAGCGGTTCCAGATCCCTTTGGACGAATATCCCCGCCGCTGCATCGCCCAGATCGAGGCCTGGGACGCGATGAAGGGCTTACTGCTCAACGAGGAATCGCTTTCCCACGACCGGGGCGAAGAGTATGCCTCCTACATCTTCGGCGCGCTCGAAACCGGCGCACCGTACACGTTCGGGGGCAACGTGCTCAACACCGGATTGATCCCCAACCTGCCCGCCAACTGCTGCGTCGAGGTGCTCTGCGTGGCCGATCGGAGCGGCATCCACCCGGCCTGCGTCGGCAACCTGCCGCCCCAATGCGCCGCGCTCACCCGCACCAACGTCAACGTGCAGGAACTGACCATCGAGGCGGCGCTTACCCGCAGGAAGGACTACATCTACCAGGCCGCTCTCCTCGATCCGCACACCGCGGCCGAGCTCACCATCGACGAGATCGTGTCCATGTGCGATGACCTGATCGAAGCCCACGGCGACTATCTCCCCCAATACACCTGATCCGGCGGCCCTGTCTGCGGGAATAGCCCCGGTCGCGCCCGGCGTTCTGTTCACATCCGGGTGAGGTGTGCCCGGACAGGCCGATGGCGCCCCCGAGATCTTCATGCGAGGGGCGGTGCGAGCAGAGAGGAAAATCCCATGCAATCGCTTTACGATCTCGATGCTGTTGCGCCGATGGAGCGCGAGCTGTCGAACGTGGGCGTTACGCCGTTGAAAACTCCTGGCGAGGTCGATGCCGCGCTGGGCAGCAATTTCCCCGGAACCACGCTGCTGGTAATCAATTCGGTGTGCGGGTGTGCGGCCTCCAGTTGCAGACCGGGCGTCACCCGCGCTCTGCAACATCACGTGATCCCCGACCGGCTGTTTACCGTGTTCGCGGGGGTCGACATACCAGCGACGGCCCGTGCCCGAACATATGTTCCGGATTACGTGAACTCGTCGCCCAACGTCATTCTGTTCAACGCTGGACAACCCGTGTGTGTCCTCACCCGGCAGGACATCGAGACACACGGGGCCGATGGTCTGGCGGTGTTCCTAATGGATCTCTTCGAACGTGAATGCGGCCGGCCGGGCCCCTCGGCGCCGCCAGAGATTTTCGCAAAGAACGAACCGGTCAATCCCGGCTGCTCGGCCGTCCCGCCGTACCGCGGCAACTGAGGCCCGCCACGACTACAGGCGCGAGAGCAGCGCTTCGAGGAATGCCGACGCGTCCTCGTAGATCCCCGGGCATTTGCTCTCGCGCGGGCCGGCCACGTTGAGCGTGCGGATGCCGTTTTCGAGAAGCCACGTGTGCACCTGTTCAAAGCTGGCTTCCCTCGCTTCGAGATCAATCACGAGCACCGGCCGGCCATGTTTACGGGCCATGTCGACCGTAAACGCGGTGCCGTCGGCCGGCGGTCCCCACGTGAGCACAAGCGTGCCGTCCGAGTCGCGGACGTTCCATTCCGTGCGTTCGGCGTACACGGACGTGGGGGTCTCTTTGAGAGGATAGTTCGCGGGCAGTGGGCCGTCTTCGGCAAGGCGGCCCCGGGGACACCATCCGCCGCAGCCGATGCCCAGGCGCAGGGCCACGTCGAGCGCGGCGCGGTCCACGCCGGTTTGTCCCCCCGTCACGATGCGTCTGAGCTGCATGATGGTTCTGCTTCGAAGACTCCGTGTTCACACAAAGACACATGGCCGGAACATGTCGCCGTTTTCCTCAATCTCCTCACTGCGCGGCGGCCGCATCGAGCCGGGCGAGGGCGGAACGGGCCTGCTGCTGCAGCGCGGGGTGTTGCGACGCCTGCAGGAAGGCGTCCCGGGCCTTGTCGAATTCGCGGTATTCCGATTCGTAAAGGTGGCCTATCTGGTACGACAGTTGCGCGACGACCATGGGATCGGCGGCCTCTTTCTGCGCGTGCCGCAACGCCTGAACCAGCGCATCCGGAGACGCCGGGTCGACGGCGCCCGATTCAATGGTGCGCCGGGCCATCTCCATGGCCGCCTGCGACCGCACGTAGGCCTGGTTGGGGTAGGTGACGATCACCCGCGCCAGCGCGCCCATCGGGTCGAGTCTGTTGGCGCGTGCGGCGTCCAGATCCTGCAATGACCGGAACTGCACCAGACGCGCTTCCGCGAGCAGATCGCGCCGGTCCCGCAGGTGGGCCGGGGCGCCCAGCCAAGTCTGGTGGTACTCCTGAAACAGCCGCTCGTAATCGCTGTGGGCCTGTTCATACCAGTGGAGCCGCGCAAACGCGATGTCCGCGAGGAGCATCTGCGCCTCCCCGGCATCGGGCGCGTCAGGAAAACGGTCGAGCGCGCCCGAAAGCGTTTTGTATGCGTCGGCATAATTGCCGGCTTTCACGAGTGCATCGGTGTGTGTCAGGACGGCGGCCAGGGCGGAGGCGCCCGGAACCGCGGCTCCGGTTTCCATGCCGGTCAAACGGCCCGGGTCCGGGGCGTCGTGCACCTTCAAGAAGGCGAGCCCCGCCGCCATCGCGATGAGCGCCAGGGAGGCCACCGCCGTGACCAGACGGAAGCGCGGCCTCCATTCGGGCGTGCCGGTCTCCTCCTCAATGCGCGTCCGGACCGCCGGGAGCAGGTCGGTATTCAGCGGGGGCCGCTCCGCGGGCACGCTCGCTACTACCCGGCGCAGCGCTAACATTTCTTCGCGCGCGCCGGGATGCGCCTGCACATAGGACTCCAGAAAGGCGGCATCCTGCTCCGACAGCGGCTCGTAGAGCGCCTGCGCCATCAATCCTTCGGCTTTGCGTCGTCTCAGCATGAGTTCAAGATCTCCGATCCGTGCGCGGGCCAGCGCCGTCACGCAGCCGCGGTCTCAGAAACGCCCGATGTCCTCGAGTTCCTGCCGGAGCTTTCGGACCGCGCGAAACAGGTGAACTTTCACGCTTCCGATACTGCATCCCAGCACTTCCGCAATCTCAGCGAGCGGAAACCCTTCGTAGTGCCGCAACACGAACACTTCGCGTTGCGTGCCGGAAAGAGCCTCCAGCGCCCGCTGAACATGGCGTCCAATCTCCTCCGCCCGGGCTGTGGCTTCGGGTTGCGCGTGACGTCGCTCCGACGGGGCGCCCGCTTCCCCGTCGGGATACGCATCCGCCAGACGCATCGTCCTGCGCCGTTTGTTGCGCCGCAGGTGGTCGATGGCGTGGTTGGCCGTCACGCGCATCAGCCACGGCACGAAGCCGGTTCGCGGTTCCCACGAGTCGATCTTCCGGTACGCCTTGAACAAGGCCTCCTGGGCAATGTCCAGGGCGTCTTCCCGGTTGGATGCGAACCGGTACGCCACGGCATAGACGCGGGCCTGGTGGCGCCGGACCAGTTCGTCGTAGGCCGCCTGTTCACCGGCCTTTACGGCCAGGGCGAGCGTGTCGTCGTCCTGGGCGGTCCAGTCCCTGTTCGCATCATCGTTCACGGTAATAACGTTTTCCCGGCCGCTAGAGTTAACACGTGCTGACCTTACGCCACAAAGAGGAAATCGCGCAACTCCGCATATCCACGGGGTTTCAGCCGGGTGCGAATTTCCTCCCGTGCGCCCGGCGCGCCCACGGCAATAACGATGAATGTCGTCTGGGGCTCCGGAAGATCATCGGGGGCGATGACCGGAACGCCATGAATCGTACGCCCGATCTTCCGGGGGTGTATGTCCACAACGGCTTCAGGCTGAAGGGTTTCCCACTCGCGCAGCCAGACTTTGCCCACCTCGCCGGCGCCCCACTGGTGAAAGCGGTTGCGGCCGCGGAGGTACGAACGCTCGAGATAAAAACGTTTCAATGCCCGGAACCGGGACAGGGAATACCGTTCCGCGGTCATCGACAAACGGCCAGGCGACTCCCTCCACCGCAACAGGGGTTCGGGCACCACGCCGAAGCGGGCCCCGTCGAGGAACAGCCGCATGCACAGATCGTAATCTTCCGCCCAGCCGTGGTCCTCGTAGCCCCCGGCGCGTTCGAAAGCCTCGCGGCGCAGAAAGAATGCGGGGTGGGGGACAGGGCACTCGATGAACAGCTCGCGTACGATGTCATCATGACTCCGAAGCCCGTTAATCCAGTCCTCATACCGGGCCCGTCCTTCGCCGATGCGCGTGCCGAACATGCTGACGTGGGTGCCGCACAGGGCGGTATCGGGATGCGCCTGCATGTGCGCGTACTGTCTGGCAAGACGCTCGGGCAGGGCGAGGTCGTCCGCGTCCATGCGCGCGATGAACGGCGCCCGGGCGAGGGCGCATCCCGTCTGCAGGGCCCGCACAATGCCTCCGTGGGGCTGCCGGACCAGGCGGAGCCGCCGATCCTTCGCGGCCATAGCCTCCGCAACGCCGGGCGAGGCATCGCGGGAGCCGTCATCCACGAGAATGAACTCCCACTCGCGGAACGTCTGGTTCCGGATGGATTCGATGGCGGCTTCCAGGGTTTCCGCCGCGTTGAAGCACGGCATCACCACGGAAATCTCCGGTTCCGGCGGGGTCATCGGTGTTGGAGTCACTCCGGTCCGTTGGTTCATATCTCCAGGCATGTGGGCACGTGGCATCTACCCCGGAAACGCCCGCTGCATTTCCGGCCAAACGTTCAGATGGCATTCGAACGGGGACACGTAATCGCGCCGCGAACGGCGCTTTCGCGCAATGAGATGCGGTGCGGTTACGCCCAGTTTTCCCGGGCTGTGTCGTACTGGTTCAGGAACGGGAAAATGCTGTCGACGACGAAGCCCTGGACCGCGCGGAAATTGTCCGCAATAAGGCTCAGTCCGTCCCGCGTCACGCGCTGCCGGGCGAAAACGCCTTTCACCTCGACATAGACCTCATGCTGGCTTTGCCGGAAGGACTCGATGACCACGTTGTAGGAACTGGGGTGTTCCGGGGTCTCGGGGAACACCAGCCGGAGGCCGCCGACCGCGATCGGCCGCCGGAAATACGGCCCGAGCCGATCTTCCTGATTGCAGACGTGGTCCAGCAGAAACCGGCGCGCGTCGTCATAATGGGTCAGGGCAAACGTCGTCCGCAACGTCACCGTGTGCGCGGGGAGAAACGGGATGTTCAGGGCGTCCATGGTCAGTCCCGCTGCCCGTTCGAGCTTCGTGAGGAAATCCGACAGCGGGATATCGACCCATTCCTCGGCCAGCATGAACCGGTCTGGCAGAAAAAGAAAGGTCGAGAGCGTTCTGGCCCCGCGCCTGGAGAAAAACCGGAACCGGCCCGGCAGGCTGAAATCCGTATTGTCGTACGCCGCCTCCCGTGTCTGCGACAGGTCAAAATAGAGTTTCTGGAGCACAGACACCTCGTGCTTGCACGGCAAATGCAGGAGCTCCGCGGAGAAATGGATCGGTCTGTCTTCGGCTTGCATCAACACTCCCCTGTTTCAGGTCAGTATAGGCCGCTGGCCAGGACGGTGCAACCCGCTGCGAATAAAGGTTTTCGGGCCGGTTACCGCTGCGGCGCGCATGGCTGTCGGCCCTACTTCCTGATCAGCCACACCTCCGCGAGGTACGACCACTGCCGCCAGTTGAGGTGGTATTCGTCGATGTCCCCGAACGTGACGGCGATCTCTCCGTCGGCAATGAGCTCGGGAGGAATCGGGAACTCCTTGAACGCGCCCCGTTCCCGGGGATATGCCGAGGGCACGAGGGCGACGTCATCCACGATTGGCCGCAACCCGCCGCTGCCCGTAGCGCGCAGAAGGTACTCCCCCTCGGGGGCGAGCCCGCGGTAGGCGAGTTTCTCGGGCCACCGCATCAGACAGAGCCACGACAGACGCGCCCGGCTGAACCCGTCTTCGACCCAGGGGAAATGGGGATTGCGCAATTCCACGAGATCCGGTTCCACCCAGGGGCCCGGCGGCAGCGCTACGTGTTCCATCTGCGCCACGTTGCCGATATCGTCGTAATAACTCCCGGGACCCGGCGATTCCCATGTGCGGATGACTTCCAGCCGCGCCAGCTTGTCTTCTTCCGTAGAGAATTCGCGGATCGTCTGGAACTCGTCTTCGAGCCACCAGCGGTTATTGAGCGGGCGGTCGACGTAGTCGAGGATCGCGCCCCGTTCCCCGTTGCGCGCCTGGAACCGCGGCACGCTGGTCTGGTACCCGATCGAATCGAACAGGGCGACGCACAGTTCCTCGATCCGCTGCCGCCAGTCCGCCCTGACCGGCTGGGTTTCGGCCAGCTTCAGAATGGCTTCCGCCTGTTCCATGGCGGCCGCGGCGCCCAGCACCGGGGCCTGCGCGAGGAGCTCATTCACGTCCGATTCGAGCCGGGTTTCATACAGGAGCCGGTGACGGGTATACGCATCGAAGTACGCCCGCAGCAGGCACAATTGCCAACGCCAGTTGTTGCCGAGCCGCGGCGATACGGCCTCCAGCGCCTGCCACTGCATCAGCGTGGCGTCCACGGCCCCGTTGTCGGCGAGCACGCCTTCCCAGTTCTTTTCGAGCGCGAGGATGCCGTCCGCGGCCCGTTCCGCGACACCCGAGCCGAAGAAGACGTTCGCGTATTCGAGGCAGGTCTGGCGTGGTTCGGTGGCGGGGTCCCAGCCCAGCCGGCTCCAGACCGCCTTGTTCACGTCGTCGTTGATGCCGTCCGAGTAGCTCAGAAACCCGTCGGTCCAGGGCGCGTACCAGTTGTGGACGTGCGTGTACCACGCGGGCTGCGGGTTGGGACATTCCCGGCCCAGGGTCAGCGCGAACGCCTGGTCCCACCAGTACACCGGGTACTGGCAGATGAGGCTGTGCGTAATGTCGGGATAGTGTCGCAGGCCGTACTGTCTTGGCAGCCGCCGGCGCGTTTCGGCCAGCGACGGACTGGACGGCCCGTGCACTAGACCTCCCAGCCAGTCCGGCTGCTGCGCGTCGAGCCAGGCGAAAAAGGCATCCACCTTGCCCGCATCAAAACCCTGGAGCGAAATCCAGATTTTCGCGGCGGGATGGTGTTCCTGCAGACGGGCCGCCATCTCGGCCGCATACGGCAGCAACAGGCCGGGCGGGTTGTCGCCAGGATCGCCGCCCGGAATGAAGACCGCGCTCAACAACGGGCATGTCTGGAAGAAATCGTCGAGTTCGGCCAGAGATTCGGCGCGCTGGTCCGTGTCGTTCAGATCGAATCCCGCCGGGATCCACACCCAGTAATCAATCCCGTACCGCTGGCATATCTGCGCCATGGCCACATTCATTTCTTCGCGCGGCACCCGGGCATGCGGGCCGGGATCGTCCTGGCTGGGAATGTTCTCCACACAATTCGCGCCGAACAGGACCAGTTCGCGGATGTACTGGTCGTAGGTCGCCACGTCCCACGCGTCATAGGCATTCGCGGTGTGCCGGTACCCGAGCTGGTGGCCGCGGATGGGGTAGGCCGGGGAGGTGCACACGTCGAGCTCGGCCGGAAACGATACCCGCCCTTCGCCCCACGTCATGCCGCGAAGAAACTGTCCCGCCGCAAACAGCGCGCCGCGGGCGTCGGCGCCGATGAGCCAGACCGTGGGCGCCGCGTCACTCTGCTGCTCGACGTACAGCCGGAACCCCTCCGGTTTCTGCTCGGGGAGGCTGTCGCCCGGGCGTTTCGGGATCTCGCGCGGCCATTCCGGCGCGGCTCCGGCCACGGTGATGGCGATCACCGGCCCGGAATCCGGCCACGTGTGCGACTCCGCCCAGTGCAGCCCGGTACGCTTTGCCACCTCCTCAATCAGCACCGTCGCGGCCATCTGTTCCGCCGGCGGGCGCTCGCCAGACCGGACCACAACGGTCGCCCCGGACACATCGAGCCGCCCGGGTGCATCGGCAGCGTGCCCCGGGAAAGCCGGCGCGGCCGTGAGTAACGTGGTAATCACAATGCTATACCAGGTGAGCCGATGATGCTTACGCATGGCTGTTCCCCTTTCGTCTGCTTCCTGTCGTCTAAGCAGCCTATCAAAGGCTGCGGAAAAATACACCTCCGGCCATGCGCACAGCGTGCATGAACCGGCCGTGGCACGCTGCCCCGTCCGCACGAGATACACCTACTCGCGCGGCCACTCGGGCGATTCGGAGCCCGGGGACATCGGAGCCCGGGGACACTTGACATTCCCACGGGACTGGCCTACAACGGAAAGAATTCCATCCGAATTCCGGGGGCATACACGGTGCGGCATGTGAAGGGGGCAGGGGCGGTATTGTCGGGACCTCAAGGCATGCCTGGGATGCCCCGGGACGGGCCGATGCTGCGGTTTGCGGCCCGTACGTAAGGGGGATGGACAAGGCGGCCAGGCGTGGCCTCACGCCTGAGCAAGAGGAGGGAGATTATGTTCAACGGACTGTTCCACATTCCCCTGCCAAAGAATGAGCCGGCCCTGAATTATGCGCCCGGAAGCAAAGAACGGGCGGAACTGCAGGCGGTGCTCAAAGACATGCTGGCGAATCCCGTCGAGGTCCCCATCGTCATCGGGGGCAAGGAGATCAAGTCGGAAAAACGGATCGACATGCGCTGTCCGCACAACCGCTCCCAGTTGCTGGGCCAGTATCACCAGGCCAACGCCCTGCATGCCAACCAGGCCATCGACGCCGCGAACGCGGCCAAGCGCGACTGGGCCCTGATGCCCTGGTCGGACCGCGCCACGGTCATGATGAAGGCCGCGGAACTGCTGTCGGGGAAGTACCGGCAGATCCTGAACGCGGCCACGATGCTCTGCCTGAGCAAGACGTGCTGGCAGGCCGAGATCGATTCCGCCTGCGAACTGATCGATTTCTGGCGCTTCAATCCCTATTTCATGACGCAGATCTACGACGACCAGCCCATCTCCAGTCACCAGGTGCTCAATTACCTGGAACACCGCCCGCTGGAGGGGTTCGTCTTTGCCATCACACCGTTCAACTTCACCTCCATCGCCGGCAACCTGCCCACCGCCCCGGCCCTCATGGGCAACGCGGTGGTCTGGAAACCCGCGTCGAGCGCCGTGTTGCCCGCCCACTACATCATGAAGCTTCTCAAAGAGGCCGGCCTGCCGGACGGGGTGATCAACATGGTGCCCGGCCCCGGCGACACCATCGGCCCGCCCGTACTCGATCACCTCGACCTGGGCGGCATCCATTTCACCGGCAGCACCAAGGTCTTTTCGACGATCTGGCTCGCGGTCGGGTCCGACATCCGAAAGTATTACTCCTACCCGCGCATCGTGGGAGAGACCGGCGGCAAAGATTTCATTTTCGCTCACGCCTCGGCGGACGTCGATGCCCTGTGTACCGGTCTGATCCGCGGCGCCTACGAGTACCAGGGGCAGAAATGCTCGGCCGCCAGCCGCGCGTACATCCCCGATTCCATCTGGCCCGCATTGAAGGAGCGCCTGCTCGACCAGCTCGGGACGCTCGACATGGGCGACGTGTGCGACTTCAAGAATTTCATGGGCGCGGTGATCGACGGCGCGGCGTTCCGGAGTATCTCGGGATATATCGATTTTGCCCACAGCGACCCGCAACTCGAGATTCTCGCCGGGGGGAAGTACGACGATTCCGAGGGGTATTTTGTTGATCCCACGGTCGTGCTGAGTCCGGACCCGAAATCTCGGCTCATGTGCGAGGAGATCTTCGGGCCGGTGTTGACGGTTCACGTGTATCCCGAGAAGCAGTATGAGGCGGCGCTCGAGCTGTGCGACAGGACCAGCCCCTACGCGTTGACGGGCGCTATCTTCGCTCAGGACCGGGCCGCCATTGTGAAGGCCTCAAAGACCCTCGTGAATGCCGCGGGCAATTTCTACATCAACGACAAGCCCACCGGCGCCGTGGTGGGGCAGCAGCCGTTCGGCGGCAGCCGCGCCTCCGGAACCAACGACAAGGCGGGGTCGTGGCTGAACCTCGAACGCTGGGTCTCGCCCAGGTCCATCAAGGAGAATTTCCTGCCGCCAACCCAGTACCGGTATCCGCATATGAACGGAGAGTAAGGCGGGCCCTTGCCGGGCGCGGGAGCGCGACACGGCGTTTCCGCGCCTGTTCCAGCTTCGCCGGGGGAGGGCGCGCTCCGGAGGCAAGCTTGCGCCGGGACCTGCACGCGGGTAGCATACGGCGTCTGTCCCCCCGGCGGCGGGGCACGAGGGCCTTCGTGTACCCCACGCCGCAAACCACGGTTTCCCGGGCGGGAAGCCCGAGAGGAGAAGTCATGATGCGTCGGCCGTTCGCGTGTGTTGTCTTGACGGGCATGGTGCTGTTTGCCGCGGGCTGCGCTACAACGGGCCGTTCCCCGGAGCTGAACCTGCGCGAGGCCGCCGCTCCCGTATGGTCGCTGCAACAGGCCAACACCGAACTCGTGGTCTCCATGTCGCCCGCGGGCAGAAGTCTGCGCCTTGCGGGTTCGGCCGGGCTCGTCCTGGGAACCGGAGTGGATGCCGTCGTGAACGCCCGGTACCGGAGCCGGATTCAGGAATTGATCGGCGAAGACGACACCGCGGCCATCCTGGCCAAGGCCCTGGAAACGACGCTTGCCGAAGCCGGCGGGCCCGCCCTGGCTCAGGCAGCGCCGTTGCCGAGCACCGCCGGATTCGACAGCAGACGGGACGCCTTCTCCGCCTACTACGACGGTCTTGCACGGGCCGGACACGACGTGCTGTTGCGGCTCCGGTCGACGCACGGGATATTCGGCCATGACGCCACCCTGGCCGTGAAGCTCGACGGCCGTATGGTCGAACTCCCTTCCGGGCACGCGCTGTGGGCCAACGAGATCGTGGCCACGGTGGCGCCCGTGATGGCGTATGACCGTCTCGGCGATCCGACCGACCGCATGACGCCGCGAATCAAGGGGGCGCGTCTGACGGTGGAGGATGATGCCCTCGCAAAGTGGCAAACCGGGGGCCGGTCGTTGCGGGCGGATTTCGAGCAGGCGGCCGCGGGGGCCGCGGCCGCCCTGGTCGCGAATCTGGGGCTCGCCGAAAACGCTCTCGGCGAATTTCATCTCGGCGAACTGGCCCTGATGCGGAAGGACTTCGAAGAGGCCCTGCAGCATTACCGGAAGGCCATTTCGCTGAACCCGGAGTATCCCGCCGCCCACTGCGGCATCGCGGTGACCCAGGGCCACATGGGGGAACTCGCCGCGGCCATCGCAACCGCGACGGCGGTTACCGAACAATGGCCGGAATTCGCCCCGGCCCACATGAACCTCGCCTGGTGGCATGCCATCGAGAAGGGGGATGCCGCGTCGGCACGGCGGTATTACCGGCGCGCCCTCGAACTCGGCATGGAACCCGTCGGGAGAATTGACGAAAAGCTTTCGGAAGACGGGCAAAGCGGCAAGTCGTAGTCGCGGTTCCGGGAAGTCCTACGGCATCGGGGACGCTTGAAGTTCCCGCTCCAGTTTGCGGGCGCGGTACCGCTTCACGAGCCATCGAATGGCCAGATACAGAATAAACCCCGAAGTCAGGATGGCTCCGGCGAGACTGGTCCACCCCCCGATGACCAGGCTGCGCGGTTCGTAAGTCATCTCGACCGTGCTGGTTCCTTCCGGAACGTGCATTCCCCGGAACAGCCCGTCAATGGGGAAGATCGCCGCCGGTTTTCCGTTGATGCGGGCGTTCCAGCCCGGGTACCAGGTGTCGGCCAGATACAGGACCCCCGGCTTGTCGCATTCAACCGCTATGCGCACAAATGTGTTGCCGCTTTCGGGCAGGACCGCCGCCACCGCGTTTTGGGCGCCTTCCACCGGCGGGGGCACGGGCCCTTCAATCTGGGGCGGCAACGCGCTGTCAAGCCGGGCCGGGTCGAAGGTCTCCACGGGCCGCCATTCAAACGTAAGCCAGACGCGCGGTTTGGCTTCCAGATCCTCAAAAATCCCTGCGCCGGAGGGCAACACATGCTTCAGGCGCAACAACGGCCGAATGGGCGCGAACGGCCCTTGAATGTCCTCTTTCGTAAGCACGAAATTGCGCGAGCCCGCCCGCCGCATCAGCAGCGGCTGGTGTTCCGCGGCGCCAAAGAAGGCCTGGTGGCGTTTCAGCACCACGCCGCCGGGCGCGTAGGTCTGAGGCACCAGATTGCCGGTCAAGGGCCATTCCTTGAGACGGAGGCTTCCGCCCGTCCGATAGCTGTTTTCCTGAAGCGCGTCGATGAACGGCGTGCGGGGGAAAAGCTCTTCCGCCGCTGGAAACGCCGGATATCCGGTCCCCGGGTGGAACACGGCCAGCGCTTGCACTACGGCCAGAACCGACAACGCATATCCCATGAACCGCTGGGACGGTTTCAGCATCGTCACGAATACCAGCACGACGGTCAACACGAAAAAGACGGCCGGAACCAGGGCCTGGCCCAGAAGATTCAGGTTGTGTGCCCGTGCGCTTTGCCAGCCCAGGGCGCTGATGAGGACCGCCGCAACGAAACACACCGGCAGAAGCGCCACCAGGCGTTTCAAGGTCCGCTTGCAGCCATCCGCGTCGAGCAGCAGCCATTCCTCAGCCGCGGCCGCCGCGGCAATGGCCACGAACAGGGCGCCTGCCCCCAGCAGGTGCTCCGGCCGGAGGTATCGGAATGGAAACATCCCCGCGAGCGGCATCCAGGCCAGCGCCGCCAGTACGAGCCCGCTTGCCGAGGCGATCAGCAGCGCCTCGATGCGGTGCCGCTGCGGCGGGGGCGAGTAGCGCCGCACGGCAAACCACAGCGGGAGGAGGGAGAGCTGAATGATGCCTGCGTGGAGCAGCAGGGCGATGCGGGTCTGGGAGCACAACGCGCTTTCCGCGAGCGCGTACGGCGAGCGCCCAAACAGATGCGGCAGGAACAGCGCCGCCAGATGGCTCAGCTTGAGGTCAGCGACCGGTTCGAGGCTGCCCGACGACACGCACGCCTGCGCAAGCTCGTAAAACGGGACGATCTGAATGCCGCACAGCGCCACCGCCGCCACCACGGCGATGACGTACGTGCTGATGCTGGCGAACAGTTGAGTGTACCCGCGTTGTCCCAGCAGGTTCCGGGCAATGATGAACACCAAGGTGATGACGAACAGACCGCCGACCGCTTCCGGCTCGCCCCCCAGGAGCATCAGCGCCAGCACCAGAGCGCCATACGGCCAGTAATGGATCCGGCCCAGGGCCAGGCGGTCCACGAAGATCACCAGCAGCGGCAGCCACGGCAGCGTGTCCGAAAACGGCGAATCGAGCCAGTAGAAAAACGGGGCGCTCAACTGAAACGAAAAACCGATAAACAACGACAACGGCGGGGCGAATCCCAGGCGGCGCCCCGCAATGAAGGCGCATGCCCCCGCCGCCACAAGTTTCAGAAAGGCCGACACCGGGAGCGCCGTCTCCGGCGGCGCAAAACAGAACGGCAGGGTGAACGGCGAGAGGCACCGGGAACGCCACAAAGCAAAAAACGGCGTCCCGCAGCCTTCAAGCGGATTCCACAGAAGCGAATCGCCACGCGATACCGTGTCCGAAAGGAACGCGTACCAGGGATAATGCTGGCGCGCCGCGGCGGGACTGGGCTGGCCCGCCGCTTCCAGGCCCGTCGGGCGGGCCTGTTCCCAGGGCGGCGCGAACAGCGTGTCCCCCGCGGGCATGGGAATGCGGTTCTCGAGAAGAACCGGGTACAGCACCGCCAGCGCCCCGGCCGCCACGGCCAGGAGGCAAACCAGATGTTCCAGCGTGTTCCGAACCCAGGGTCGCACAGGCGGCCTCCCGGATTTACCCTCGTTTCACGGTCTTGGGCGGCGTGTGAATGCCAACGCCAAGAAAATCTTCCGCGGCTTCCTTGATCGTCTCCGAAAGCGTGGGGTGCGTAAAAATCGTATCGGCGATCGCCTCGGCCGTCGCCTCCAGTTGCATCGCCATGGCCGCGGCCGCGATCAATTCGCCGGCTTCCGCGCCCAGGATATGGACACCCAGCACCTCGCCCGTCGACGCGTCCCCGACGATTTTGACCAGGCCCTCGGTCTCGCCGATGGCGTGTGCCCGGCCGCTCGCCCGGTAACTGAACCGCCCGATCTTGATCGAAGCCCCAGTCGCGGCGGCCTCTTTCTCGGTGAGCCCCACGCTGGCGACTTCCGGGTGCGTAAAGGTGCAGGCCGGTACCACGCGGTAGTCCATCACCCGGTTGCCGCCGGTCGCGTTTTCCGCGGCGACGATGGCTTCCGCCGACGCCCCGTGGGCCAGCATGGTCTTGCCCGTGACGTCGCCAATCGCAAAAATGCCCGGGATGTTCGTCTCCATGCGCGCATCCACCACAATCGCGCCTCTCGGCGTCACCTTGACCCCCAGGGAAGGTTCCTCGGTCACGGGCGACGAATTGTAGCGCACCCCAATGCCCACCAGCACGTAATCCGCCTTGATGGAATCCTCTTTCGCGCCGGACAGTTCCAGGGTGACCGTGCTGCCCTTGCGCGTCATTGACTTCACGGTGGTCCCGGTGAGTACGTTAATGCCCCGTTTTTTGAGCACCGCGCCCAGGCGCTTGGTCAGTTCCTCGTCTTCAAGCGGGAGCACGTTGGGCATCATCTCGATCAGGGTCACCTCGGCCCCCAGGGCGTTCCACAGGCAGGCGAATTCCGCGCCGACGGCCCCCGCGCCGATGATGGCGACCCGCTTCGGCACCTCGTCCAGCTCAAGGGCTTCGGTGCTGCCGATAATGCGTTCGCCGTCCGTCTCGAGCCCGGGGATGCGCGCGGGGGCGCTGCCCGTCGCCACAATGATCGCCCGCGCATGGATCTCTTCCTTCCCGGCGCGCACGACGCCCGGCTTTACGACCACGGCCTTGCCCTTGACCAGCTCGATGCCATGCGCCTTGAACAAGGCCTTGATGCCGTCCTGGTTGGTCTTGATCACGCTGTCCTTGTGCTTGAGCAGCCCTTTCATATCGACGGAAAGGCCTTTGACCTTCAGCCCGAAGCGCTCGGCCTCCTGCATTTTCCGGTAGAGTTCCGCGGTATGGATGAGCGTCTTCGTGGGAATGCAGCCCCAGTTCAGGCACACGCCGCCCACCTGGTTGCGCTCGACAACGACGGTTTTCGCGCCCCGTTGCGCCGCACGGATCGCTGCCACATATCCCCCGGGGCCGGCGCCAAGCACGGCCACATCGCATGTAATCATTCCTGAGCTACCCCCTAAAAGTTCGCGTCTTCGAGGATGTCTTTGAGCGTCTTCATGAACTGGGCCGCCACCGCGCCGTCGATCACCCGGTGGTCGCTCGACAGCGTCATCTTCATGATCGGCCGCACATGGATGCCGCCGTCAATCACCACGGGCCGGTCCTTGATCTGACCGGCCGCCAGGATCGCGCTGTCGGGCTGGTTGATGATCGCCGTGAACTGATCAACGCCAAATGCGCCGAGATTGGACACCGTAAAGGTGTTGCCCGAATAGTCGTCGGGCAGGAGTTTGCCGGTGCGGGCCTTCTCGGCCAGTTCGCCGCACACCCGGCTGATGTCTTTGAGGGTCTTGGTCTGCGCTTGACGCACGACGGGCACGATCAGACCCGTCGGCATCGCCACCGCGAAGCCCAGGTTGATGTCGCCCGACACTTCGATGGCGTCCCCCGCCCAGCGCGCATTCACCTGCGGATGCTGTTGGATGGCCAGTGATGCCGCGCGCAGCACCAGATCGTTGAAGGAGGGTTTAAAATCCGTGCAGCCGCGCCGGAATGCCATCGCCGCGGACATGTCGACCTCGACCGTGATGTAATAATGTGGGGCGCTGAACTTGCTCGCCGCCATGCGCTCGGCGATGATGCGCCGCATGGGGGAGAGGGGCACCCGCTGAACTTTGCCGGAAACCATCGCGGCCACGGCCCCTGCCGCGCCCCCGCGCGGGGACGCCAGGGCCTGTTCCACGTCGGCCTTCGTGATCTTGCCCCCCGGGCCCGTGCCTTCGACCCGCGACACGTCCAGCGCGTGGTCCAGGGCGATTTTCCGCGCGGTCGGCGTGATCGCCACCCGGGCTGCGTAGGCCTCGACGTCCGCTTCCATGACCCGGCCCCCCACGCCCGAACCCTGCGCAAATGCCGGGTCAACTTTGAGCTGCTCGGCGCGTTTTCGCGCCCGGGGCGACACGGGCGTCCACCCGCCCGGCGCCGGATGGGGAGCCGGTCCGGCGGACACTTCATCATGCACCGGAACGGCGTCCGCTTTCGGAGCGGGCGTCGCGGAAGCCGCCGGGGCGCCGGAAGTGGCTGCCGTCCCCGGCACCGCCCCGCCGTACTGGGCGAGGTCCGGCAACGCCTCACCGGCTTCGCCGACCAGCGCGACCACGGTCATGACCGGCACTTCGACATCCGGGGCGACGAGGATCTTGCGCAACATGCCGTCGGCCGTGGATTCGCACTCGATCTCGGCCTTGTCGGTCTGCACCGTAAACAGCACTTCGCCCGTCTTGACGGGGTCGCCTTCCTTCTTGCGCCATTCGACGATGGAGGCTTCTTCAACGGATTGTCCGAGCTGTGGGAGTTTAATCTCGTGCATCATGTGTCCTGTTCAAGCCAACCTTCTTGCCGGAGGCGTGCGCCGGCTTCCAGAATGAGCCGGGCGAGCTCCGACGCCGGGTCCAGTTTACAAATCTCCTCCAAAACGGCCTCGACGCCACCCTTCGCGCGCGTGGATTGAAGCCGGCCGGCCGCAGCATCGGCGGGGTGATCGTACCGCATTGCCGCGGCCGCTGCAAATGCAATGTGTTCAGGCGCAATGCCTTGCTCGATGCACATGCGGCCCGCGCCGATGAGCCGGTCGTTCGGGCCGAGCTTGCGCAGCGGATCGGCGGCAATGCGCCGCACCTGGTCGCCCAACGCCCGGTTGCGGTAGCGCCGGGCCAGATCTTCCGCGTGCGCTTCGAGTTCCGCCTTGTCCAGCAACCATTTTCGCGCAAGCCCTTCGCAGGATTCGCCGGTGGCCGCGCGCATCCCCGCCAGCACCCGGTCGTCTTCCATGGTCTGCCAGATGTACTCGTGACCGCGCAGGTAGCCGAGATAGGCCGCGCTCGCGTGGCTCAGGTTATGCACGAAAAGCTTGCGCTCGACATACGCCCCGAAGTTGGCCTTGGGCAACAGGTTGCGCAGCTCGGGAATGGGGCCCTTGAACGCCTCTTTGTCGACGGGAAGCTCGCAATAGGCCTCGACGCAGATCAACAGGGGGTCCTCGGCACGCTCCTTCTCGGTCATGATCGGCACCATACGCCCGATACTGGCCTCTACAAACCCGACCTTCTCGTCCAGCACCGCGTGAAATGACGGCGCCAGGTGGCCCCGCACCGTTTCACGCAGGAACGGGCCCGCTCCGATGAGGTTCTCGCACACAATGAAATTCAACGGCGGCGCGGACGGGTCCGCGAAGCGTTTCTCGATGCCGCGGGCGATCGTGGGCGCGACCTTCGGCAGGACGTTCACTCCTACGGCCGTCGCCGCCAGGTCGGCCTCGCACATGGCCTGCGCCACGGCCTCGACGTCGCCGGCATGCAGCGCGGATGCGTTGCGGATGCAGAGCGTCTGCGGCGTCTCGTCGACGATGCGCAGGGGGTATTCCCCCCGTTCATTGAGCGCCTGCACCACGTCGTCCAGCACGTCCACGAAAGTGGCCGCATACCCCGATTCGTAATAGAGTTGTCCGAGAAACCCCCGGCCGATGTTCCCCGCCCCGAATTGCAGAGCCCGTTTCACAGGTATTCCTTTCCAGTTCCAGATTTAAGCATGAAGGGACTCCGATTATACCGATGCCGGGAAACGTTTGCGATCTTTCCAGGAAATCCGAATCGCCGGATAAAATGAGGAAATCTCCGCGAGGCCAATGCCGGTGGAGACGGTAGCACACGGAGGTCTGCGGTTGCACAGATCTCTGGCGCGCCAACTCCGCGATTCACCCCGGCGACCATAGGAGCCATGTCTACACCACGCCCCGCACAAGGATTGTGAATTCCGCAGCCTTGTCCTGGCGGGGGTGGCCACGCGGCCCGCGTGGACGGGGGTGGACTCTTTGTCCCAGGTATCCCCATCCATATTGTCCATACCATCCATATTGTCCATACCGTCCATATTGTCCATACCGTCCATATTGTCCATACCGTCCATACCGTCCATACCGTCCATACCGTCCATACCGTCCATACCGTCCATACCGTCCATACCGTCCATACCGTCCATACCGTCCATACCGTCCATACCGTCCATACCGTCCGCCTCGCGCGCCTTTCCGCCGCGCCAACGGCGCGGTACATACCAGCCTGGCCTGAAGGGCCAGGAAAACGAATGTCCCAAACAAGGGAAGGGCTGAAAGCCCGCGACATGTGCCTCCGAGGTCTGTATGTGCCGGTCCTTCAGACCGGAAGAGATGTGGGAACGCCTGTACCCAGCCCTGCGGGCTGGGCTGGTATGTTATCGCGCCTTCGGCGCTCCGGAGGGCAGAATGGTCTCTTGTTTCACGACGCGGGTGAGCCGACAGAAGCTCCAGTGCCCGACGGCGCAAGCGTCTGCGCAATCTGCCTTCGCGTTAGCCGGAGATTGGTGGGGAAATGTCTCCTCACGCCCGGCGCAAATGCGTCAGCAATTCCTCGTGAATGCGGCCGTTGCTGACGAGAAGGCCGTCGTTTTCGCCGAACACCCGCACTGGATGGCCGCTCAGGTCGGATGAGGCGCCTCCGGCCTCTTCCGCAAGCAGGAGGCCCGCCGCGTAATCCCACGGACGCAGCGATACGTGCACGTAGGCGTCGGCGTCGCCGGACGCGATCGAGCACAAACCCAGGACCGCCGCACAGTGGCATCGGACCTGGCCCCCGTTCAGCAGGAGGGCCCGGGCCCGGTCGAGGGTGGGCTGGCGCTTGGGCGGGCCGTCAAAATCGAGCTCAACGCGGGCCAGGGCGAGCGACGCAACCGCCGAGACGCGGATCGGACGGCCGTTCCGCGACGCGCCAGCGCCCCGTTCCGCAAGAAATACGTCTCCCGTGCCCGGGAAGGCCACCCCGCCCGCCAGGAGCTCATTGCCCCGGGCAAACGCGATGGAAATCCCGAATTCGGGCAGGAGCGAGCGGACGAAGTTCTGCGTGCCGTCGATGGGGTCGATGATCCAGGCGCGCGCGCCGGGCTCATCGGGGTACCGGGCATAGCCCTCTTCTTCGCCGACAATCGCGTCGCCCGGAAAGGCCGCACCGATCAGGGCGACGATCCGGCGCTGGGTTTCGATGTCCACCTCGGTGAGCAAATCGTTCGCGTGGCTTTTCGAGGAAATGCCGAGATGCTCCCGGTCAGCCCGGCGCTCCATCACGTACGGGCCGAGCGTTTCGAGGGCATGGGCAATTAATTCAATTTCGGTCATCTCAGCTCCTCGGGCGGCGTCACCCCTTGAGGCCCGTCAGGGTGATGCCCTGGATGAAGGTGCGCTGGGTCAGGAAAAACAGGAAGATGATGGGGATGGTAATCACGCTGGACATCGCCATGAGCGGTCCCCAGGCGCTTTCATGGTGGCTCTGAAACTGCTGGAGCGCGATCGCCAGCGTGTATTGGCGGTCGTCCTGAAGGTATACAAGCGGACTCAGAAAGTCGGCCCATTGAAACAAAAACATGAACAGCGCCGTGGTGGCCAGAGCGGGTTTCGAGAGCGGCAGCATGATGAACAGGTAGATGCCGAACTCGTTGCAGCCGTCGATGCGGGCCGATGCGCTCAGATCCTGGGGCACCCCCAGGAAAAACTGACGCAGCAGGAAGATGTAGAACGGCGTGCCGAAAAACGCCGGAAGAATGAGCGGTTTGAACGTCCCGACCCAGCCCAGCTCGCGGTACAGGGCGAAAAGCGGGATCAGCGTGACCTGGTACGGCAGCATCATGGTCGCCAGGACCAGTATGAACACCGTGTCGCGCCCCGGCCAGGGGATCCGGGCGAAGCTGTAAGCCACCAGGGAACACGAGACCAGCGTGCCGAGCACCACCGTCACGCAGATGAACAGCGTGTTGCGCAGATTCTGCCAGAATGCCATCTTGTGGAAGGCGTCGGCGTAGTTCTGCCAGTGAAGCCCGGACCGCTGCCGCACCTCGAAATCTCCGGGCCACGCGGTCACCTCCGTGGCGCCGAACCGGAGCACATGGCGGCCCATTTCGTCGGGTCCCAGGTCGACGCCTTCCCGGCCCTCGTAGATGACTAGGGGACGGCCCTCGGCGTCGACGCGCGCGGTGGTAGGAATCCATTGCGGGGGCTCGCCGGGTTTTGGGAAGATGCGCGACTCGTGTTTCAGCGAAGTCGAGAGCATCCACAGGAACGGCGAGATGAACACCGCCGACAAGGCCAGCAGCACGGCGTAGACGAGGAGTGTCTGAAGCGTCTTACTCGCCATGGTAATGCACCCATCGTTTCGACGAGGCCAGCACGCCGGCGGTGGCCGCCAGAATCACCAGGAAGAGCAGCAGGGCCATCGCCGAGGCGTAGCCCATCTTCAGGTAGACGAACGAGTTGCGGTAGAGGTACAGGGCGTAGAACATGGTGCTGTCGGCGGGCGTGCCCTTGCCCGCGGTCATCACATAGACCTGCGTGAAATACTGAAACGCCGCGATCAGCCCCATCACCAGGTTGAACAGGATTGTTGGCGTCAGCATGGGCAGGGTCACGTTGCGGAACTTCTGCCAGGGGCCCGCGCCGTCAATTTCCGCCGCCTCGTACAAGACCGCCGGCACGTCCGCCAGGCCCGCCAGAAAGATCACCATCGGACCGCCCACCGCCCACAGGCTCATCAGGATCAGCGATGGTTTCGACCACTGAACGTCCGCAATCCATCCGGGCCCTTCGATATGCAGGAAAGCGCGCAGCATGCCGTTGATGAGGCCGCTCTCGGGATTCAGCACCCACAGCCAGAGCACCGCCGACGCCACGATCGGCACGATGGTCGGCAGAAAGAAAACGGTGCGGAACACGGACAGCCCTTTCACCGCCTGGTTCAGCAGCACCGCCAGGCCGATGGCCAGGATCAGGCTCAGCGGCACCGAAAATGCCGTGAAATAGAGCGTGTTGTAGACCGACTTCCAGAACACCTCATCATGGGAAAACAGCACCCGGTAGTTGTCCAGACCCGCAAACGTAGCGGGGGTGATGATGTTATAGTGGCACAGGCTGTAGTACACGCTCATCACCAGCGGATACACCATGAATACCGTGCCGCCGATGAGGTAGGGCAGCGCGAACAGAATGCCGTTGCGCAGATTTCTCCGTTCTATCCGGGTCATGGCTGGTCCCGCCGCATGATTGCCAGAATCCGGTCCAGTTCCGCGTTGGCGCTGTCTTCAATCGCGCGCGCGGCCTGTTCGGGCGTCTTCTGGCGCAGCGTCACCAGTTCGCGCTCGCGTTCCACCTGGTCAATAAAAAACTGGGCCACGGGCGTTACCGGAAACACGGGGGTCTCCTTCGTCAGAAGTTCGTTGACAAACACCGACAGCGCCGGGTCGCCCAGAAAACGCTCGTGCATGACGTCGGCGCGGCGGCACGGGATGTTGCAGATCGCGCGATTGTAGTCGCTGGCAGGGGAGGGACGGCCCCCCGGACGGGGGCTGTTGAACCACTCGATGTACTTCCAGGCCGCCTCGGGGTGCGGCGCGCCCGCGGGGATCATATCCAGTACGCAGGTGGGCGAGTAACAGCGCGGCGGCGCGCCTTCCGGCTGAGGGAGCGGCGCCACGCCCCAGTCGAGTTCCGGAGCGTATCGCGCGATGAACGAGGCTTGCCACTCGCCCTCCTGCGTCATCGCGACTTTCCCCGAGTAGAACGGGTTGTTTGCGCTCTGATAGGCGCCGAACCCCGTCCGGAACGCAGCCACCATCTCGGGATTCAGCGCATAGGGGAGCTGAGCCGGCGCGTCCGGGTCGATCGAGAAGCTTTGCATCCACCTGAACATGGCAATGATGTGGGGATCGTCGCCGCAGACGAACCGGCCCGAGGCGTCGTCAAACCATTCGCCCCCGAACAGCCCGCCCCACATGTGCGTATGATCCCACGGCAGCCAGGGCAGAAAGCCGATCTGTTTCAGGCCGGTCTCGTCGCGCACGGTCAACCTGTTGGCGTACTCCAGCAGTTCCGTCATGGTCCGCGGCGGGCGCTCCGGATCCAGGCCCGCCCTGCGGAACGCCGTCTTGTTCCACAACAGGCAGATGCTGTCCGTCGTGACGGGAATCCCCCAGGTGTGCCCGCTGAATGTTACCGCGCGCCACACGTGCGGGAAGAAGTCTTCGGGATCGACCGATTCGGACTCCTCGATGAAGCGGTCAAGCGGCATGACGCAGTGCTGGGGCGCCAGCGCCGCCAGGATGGTCCCCTCCGTGCTCAGGATGTCCGGCGGCGTTCTGCCCGCGATGGAGGTCAACAGCTTTTCCATCGTGAAACCGATGGGCAGCGCCCGCACGTAAACCTCGCTCTGCGACGCGTTGAATTCGTCTATCAGTACCTTGCGCTCGTCGAATTCATGCCCGGTGTGGCGGTCCCAATAGGTAATGATGACGCGGCCTGCTTCGAGCGCGGCCTTCTCTTCGGGCGACCCCGCCTCCGACGGCCACAGGGCGGCCACGACGGCAAGGCATGCCGCTATCGCCAGAGTCCACCGCAGATATGTGGCTTTCACGGGATCGCGTCTCGCTCAGGAATCGTCTTCCGTTCGGATGAGGCGCTATTATGCAATCTGCGACGGTCTGGAATCCACTGTTGCCGCGCCTCCGGGTCTTGATCCGCAGCACAGCGCCGGGTAAGGTGGCCTCGTCGCGGGCCGGGTAAACTGCCATTAAGGAGTCCCAATGTCTCAAGACAATGCGCATCCGCTCGCCGCGGCCTACGCGCTGTACCGGCGCGGCCGCTATCGCGAAGCCCTGGCGGAGATGGCGCGCGCCCAGAGGGGCCGCCCCGAAAATGCCGACGCGCTTTACCTGGAATCGTTGTGTCTTCACGGCGCGGGTCAAATCGACGAGGCCCTCGACCGCTGTAAACGGCTCGGCCAGGTGTTTAAGGACCCACGCGTACCGTCGCTTCAGGCCCGCATCGGCGTCGAACTGCTCCCGGAAGCGTATGCCACTCCCCCCAAAAGGCGCCTGAACTGGCGACGGCCGGTGAAATGGGCCCTTGGGCTGGGGCTCGTGGCGCTCCTCCTGAGTCTCCTCCCGTTTGCCGCGGACCGCCTGGGTGAGGGCGCGGGACGCCTCTGGACCGTGCCGCTCGACCCCGGCCTCCTTCCGCCCATGATCGAAGCTCCGCCATCCGGCGCAGCCAGAAAAACGTCCACGGCGGCCGGGCAGGCCTGGCTCGAAGAGTGGGCCGCCAAAGAGCTCCCGGACTGGCAGAAGAGCGCCAAGGTCACCGCGCCGCGCGTCTGCCTGGCCAGGCTGGCCCTCGGCCGCGACGTGCCCGAGGTTAACGCGTACCTGCGGGCCCAGATCCCCAACAACGAAAGCGGTTCAACCTGGCAACTGGGACCGCTCGGGCGCGTAGGCGACTACGATTTCACCGAGGTCACGTTGACGACCCTGCTCTACCTCTTTGGCGAGGACCCTGAACGCCTGTATCCCGAGACGGTCGAACACGTGGTGAACGTGCTGCTCATCGAGGACGGCGGTACACCCCGCGTCAAGGTACCGGGCTCGTACGGGCTGGTGCCCGATACCGAAAACCACCATCTGATGACCGAGGGCAGCCGCTATCTCAAGAACCAGTGGCTTTTCACGCACGGAACCCCCGAGCCCGAACACAACAATCAGACCAACGGCCTGGAACGCTGGCTGGCGGAGTACCTCCAGGAGATGATCGACGAGGGCGTCTACGAGTTCAATTCCGTGCCCTATCTTGGCTATACCGTCCAGGCGCTCCTCAATCTGGAAGCCTTCCCGCAGTCCCGCGAAATCACCACCCGGGCCCGGTATCTGCTGGACATCATCAACTACCAGTACGCCCTGGGCAGCCTCGACCTGCGCCGGTTCGCCCCCTTTCGCAGACAGATGCGCCATGCCGGCGATACCGCATTGAATGGCGACGATCATACCGAAGTCATGCGGGTCTGGACCTCGCCGCCCGCAGGCGCCGATTTCGACCCGGCCTCGCTCACCGGCCACGGTTCCCAGGCCATCATCGCCGAACTCTGCCCCTACCGTCCCCCGGATGACGTTCTCGCATGGACCATCGACAAGCGTTCGGACTACTTCGTCCAGTTCGGCCGCGGACCCAAGGCGAGCCCCGAGCTCTACAGCGGCGGTCCAGGCTACCTGCTGTCCGCGGGCGGGGTGCATCGCGGCACGCGTTCCATGATCGTGGCGCGGCCCATCACGCTCATGCTGAGCGATGGGGCCACCGATTTGAGCGAGTGTTTCCACATTCGCGGCACAGGCGCGTGGCAGGACTGGAACCATACGGGCGTGCACCGCCATTTCGCGTGCGGCAACGGCCCCGTGCAGGTCCCGCAAGGCTACGTTCCGGAAGTGCACGCCGACGGATGGGCCGTATTCAAACCGGAGGCCGTCCCGGACCTCTCCATCGCCGTCTACAGCGACGAGACCTTCGGCCTGCTCGCGCTGTTCCCCGGAGATGCCCTGTTCCCGCGATCCCTCCTCGAGGAGTTGCAGAACGCCAACCCCGAGCCGAACACGCTGCGTCGCGAATTCCACTGGCCGGACGGACGCTTCATCGGGTATGACACAAACGCCCCGAAAGGCGTCTGGGTGATCGAAAGTGTAGATGGCGCGCCCGTCGACCGCGCGTATGACGCCTGGTTCCACGTCAGCGGCGCCCCGCCTCTCATGTCGTTTGATCGGCGGCCCTGACGAGCCAGGGAGCCACGCGTCAGCCGGGCCGCGTGATCGTCCGGATTTCGACCCCCTTCCCAATCGCTCAGGCCCGCACGTCCATGGGGTTCATACCGTCCATAGCGTCCACTGGGTCGACCACGCCACCGGCAATGTGAGCCGGGCACAGAAACGTCGCGCTTCGCGTGACGACAGCTTGCGGCCGTTCCCGGGCTTCAATACAATGAACCTCTTACTTTACGTCTGGATACCGGCATGACCGAAAGAAAACGAGAAATCCGGCCCGTTCGCGTGCTCCCGGAGGACGTGGCCAACAAGATCGCCGCCGGCGAGGTGGTGGAGCGGCCGGGCTCTGTCGTCAAGGAACTCATCGAGAATGCCCTGGACGCCGGAGCCAGCCGGATCATCGTGCGCCTCGTGGCCGCTGGACGCCGCACCATCGAGATCATCGACAACGGTCACGGCATGGGCGAGCAGGACGCCCTGCTCGCCATTGAACGCCATGCCACCAGCAAAATCCGCAAGGCCGACGACATCGACAACGTCGTAACCATGGGCTTCCGGGGCGAGGCGCTGCCCAGCATCGCGTCGGTGTCCCGCTTCGAACTGGTGACCCGCCGCGCCAGCGACGAGCACGCCACCCGCATCCGGATCGAGGGGGGCGTCCTGCGCGACGTGTCGCAGGTCTCCTCCCCGCCCGGCACGCGGGTGACCGTGAACCGGCTCTATTTCAACACCCCCGTGCGCGCCAAGTTTCTCAAAGGCATCACCACCGAACTCAGCCAGTCCATCGACATCGTGCAGCGCCACGCCCTGGCCTCGCCCGGAGTCGCGTTCCAACTGCTCCACAACGAGAAACTGCTCTTCGACATTCCCCAGAACACCAGCCTGAAAGAGCGCATCGCCCTGATCTGGGGCCTGGGATTTGTGGATGATCTCGTCGAGCTGGATGGGGGAGACGCGGGGCTGACCTTCTCGGGCTTCATCGGCACCCCCTCACTCACGCGCTCCGGCCGCACCCACCAGTTTTTCTTCTTCAATGGCCGCCCGGTGGTCAACCGAAGCCTCCAATACGGGTTTGAAGAGGGCTACCGCGGATTGCTCACCGTTGGACGGCGCCCCGTGGGCATCGTTCTGGTGACCGCGCCGCCGCGCCTGGTCGATGTCAACATCCACCCCGCGAAACGCGAGATCCGGTTTCGCGATGAGAACGCCACCCGCCAGGCCCTCCGCGAGGCCGTGCGCAACCGCCTCGGACAACTGCTCCGGACGACATCCCAGCCCGCGCCGGAACGCGTGGACGAGGAGGACGCGCCCCCGCGTGAGTTCTCCGGAGCACCCGAACGTCTCCGCTACGAATCCGCCCGCCGCCCGGAACCGCAACCCGCGCCCCGTGATGCCGGGGATGCGCCGGAGCCGTCCGTGTCCGTGCCCCGGCCGGCTCTCGATCCGCTGCCCCCTGCCCAGACGGAGTTCGCCGGCCTGCCCGGGCGCGACCCGCGCGAAGAGACCCCCGGCGTCGAGCCACGGGCCTTCTACGCCCCGCTGGGACAGATCCACGAGGCGCCGATGCAGCTGTTCGCGACGTATCTCCTCGTGCCGGAAGACGACCGCCTGCTCATCATCGACCAGCATGCGCTGCACGAACGTCTGACCTACGACGCCCTGCTCGGGGACCTTCAGGACGCCGACTACCAGGCCCAGCAGCTCGTCGTGCCGATTCTGGTCGATGTGCCGCCGTCGTATGTGAAACTGGTTCAAGAGCACCGCGACCTCTTCTCGAAACTGGGCATCGAGCTCGAGCCGTTCGGCGGGAACACCTTCCAGGTGACCGCCCTCTGCCATCTCTACGAAGACTCGGCCATCCCCGGCGTGGTGCACCGCGTGCTTGACACGCTGGCCCAGGGCGACTTGTTCAACCGCGAGGAACTCGTCTCCGACCTGCTCCGGCTCACGGTCGAGGCCTGCCGGAGCTCGGTGAAAGCAGGCGACCATCTCTCGGCCGAGGAACGCCGGGAACTCCTGGAGGGGTTCCGGCGTCTGCGGCCGCCGTACACCTGCCCCCACGGACGCCCCATCATCACGGAATTGACCCAGGTGCAGATGGAAAAGAGCTTCCGGAGGCGCCAGTGAAGAACGTGGTTGCCGTCGTCGGGCCGACGGCCTCGGGAAAAACCGCCCTCGCCCTCGAACTCGCCCGGCGCCTCGATTCGGAGATCATCTCGGCCGATTCCATGCAGGTCTACCGGGGGATGGAGATCGGCACGGCGGCGCCCACGCCCCAGGAGCAGGCGCGCGCGAAACACCATTGTGTGGGCATCCTCGAGCCCGGCGAGGACTTCTCGGCCGGCCGGTTCGAGCGGATGGCGCGCCAGACCGTCGATGCCCTCAACGCCCGCGGCCGCATTGCCGTCGTGGCCGGAGGCGCGGGCCTGTACGTGCGCGCGCTCATCGAGGGGCTGTTCCCCGGACCCGCGAAAGACGACTCGATCCGCACGCGCCTGCATCGGGAAGCCGAAGAGGCCGGCGTGCCCGCGCTCTACGCGCGACTCCAATTGCACGACCCCGCCTATGCGCAGGTCATCAACCCGAACGATCTGCGCCGCATCGTCCGCGCCCTGGAAGTCTACGAACTGACCGGAGAACCCCTGTCGAAGCTGCATGCCGAACACCAGGAGGCCGCCATGCCGCTCGACGCTGTGCAGGCCGCCTTGGACTGGCCCCGCGAACGGCTCTATGCGCGCATCGACGCCCGAGTCGACCGGATGATCGAGCAGGGCTTCGTCGAGGAAGTGCAGCGGCTGCTCGACGCGGGGTACGCGCAACACCTCCACCGGCTCCGGTCGCTCGGATACCGGGAGATCGCCGCCTTTCTCGCCGGGGAGAAAACGCTAGCGGAAGCGGTCGACGCGATGAAACAGAGTACGCGCCGATTCGCGAAGCGCCAGTTGACCTGGTTTCGCGCCGACCCCGGCATCCACTGGCTCAACGCCGATCCGGAACGCAGCGTCGAAAGCTACGCCGACGAGGTGCTGGCCCTGCTGTAGGAAGGAGCGGACCGCTCAGCCTGCCGCCGGACACCGGTACACCCGGGACTCGGTCACCAGGATGTGCATCGGCATGTCATGGGCTTCGACGGGCATTTCCGGAACGAGCTGCAGCGCATACGCGACGGCGATCCTCGTGCCCGCGAACTCCGCCAGGAACCGGTCGAAGTAACCTCCGCCGTATCCGATGCGCCACCCCGATTCCGTAAACGCGAGCCCCGGCACCAGCACCACGCTGCCCGAGGGCGGCGGCATGTCGCGGCGGCATTCGGCCCGGGGCTCCAGCACGCCAAACGCCGCGGGCGAAAGTTCCTCCATCGATTCCAGGCGCGACCATACCATGCGCCCCTTACCCAGGGTTGCCGGCACCAGCACCGGCCGGGAAGCCTCCAGCAGGCGCGCAATCAGCGGCCGGGTGTCGACTTCGTTGTCTTTCGAGGCCACATAGGTCAGCACAGCGGTCGCGGCTGCGAATTCCGGCAAGGCCGTCACAGACGCGCCGATCGCCGCGCTCTTCTCCGCGGCCTGTGCCGGCGTGAGCGCCCTGCGTGCCGCGAGCATCTGCTCTCGAATCGTCTTCTTCTCCAGCATGCCGTGCCCTCGTTCCCGCCCTGAGTTTTCCGCCCTTATACAAGGCCCTGCCCTGCCAGTCAAGCGCGTTCGGCGGGCGCGCCACCCTCGTGGTATAATGCCTCCGGCAAGGCATGGAGCAAGGCTAGGGGAATCGTTCCGAAACCGCAGTACTCCCCGCCACTTCCCTGTGTCGCGGGTTTGTTTTGCGGACGGCTCGTCCGATGTGGGGACATCGCGTGCTCGCGCGGAACGGGAAACAGTGACAGACTGAAATGGGCCAATTCCAATGAATCTACGCGGGGTTACTGTGGGAATGGTGTTCTTTGCCGTGCTGGCCGTCCTGTCTCGAGGCGCCGCCGCCGAACCGTCTCCGGCCCCGGCCGACGCCGGTTCCGCCGCCAGCCCGGCCGCCAGCGCAACGAAACGGCCGCCGGAGTGCCTGCGCGGCGTCTACCTGAACTCCGCCAGTTTCTACGAACGCAAAATCACGGAGACCCTCCACTACGCGAACGAGGCCGGCCTCAATGCGGTCGTGATGCATGTCAAAGACCCCTACGGGCACCTCTATTGGGAGCCCCAAAACGCCCTGGCCCGCGAAATCAAGGCCTCGAAAGGCGACAAACAGCTTCGCGCCGCGCTTCAGCGCTTCAATGACGCCGGCTTGTGGACCATCGCCAAGCTCGACCTGTTTCAGGATACGCTCCTGGCAACCCACCGTCCCGACTGGGCTGTCCAGGACAGCGTCACCGGAAAACCCTGGTACAACCGCCAGAAACTGGCGTGGGGAAATCCTCACGACGAGCGCGTGTGGGACTACAACATCGCCCTCGCCAGGGAGCTTCTCGCGCTCGGTTTCGATGAGATCCAGTTCGATTATGTCCGCTTTCCTTCCGACGGCGACTTGACCCGCGCGACATACCCCCGGGTCTTGAAGGACAAGGACCGTCTGCAGGTCATCGGCGCCTTCCTGGAAAAGGCCAACCGGGAATTGAAACCCCTGGGCGCCACCCTCTCCGTCGACCTCTTCGGGTTTGTCGCATGGATGACCTACGATTTCGGCGTGGGCCAGCGCATTGAAGAGATCGCTCCGCATGTCGACGCCATCTGCCCGATGCTGTATCCCTCGCATTTCCCGAAGGATTTCATGGGCAAAGACGATCCCGCGAAATGTCCCCGGGAGATCCTGGAAGAGAGCATGAAGCGCCTCAAGAAACGCACCCGCGTCGATGTCCGCGCCTGGATCCAGGGCTTCTGGTACCAGCCCGGCGAAATCACCGAACAGATCAAGGGCATCGAGGCCGCGGGCTACAAGAGCTACCTGGTCTGGAGTCCCTCCTCGCGCTACGAGGAGACCTATGTCGCCCTCGCCGCCCATCAAGACAAGACGTTCGCGCTCCCCAAATACTACCCGACCCTCGCCGAACTGGCCGAAAAAGGCCGTTTGAACCTCGAGGGCGTGACCCACAGGGTCAACGTTACGGATTACGTAAAAGGGGCAACCGTCCTTTGCCTCGACCAGTCCACCTCCGAACGCAAGAGCGACTGCACCACTCCCCGGCAACTCGTGGATACTCTCGACGAGGCCATCCTCGACGCGATCCTCCAGGCCCGCGGTATCGAGTCGTCGTGGAAGGTCCCGCGCGGCGTCAAGCTCGACCGCGCGGTCCGTCTGCTGCTCGAAGATCTCGGCATCTCCGCGCGCACCATGCGCGCTGAACCGATACGCATTTCCTGGAAAGGCGATTGCCGGTTTTACCGGGGCGCCGGCGAGCTGGCGTCGACCGCACCCGTCCCGGAGCCGGCGCCGCCTATCGCGGAGGAATCGGCCGCGGCGGAACCCTCCGCCCAGGAGAGCGGCGCGACGCCCACCTCGTGACCGGTTTCCACTGCAGAATGTTCCTCCCCCCGGCAAGTTTTACTGACCATGAGCTCGAAACACGGTCCGGCGGGTTTCTTGTAAGCCATTTACTGTAAATTGCTTAAGAGCCTCGGCGCCTCACCTGGTTCTTGGCACAGGCCTTGCGTCCCCCCAATCAGCGGCAAGCGATGCCGCCGTGTGCCCCGTATCGCGGGTGGCCTGGCAGTTGGGAGCGGTGCCCAAGAACGTTCCTGATACCCAGTTGTTGCCAAACGCCGGCGCCAGGCCATCCCGGCGGTACACACGATCTGGACGAATGGGGAGCCCACGAAAGCGTGGGGGAGACGCACGATGATTCAGGGTCTGTATGCGGCCGCATCGGGCATGCTCGGCATGGAGCGCCGTCAGGATGTGGTCGCCAACAACATCGCGAATGCCGCAACTCCGGGATTCCGCCGCCAGGTGGCCGTGAACGAGGGATTCAACGAGATCCTGCTCCGCAGCATGCGCCATCCGTTCCGCCTCGATGCGGAGCGCGCCCCCGGCGGCGGCCAGAAACTGGTCGAGACGTTCACGGACGTACAATCGGGCAATGTCGTCGTTACCGAAGATCCCCTCAACCTCGCCCTGCAGGGTCCCGGATTCATCGTGGTCGATACGCCAAACGGCGAACGCTTCACGCGCAACGGCAAGCTTGCCGTGGACGCCAATGGCCTCCTCAGCACCGCCGACGGATTCCAGGTCCAGGGCGTGAATGGCGGCGGCATTGACGTCAGCGGCGGCAACATCACCATCGATCAGGACGGCAACGTCTACAGCCAGGGCCTCTTCGTGTCCCAGATCCGGCTCCTTGAATTCGAAGATCCCCACATGCTCACGCGAACCGGCGCCAACCTCTACGAGGCCTCCGATGAGGCCATGCGCCGGTCCGCCCAGGCGATGGACACGCGCGTGCTCCACAAATCGCTCGAACTGTCCAATGTTCAGGTGCCGGCGGAGATGATTCAGATGATGCTCGGCGCACGCGTGTACGCCGCCAATCAGAAAGTCATCAATGCCATCGACGAATCCGTCGCCAGCCTGATTAATGAAGTGGCCATGCCCGCCTAGGGCCAGGAGGATTCCGTATGATTCGCGCTATGTTCACCTCGGCGACGGGCATGATGGCGCAGCAGTTGAACGTCGACACCATCGCCCACAACCTGGCCAACGTGAACACCACGGGCTTCAAAAAGAGCCGGGTCAATTTTCAGGATCTGCTCTACGAAACCCTCCAGCCGGCCGGGTCCGAGACGACCACCGGCGCGACCATCCCCGAGGGTGTCCAGGTGGGCCACGGCGTGCGCCCCGCCTCCATCGCCAAACTATTCACCCAGGGCAACATGATCCAGACCGGCAACGAACTCGATCTGGTCATCGAGGGCGACGGATTCTTCCAGATCGAACTGCCGGACGGCACCATCGCCTACACCCGCGACGGCAACTTCAAACTCAACAACGATGGCGCCATCCAGACTGTCGATGGGTTCGCGCTCGAACCCGGCATCACCATCCCCGAAGATCACGAGCAGATCACCGTCAATTCCGACGGCACGGTCTCGGTGAAGGTGCCGGGGCAGTCCGCCGAAACCAACGTCGGGCAAATCCAGCTCGCCCGGTTCATCAATTCCGCCGGACTGGATGCCCGCCTGGGACGCAACCTCCTGCTCGAGACCGAAGCCTCCGGTGCGCCCGTCCTGGGGCAGCCCGGCGAAGAAGGCATCGGATTCCTCGAACAGGGGTTCCTCGAAAACTCCAACGTGCAGGTCGTGGAAGAGATCATCCAGCTCATCATCGCCCAGCGCGCCTATGAAGCCAGTTCCAAAGTCGTCCAAACCTCCGACGAAATGCTGCAAACGGCCAACAATGTCCGGCGGTAAACAGGGAGAGTGACGTCCTATGAACCGTGAACGAACACCGCACAGCCTGCTGTACGGATTCATCGCCGCCGCCGTTCTGGTTTTCGCGGCTGGCAACGCGGCCGCGCTCAATGTGGTCACGCTCCGTGAAGAGGCCTTCGTGAAGGGGCCACAGGTCGCGCTCGGCGACGTGGCCGGCGTTGAGGGCGCGGAAGCAGAGGCCATGGCCGGGCTCGAGCTCCTGCCCGCCGCGGCGCCGGGCAGCGTCAAACGCATCCACGCGTCGATGGTGCGTTCCCGCCTCGTAAGCGCCGGGTTCAGCCCCGAGGACTTCGAAATCGCCGGAGCCGAGAGCGTCACGGCCACGACGCTCGCCATCGAGCTCACCCGCGAGATGCTGGTCGACGATCTGCGCCGCTTCGTGGAGAACGAGATGCCCTGGGACGCCGCGGACGCCACGGTCGACATCGACCCGCCCCTCAATGGGCTCACCCTGCCCGAAGGCGACCTGACGCTCGAATGGAAGCCCGCCGCCATGTACCAGTACCTGGGCAAGGGAACCATCCGCGGAGAAGCGGTGGTGGACGGGCAGGTCCGCGAGGTCGTGTACTGCCAGGTCAACGTGCAGGCCTACGGCGATGTCGTCGTGGCCTCGAGCGACATCCCCCGCGGCGCGATCCTCTCCCGCGGCGACCTGAGCGTGGCCAAACGCCCCCTGTCGACCATGCGTAACGGCTATTACGGGGACCCCGAAGAACTGGTCGGCATGGTGGCCCGGAGCACCATCTTTCCGGATACCGTCCTCACGTCGCGCCACGTCATGCCCCGCCGCATTGTCAAGCGCAATCAAGTCGTCACGGTCGAGGTGCGGGCGGGCGCGCTGATGGTGCGCGACCGCGCCCTGGCCATGGGCAATGCCGCCGCCGGCGACATCATCATGTGCCGGCGCATGAACTCCAAGGAAGAATTCCAGGGCGTCGTCCGTGAGGACGGCATTGTCGAAGTGCACTAGTGCCCGGGAGGCCCAACGTGAAAAAATCGTATCTGCTGGCGATGCTGCTCGCGGCGGCGCTGGTCGGCCCTGCAAGGGCCGATTCCCTCTTCTCGAAGGAAGTCGCCAAACGCGGGCCGGCCGTCTCCAACAAGCACACGCGCTTCGCGGAAGGCGACATCATCATCGTGCTCGTGCGCGAAAACATCGATGCCACCACCCAGTCCGACACCAACACCAAAAAGGAATCCGAGATCACCGCCGAGGCCCCCATCGGCGGCAACACCTTCCTGGTGGCCCCGAAACCCGACGGGCTCGGCCTCGTGAAACCCGAGCGCCTGCCCGTGTGGGATATCAACGTCGAAAATGAACACAAGGGCCAGGGCGACACGTCCCGCACCAACAAACTGACCACCACCATCTCGTGCATCGTGACCAAAGTCTACGATAACGGCAACCTCGAGATTCAGGGCAATAAACGCGTCACGGTGAACCGCGAAGATTCCACGATTCTCGTCACAGGCACCGTCCGCGCCCGCGACGTCTCGCCCGAAAACACGATACCCTCGGACCGGGTAGCCAATGCCATTGTGGAACTCAAGGGGAAGGGCCCGCTCTGGAACAACCAGCGGCGCGGCCTCCTGACCAAGATTCTCGACTGGTTCTCCCCATTCTGATTGAAGGATATGGCAATGCATCAACGAACGTTCCGCTTGCTGTGTGCATGCGCCCTGTGCTGCGGGCTGCTCGTTCCGGCCACGGCCGGCGCAAGCCGCATCAAAGACCTGTGCACCGTACAGGGGGCTCAGGAAAACGCCCTGACCGGCGTGGGCCTCGTCGTCGGGCTGGCGGGCACCGGCGACGGAAACGACGATGCCCTGCGCCGCCAGCAGCGTCTGCTCGAACGCCTCGAAATCGACGTGGACCAGGTCGGCGGCCTCAATTCCGACAACATCGCCGTGGTGGTCGTGGATGCAATGTATCCCCCGTTCGCGAAACAGGGCACACGGCTCGATGTCCGGGTGAATGCCCTCTACGATTGCGAAAGCCTGGAAGGCGGCACCCTGCTCCAGACCATGCTCTACGGGATCGATGGCGAAGTGTATGCCGTGGCCCAGGGGCCCCTTTCCGTGGGCGGGTTCAGCGCGCGCGGCGGCGGCGCCGGCGTCACGCAAAACCATGTTACCGTGGCGCGCATCCCCATGGGCGCCACCATCGAGCGTGAAATCCCGTCCACCATCACCGACGGCGAGCGCGTTACCCTCCAGTTGAAGCGCCCCGATTTCATCACCGCCAACACGATCCAGGTGGCGATTAACGATCAGTTCAAGGACGAGGTCGCCTCGGCCCTGGGACCGGGCACCATCAATGTGCGCATCCCGCAAGATCGCCAGCACGACCTGGTGGCGTTCATGGCAAGCGTTCAGAATATCAGCGTCGAGCCCGATTTCCCGGCGCGCGTGGTGATTAACGAGCGGACGGGCACGCTGGTTATTGGCGGCGACGTCGTCATCCGCCCCTGCCAGGTGGCTCACGGAAACCTGACCCTCGAAGTCGCCACCACCCCGGTCGTCAGCCAGCCCGCGCCCTTCTCCGAAGGGGAGACGGTCGTCACGGGCGTGACCGACATGCGCGTCACCCAGGACGAAGGCTACCTGATGCCGGTCCAGGGCACGTCAGCCAGCGACGTCGCCATGGCGCTGAATGCCCTCAAGGTGACCCCGCGCGACATGATATCGATCTTCCAGGCCTTGCGGGAAGCCGGCGCGCTCGATGCGGACGTGGAGATCATGTGATGCTCTACGTCAACCCGCTGGAGGCGCCCCACGCGTTCGAGCACGGCCCCCTCGCGCAGGACGCCGCCCGCCGCCGCGTGGCCCTTCAGGAAATGGAGCAGTATTTCGCCCGGCTGATCCTGCGCGAAATGCGCGCCACCATTCCCGAAGGAGGCCTCTTCCCCCGCAGCGCGCAGCAGACCCACTTTGAAGAAATGCTCGATGACGCCCTCAGCGCCGAAATGGCGGAGAGCGGCCAACTGGGTCTTGCCCGGATGCTCGAAGAACAGCTCCGTATCGGCGAGATGCAGAAACAGCTCCAGCGGACCTCCCCTCCCGGTTCCGGTCCCGGACGCTCCGCCGCCGAGCCCGAATTACCGGTCAAGTAAACCCCGGTTCCTGCCGATAAACAGGGCATAATGAGGTGGTTAACGTGAACACGCTGCTTGACAGACTCTGCGATGCCCTCGATGCCGAGCTCTTGCGCCAGGAGACCGTGCTGGCCATCTGCCGCAGGAAGCGCGATGCGATTCGCGCATTGGATGTTGCGCCGCTGGAGGCGCACACCGCCGCCCTTGAGGCCGTTCTGCGGGAGACGTTCGAGGCCGAAGCCGAACGGCATGGCCTGTTGCGCGAGGCGCTCGGGCAGTTTGCGCTGCCGCAGGAACGGCAGACCCTGTCCCAGCTCATCGACGCCGTGTCCGAGCCCTGGAAAAGCCGCCTGAGTCACTTCCAGAGCCAGTTGAAGAAGACCCTCGAAGCCACGCAATCTATCACCCGTGCCTATGCCCGGGACCTCCGTCACTACCTGCGCCTCACCCGGGGCCAGTGCGTGCGGCTCGGGCTGGAATCGGGCGAACAGAAGGTGGGCCTCTATGGACCGCGCGGGTTCACGCCCGCCACGGCCGGCAGGTCTTCCTCGCTGGTGGATCAGAGGGGTTGAACGACCATGCCCGCCATGCGCGTCACCACGCAACTGCTCGTCGACCGGTCGGTACGCAACATCAACAACCAGTCGAGCCGGCTCCTGACGCTGCAGGAACAACTGGCGACCGGGCTGCGCGTCAACCGCCCATCGGATGACCCCATCGACGCGCGCCGCGCTGTCAGCATCCGGGCCCTGCTCGGGAAAAACGAGCAATACCTCGCCAACATCTCCATGGTCAATTCCCCCGTGGCGGAGACCAACACATCCGTTGAGACCATCCTGAGCTCGTTCAACCGGGCCTGGGAACTGACCCTGCGCGGCGCCAACGGAACCAATGCGCAAAGCCAGCTTGATGCCTTGGCCCTCGAAATCGACCAGATCCTCGAAGGCATCTTCAGCACCGCCAACCACGAGACCAACGGGCGCTACCTCTTCGGCGGCACCCGCACGACCACCCCGCCCTACGAAGCGGTCCGCAACGCCGAAGGCGAAATCACCGCCGTGAACTTCGTCGGCAACTCCGACCCGGTACGCGTCGCCATTTCCGAGGTCCTCGACCTCCAATACAACGAGACCGGCTCGGAGGTCTTCTCCGAAAGCCAGGACATTTTCCAGACCCTCATCGATGTCCGCGACAACCTGCGCGCGGGCGATACGGCCGCGCTCGGCTCGGTGCGCCTGGAAGAAATGGAAACGGTGCGCGGCCAGCTGACCTCCGCGCTCGCCCGCGTCGGCAGCATTCAGAACCGGCTGGACCGCAGCGTCGAGGAGCTCGAGGAGTTCGGCCTGCAGTTGCAGACCCAGTTGTCCGATGCCATCGACGCCGACTATGCGGAAGTGGTCACGCAACTCAATGCCCAGACCAATGCGTTCCAGGCGGCCCTCTCCGCCGCGGCCCGGGCGATCCTGCCGAGCCTCCTCGATTATGTAGACTAGGCCTTACGCCCCGTCCGTCTGCTCCGCGTTGAACCGGTACGCAATGACCCGCACCTTTTCCAGCGTCACCAGGCCCTCCTGGATCATCGCGTCCAGCTCGGGCAGGAACGCCTCGATACGTTCCGGATGATCCACAAGCTCAACCACAATGGGCAGATCTTCCGAGAGGCGCAGCACCTTTGCCGTGTGCATGCGGCTGTGCGCGCCAAAGCCCATGATGCCCCGTACGACCGTGGCGCCTGCCAGGCCCTGCTCACGGGCGCGTTTCACGATGACCTCGTACAGGGGTTTCCCATGATATTTGTCGCTTTCTCCAATGAAAATGCGAAGCAGTTCGGCGTCTTCTTTCAGTTTCATGCGGCAGCTCCCTCTAAATCAGCGCACCCAGCGCCAGTCCGATAAAGAGCGCAACAAGCCCCAGAACGTTGTGGGCGGCCAGGTTCCCGGCCGCGAGAAGGTACTCTCCGTCGCGCACCATGGTGCCCGTCTCAAACGCAAAGGTCGAAAACGTGGTAAATGCCCCCACAAATCCCGTGAGCAGGTACACCCGGCTTTCGGCCGCGAATGCGAGCCGTTTCTCCGTGATGGCCCAGATCAGGCCAAACGCAAAACACCCCACGATGTTCACAACAAACGTGCCCCACGGAAACACGCCCCCCGACACATTCTGCACCAACCCCGCCAGGGCATACCGGGCGAGCGCGCCGCCCGCACCGGCAAAACCGATGATCAGTAGCTTGAAACCCATGATTCCTCCATTCCGGCAATACGGCAATGCCCTCTCGGCGCCTGGCCGGCGGCGCTATGGTACTCCTCGGCGGACGGTATCTGAAACGTCCGCCTCACAGGAGCCCGCGGGGAAACGGCAGCGAACCCCGACCCGCGCGGCCCGCCACGCCGGGCGAGTTCTCTGTTGAACCCGTTCGGGCAACCCGATAGAATGCAGCTCGAAACTACAAGTCAATCTGCTCCGGATTTGCCCCCATGGCAGTACAGGGAGATTCCAGCGTGAGAAAGTCTCTGGCGCTTGCGCTTATGTGCGTTCTTGCCGGTTGCGCCTCCGACGGCGGCAGCGTGATCGACAAAGTGAAATACGATTTCGGCATCGGGGAGAAGCCCGAAGGCTATGTCTCCACGTCGGAGATCATCATGAGCCGCCTCAAAGCGGTCGGCCAGGCGGAGATGAAGCGCATGAACCGCGAAGGCCGCCATGGCGCCATCGAGTTCCAGGACGAGGGCGGACTCCAGGGGAAATACTTCAAGCGCGTGAAGGTCTACGAAAACGCCATGCCGCTTGAGGCGAGCGCGGTCTCGCGCGGCTCCATGGACGATCGCGGGTACTTGGGCTACATCGAGTATGCCTACACCATGCACGAAAGCGCGCGTAAAAATACCCGGGCGGAAGCCGAAGCCGAACCCGCCACCATCCGCACCGGCGAAACCGGCCGCGAGGTCTACCGCTACCGGTTTGGCGCCACCGGCGTGTGGGATGGGGCGGAAGGGGAGCCTTCCCGGCGGTAGCCTGCTCCGCCCGCGAGGCCTAGGCCTGCCGCAGTTCCTCGAGTACCCGCACCTTGGCCGCAATCAGATCGGGATGGGTCAGGTTCAGCAGGCGGCCCAATTTGTGGGCAATGTAGTCTTCGTGGGCGCTGAGGGCTCCGTCCGCGTAGATCACGCGCCATACCTCCGCGATGATCTCTTTCTTCTCTTCAATGCCGCAGCTCTCGTTGATCTCGTTCGTGAATTTCCAGAGGTCATAACTCTGGGCCCTGCGCGTGTTCGCGGTTTCGATCAACTCCTCGGCCTGCTCCTGCGACAACGAAAACCGGGCGCACAACGCCGTGATCACCCGGTCGCACTCTTCCGGCGAGAACTCCTCGTCCGCGCCGGCCACCTCGAGCAGCAATACGCACGTCGCGGATTCGAGCCGTTCCCGTTTCGAGATCTCCGGGATGTCCTTCTTCCCGCCAAATATCTCCAGAACGCGCCCTAACATGATGATTCCTCCATGCCGCGAAGCATAGCATGCCGCGCGCGCCGGGGCCAACGCGCGCCCCCCAAAAGGCATTGACTTTCGACACACTATCTTCGGGGCTGCAAAACGGCACCTCCGGCGGTCAATCGAACGGGGACACGTTGTCGCGCCGGGGACGGCGCTTGGAACATGTCCCCGTNNTCGGTTGCCCCTACGGGGCTGCAAACCGCCGCTCCCGGCGGGCATTCTTGTCTTGTAGCACAGGCATCTCGCCTGTATTCTTGTCTTCTGGTGGACGCAATGGACACACTGCCGCATGAAAAGGGCAAAACTCCCCAAACATCTTCACCAGAATCTGTTTACAGGACCTATCCCTTCACGAAGAACTCACCTGTCCCGCGGGCAGATCGCCCGCCGCCCGCGCCACGCCTTCTCTCGGCATCTCCACGAGCCGCGAAAGGCCGATCTGGGCCATTTTGTAGAGCACAAAGGCGCTGAGGAAGGGGAAGAACAGGAGTTCGAAGAAGAGCAACGCGGTCTGTTGTACGAACAGGAGCAGGCTCTCGTTCAGGAGGTTCGTCAGCGAGGCGGTGGTCTGGGTGATGCCCTGTTTAAGCTGATCGAGACTTTCGCCGGGATTGACCAGCGACACTTTCTCACGCAACAGGCTGAACTCGGCCCGGGTGCGCTCAAACTGCTTCACCACGGCGAACACCTGTTCGCGGTTCTTGTCTTTAAGCGGCTCGATGTACACCGTGCCGAACAGGTTCGTTGCCAGCAGCGACAAGGGGACAATATAGGCCACCAATGCGCCGAGCGCCGTGAACCGCAGTCCGGTCCGGTGGAGGGCCTGTTTCCGCGCGGGCCACAGGGCCGCTATGGCCCACAGGACCAGTCCCACGCCGATGATCTTGATGCCCACCGCGAGAAACCCCGTGTCGAGCAGCATCTTGTAAAACGCCAGGATGGTCAGTCCGTACAGCAGGACGTTCCAGACGTAATCGACGTAGTCGTACACCGACTGCACGAGGTCGCCGATCTCGATGTCGAATCCCACGCCAATCGAGCTGCCTTCCAGGACCGCGAGGCCCGCTTTGACGGAGGACACCCCGAGGAAGACGTAGGCATTCTTCTGCAGGGCGTCATCGATGGAGACGGCCGCTGAGCTGTTCAGCGCGTCGTAGCCCGTGAGGTACTGGACCTGCTGCGTCATCACCAGGCAGGCCAGCCCGAGCAGAAGCAGCACCGCCGCGCAAAGCCAGCGCCCGTGCGGGGACCCAAGCCAATCTCTCACCTTTTTCAGCCGCTCTTGCATGTTTTGTCTCCACACAGGATCACCTTCGTGCGCTCCGGAGTGGAGCGATACAGACTATTATTCGCATTTCGATGGTTTGGTTCACTTTTTTCGCGCCCAAAAAGATGCAGAACCCGGCTAAAATCTGTATCCTGTATCTCTTGCAACCGTAAGAGTCCAGGGAGAGTTCCATGACCGACGTACGTGTCCGCATCGCCCCGTCTCCGACGGGTTTCCTCCATATCGGCACCGCCAAGACGGCCTTGTTCAACTGGCTGTTCGCGCGCAAGTATAACGGCACGTTCATCTTGCGTCTAGAAGACACCGACGTCGAGCGCAGCGCCGAGGAGTACGCCCAGGCCATGTGCGAAGGGTTTCACTGGCTGGGCATCGAATGGGATGAGGGGCCCGAGTTCGGCGGGGTCCCCGAAAAGGGCGCCTGCGGTCCCTACCGCCAGTCGCAGCGCCGGGAACTGCACCGCCGGGAAGCGTTCCGCCTGCTCGAAGAAGGCAAGGCCTACAAGTGTTTCTGCACCAAAGAAGAGCTCGAGGAGATGCGCGAACAGGCCCGCCAGCAGAAGCTGCCGCCGCGCTACAACGGCACATGGCGCAATGCCACCCCCGAACAGGTGGCCACCATGGGCGACACGCCGTACGCCATCCGCTTCAAGGTCCCCGAAGGGGAGACGGTCATCCACGATCTCGTTCAGGGTGAGGTGCGCACCAACAACCGGGAATACGATGATTTCGTCATCCTGAAGCCCAACGGCGACCCCATCTTTCATCTGGCCGTCGTCGTCGATGACGGAACCATGAAGATCAGCCACGTGATCCGCGGCGACGACCACCTGACCAACGCCGCGCGCCATGTCATGCTGTTCCAGGCGCTCGGGTACGAGCTGCCGAAATTCGCGCATCTCCCCATGGTGCTCGATGAAGCCGGCAAGAAGTTCAGCAAGCGCCTCCATGGCGCCAACGTGCTCGACTGGCGCGACGACGGGTATCTGCCGGAAGCGCTGATCAACTACGTCGTCCTCCTCGGCTGGACCCCCGAGGAGGAAGGCCGCGAACTCTTTACCCGCGACGAGCTGGTCGAGCATTTCAGCGTCGAGCGGCTGGGCGCGTCACCCGCGAAATTTGACCTGAAAAAACTGCAGTGGCTCAACGGACAGCACATCCGCCGGCTCAGCACGGAGCAGTTGCGCGACCGGGTCGTGCCCCTGCTCGAGAAGGCCGGTTTCGACACCCGCGCGAAATCGGAAGCCTGGCTCACCAAAATGACCGAGATCTGCCAGACCAAAATCCCCACGCTCAACGACATTGTGCCGTATACCGATTTCTTCTTCGTCGAACCCGCGGCATACGAGGAGAAGGCCGTCAGCAAACAGTGGAAAAAACCGGGCGCGCTCGACCGCATGCGCACCATTCGCGCGCTCCTGGAAGGGGTCGCCCCGTGGGACCACGACACGCTCAAGGCCGCCTACGAGCAGCTCAGCGAGACCTCCGGCGAAGGCCTGGGCCAGTTCGTGCATCCCACGCGCCTGGCCTGCACCGGAAAGAGCGTTGGCCCCGGCCTGTTCGAACTGCTCGAACTGCTCGGTAAAGACGTGTGCCTCGAACGCGTCGACAAGGCCATCCAGTTTATCGAGACCGTGGAGGAGAAGACGCCGTGACGAAAGCCATGATCGGAATCGACCTGGGCGGCACGAATGTCAAAACCGCTGTCGTGAGCCGCGAAGGGGATGTGCTGGGCAAAGACTCCCGTCCCACGGACGCCGAGCAGGGGCTCGAGGCCGTGCTCGACAAGATGGTCGAGGGCGTCGACGCCGCCCTGCAGGCCGCGAAGGTCCAGCGGGCGGACGTGCTCGCCGCCGGCATTGGTGCCCCCGGCCCGATGAACTGGCAGACCGGCGTCGTGTTCGCTCCACCGAACCTCCCCGGCTGGAAAGACGTTCCCCTGGCCCGGCTCATGAGCGAACGCCTCCAGATCCCCGTCTATGTCGATAACGACGCCAACGTCGCCTGCTACGGCGAGTTCTGGCTCGGCGTCGGCCGCAAGGTCGATTCCATGGTCCTCTTGACCCTGGGCACCGGCGTCGGCGGCGGCATTGTCTTGATGGGCCAGTTGTTGCGCGGTCCGGACGGCACGGCGGGCGAGATCGGCCACCTTTGCGTCAAGCGCGACGGACGCCAGTGCAACTGCGGCGCAAAAGGATGCCTCGAACAGTACGCGTCCGTCTCGGGCATGCTGAAGACCGCCCGGAAACGCATCGAACAGGGCGGACTCAATACGCTCCTGCTCGAGATGTGCGGCGGCGCTCTCGACAACCTCACCGGCAAAATGATCTCCGACGCCGTCGAACAGGGCGATACCTTCGCGAAGTGGGTCATGGAAGAGACCGGACGCTGGCTCGGCACCGGCATCGGCAGCATCATCAACCTGCTCAATCCGGAGATGGTGGTGCTCGGCGGCGGCATGATCGGGGCCGGCGATGTGCTGTTCAATCCGGTGCGCGAGACCGCCCGGGCCCAGTCGTTCGAGGTGCCCGGCAAACGCGCCGAGATCATTCCCGCGGGGCTCGGCGGCGATGCCGGCGTCATCGGCGCCGCCGGATGCGCCCTGAACCGCGTGGAACGGGATGCGGGCAAGGGAAGTTGACACCGCGATGATCCTGACGGTGACCCCCAATCCGTGCGTTGACAAGACCGTCTTCATCGATACGCTGACGGTCGGCACGTTCATGCGGTCCGGCAAGTGCACCTGCATCCCCGGCGGCAAGGGCACGAACGTCTCCCGCGCGGTCAAGGCCCTCGGGCGCCAAACCAGAGCGATGGTCATCGTCGGAGGCCATCCCGGACGCCACGTCGTCGATATGATCGAGCAGCAGGACGACGTCGAATGCCTCCCCGCGTGGGTCGCATCGCAAACGCGCACCATCACCACCGTGCTCGAAACGTCCGTGCATCGCCAGACCGCGTTTTTCGAGCCCGGCTCGCGCGTCACGGAGGCCGAATACGCCGGGATCGTCGACCGGTTCCGCAGCGCCGTTGAAGGAGCGTCCGTGGTTACCTTCAACGGCACTGTATGCGACACGAGCATCAAGACCCTGTACCGCGACCTGATCCGTATCGCGAAAGAGGCCGGCGCCCTCACCATTCTCGATGCCCACGGCCCCGAATTCGCCCTCGGGCTCGAATCCGTTCCCTATATGGTCAAACCCAATGTGGCGGAGACCGAGGAATGGGTCGGATACCCGCTCCACACCGACAACGCCACGTGGGAGGCGGTCGCGGAGTTCCACGCCCGGGGGGTGGAACTCGTCGCGCTCTCGCTGGGCGAACGCGGCGCGTTCGTGTCGCGCGGCGCCGAGCGGTTCCACGTGGTGCCGCCCACAATCACCGAAGTCAATCCCGTCGGCAGCGGCGACGCCTTCGTCGCCGGATTCGCCATCGGCCTCCTCGAAAACCGGCCCCTGCGCGATATGGCCGTCCTCGCATGCGCGGCCGGCGCCGCCAACGCCATGACCTGGGACATCGGCCATTTCAGGAAAGACGAGGTCGATTCCCTGATGGACAAGGTGGACGTGCGGCCAGTGTAGGCCCATTCTGCCCGCGTCCCCGAAGAAACCACGCCCCACGCCCCTCCCGCAAACGCCCGCGAAGGACACGTCCCCTTGTATGATTTGAACCGCCCTCTCATGCGTAGCGATGCTTAGTCGTCGTAGGAGTTTTCTTTTTGGTTCTTTTTCTTTTGGGGGTTGTTGTGGAAATGTGGATAACCGGCAATGGCCGGTGAAGATATTCTTCTCGCATGGCCATGTGAGAAGATAGGGCAGGCGAGGGAGACGGCGAGACGCTGATCTCCGGCCTAATCCCCAGGCGATTCTCGGTTGCCCCTACGGGTTGCCCTGAAAGGGCATGCAAGAATAGCCCAGGGCAACGCCCTGGGTAAATAGCCTCTAACTAGATACGCCCTGAAAGATAGTGTG
>DDYW01000158.1 GCA_002348185.1 Candidatus Hydrogenedentes bacterium UBA2224 | reverse complement strand
CCCGGACCGCGAAGGCGAGGCCATTGGCTGGCACGTGGCCGAGCTCCTCAAACAGACCGATAAGCCCGCCGACCGGGTCGTGTTTCATGAGATCACCAAACGCAGCGTCCGCGAAGCTGCCCGCACACCACGGCCTATCGACGAGCATCTCGTGGATGCCCAACAGGCGCGCCGCATTCTCGACCGCCTCGTGGGATACAAGATCAGCCCGCTGCTTCAATTCGGCATGCAGCGCGGCCTGAGCGCGGGGCGGGTCCAGTCGGTGGCGGTGCGCATCGTCTGCGAGCGCGAGGAAGCGATCCGCAACTTTGTTTCGCGCGAATACTGGACCCTCGATGCGGCGTTTCTGACGCCCCGTGAAGAGGGGTTCACGGCCCGGTTGAACCGCATCCGCGGCGAAAAGGCCGAGCTCGAGAACGAAGCGGCCGTCCAAGCCGTCTTGAACGCGCTCGACGGCGCGGAGTTTCGTGTCGCGAGCGTCGAGCGGAAGGAAGTCAAACGCCGCCCGTATCCGCCATTCATCACCAGCTCGCTCCAGCAGGAGGCGTCGCGCAAACTCGGATTAGCCCCCCGCAAAACCATGGTCCTGGCCCAGCAACTCTACGAAGGCATTGCCATCGGCGAGGAAGGGCGCGTGGGTCTGATCACCTACATGCGCACCGATTCGACCCGACTCGCAATGGAGGCCATCCAGGATGTCCGCCAGTACATCGGGGCGCATTTCGAGCCGGCCATGCTGCCCGGCCAGCCCAACTTCTACCGCAACAAGAAGGGTGCGCAGGACGCGCATGAGGCCATCCGGCCGACGCTCACCAGCCACACCCCGGAGGCCATGGCCCGGTTCCTGGACGCCGACCAGCTCAAACTGTACACCCTGATCTGGAAGCGTTTTGTCGCCTGCCAGATGACGCCGGCCGTCTTCGACCAGACCGCGATCGATGTCGAGGCACGACACCACGTATTCCGGGCCACGGGGTCGGTGTTGAAATTCAAGGGGTTTCTGGCAATGTACGAGGAGACCCTGGAAGACTCCACCGACGAAGAACAGGCCAGCGGCCTCCTGCCCGACGTGCGGGAAGGCGAGGACGCGCGCCTGCAGGAATTCAAGCCGGAACAGCATTTTACCCAGCCGCCTCCGCGCTTCACGGAGGCGTCGCTCATTCGCACCCTCGAAGAAAACGGCATCGGCCGCCCCAGCACCTACGCCCAGATCATGAACACCATCGTGGAGCGCGGGTACGTGGTGCGCGAGAAGAAACGGCTCGCGCCCACACCGCTCGGGGAAGACGTCAACCGGATGCTCGTGGCCAATTTCCCGGATATCCTCGACATCAATTTCACCGCCGAACTCGAAAACGAGCTCGACGAAGTGGAGGAAGGGCAGCGCGAATGGCACGACCTGTTGCGCAGCTTCTACGCCCAGTTTGAAAAAGACCTGCACGCGGCGCAGCACAAAATCGTGACCGAAACCGTCGGCGACAGCGCGAAGTGTCCGGTATGCGGCGGCGAACTCGAATTCCTGACCGGGCGCTTCGGCCCGTATCTCCGTTGCGCCAGGCATCCCGACTGCGAAGGCCGCCTCAATGTGGCCCGCAAGAAAGTCGAAGAGCCCTCGGATGTCGTCTGCCCCGAATGCGGCGCCCCCATGGTGTACCGCAGAAGCCGGTTCGGGAAGTTCCTGGGCTGTTCGCGCTATCCCGAATGCAAGCACACCCTGAAAAAGGACGGCAAGGAAAAGAAACAGGCGGAACCCGTCGGGCTGAAATGCCCGCAACGCGGCTGCGAAGGCGACCTCGTGTGGCGGGCGGGCCGCGGGAAACGCTTCATCGGCTGTTCGCGCTATCCCAAGTGCCGGTTCAATGCATTCGGCGATCAGGATACGGAAACGCCCTGCCGCGCGTGCGGGCATCCCTGGACCCTGCTGTCGAAGCGGGGCAAGCAGGCGACCCGCAAGTGTGTGAACTGCGGCGATGAGCACAAAGAAACAGCGCCCGGCACCGACGAGGGCGAGCTGCACGTGACGGAGCAATCCGAGGTCTAGTCCGGTTTGCCAGAGGGACACGCGGGATGACGGATCCGGAGATCCAGCGCTTTTCGGATTACCTCGCGGCCGAACGGGGGTTCTCGGGCCATACCTCGCGCGCCTATCTCCGGGATATCGCGCAATTCTGCGGCTATCTCGAACGCGGTCCCGCCGCATTGGCTTCCGGGGATTCCGACGAAGCCGCTGAGCCCCGCTTCGACGCCTTGCGGCGCGCCAGCCGCAACGACATCCGTGCGTTCCTGGGCCACCTCCGCACATTGGGCGCGTCTCCCCGCACCGCCGCCAGGAAGCTGTCCGCCATCCGGGCCGCCTACAAATTCTATGTTCGCGCCGGCATCATGGAAGAGAATCCCGCGCAGGCGGTTCGCTCGCCCAAACTGCCCCGCGACCTGCCCGGCGTGCTCAGCATCCCGGAAGTCACCGCGTTGATGGAAGCGCCCGACACCACAACCCCCCTGGGCAAGCGCGACCGCGCCATCCTCGAAACGCTCTACTCGAGCGGCGTGCGCTGCGCGGAACTGGCGGGCCTGACCCTGGATTCCATCGATCTCATCGGCGGGACCATGGTCGTGCTGGGCAAACGGAAAAAGGAACGGATCGCCCATCTGGGGAATTGGGCGCTCGACGCACTGCAGGCCTATCTCGCCGCCCGGGGGACGCTGGGCCATCCCGGCCACCGCCGTTTCTTCGTCAATGCGCGAGGGGGCCCGCTCACGACGCGGAGCGTGCAGCGCGTGGTCGAGAAATATGTGCGGGCCGTGTTGCCGGGACGGCGCGATGTGTCGCCCCACACCTTGCGCCACACCTTCGCGACGCATATGCTGAACGGCGGGGCCGACCTGCGTGTGGTGCAGGAGATGCTGGGCCATGAGAGCCTGTCGACCACGCAGATCTACACCCACGTCAGCGTCGATCGCCTGAAGGAAGTCTATCGGCAGGCGCATCCTCACGCGTGAAGGAGGCGCATCCGCTACTGGAGGACACAATGGATACGTTTCACGCAACCACGGTGTGTGCCGTCCGCAAGGGGGATGCCGTTGCCCTCGGCGCCGACGGACAGGTGACCCTCGGCAATACGGTCATGAAAGCCACCGCCACCAAGATCCGGCGTCTGGCCGACGGGCGCGTCCTGGCCGGTTTTGCGGGTTCGGTGTCCGACGCCATCTCCCTCTTCGAGCGGTTCGAGGGAAAGCTCAGCCAATTCAGCAACAACCTGTCGCGCGCCGCCGTCGAACTGGGCAAGGAGTGGCGCACCGACAAGTACCTCCGCAACCTGGACGCCCTCCTCGCCGTGTGCGACAAGGAACAGTCCCTCCTCATCGCCGGCAGCGGCGAAGTCATCGAACCCGACGACGGCATCCTCGCCATCGGATCGGGGGGGCCGTTTGCGCTGGCGGCCGCTCGCGCCCTCATGCATCACACCACGATGTCCGCTGAGGAGATCGTGCGCGAATCCCTCCTCATCGCCGCCGGCATCTGCATCTAC
>DDYW01000202.1 GCA_002348185.1 Candidatus Hydrogenedentes bacterium UBA2224 | reverse complement strand
GACGGGGTGGACGGGGTGGACGGGGGCCAGTTTCTGCGCGAACGGCAGCGAAGGGGGCGCAGCGCGTCAGGCCATTCGCGGGGGCAGGCAACCTTGATACCGGTGGCGCGCGGGGGTATGCTCTTGCGTGGACTGTTTGAATCGCGGAATCGCCTGCCATTCCAATAGGACCTCAGCATGGGTAAGGCCGGATCCGTGTCAATGCGCCCCGGGTGTCGCAGTGCCGATACATCGTGTCTGCGAAGAAGCCCCAGTCAATTTCAGGAGAACACAGCATGAGTCGAGCGAAGAGAAGTCAGCAATTGGGCCGGCGCGCATTTTTGCGGCGGGCGGCCGTGGGCATGGGCGGAGCTCTGGCGGCGCCGTACCTTGTGCCGGGCACGGCGCTGGGCGCGGAAGGCCGCGCGGCGGCGAGCGAGCGCATCACGGTGGGCGTGATCGGCCTGGGCGGTCGCGGGAGCAGCGTGATGACCGCGTTTCTGGCCCAGCCGGACACGCAGGTGGTTGCGGTGTGCGACGTGTTTCGGGACCGGCGCGAGGCCGGGAAGCAGCAGGTGGATCAGCACTACGGCACCTCGGACTGCACATCGTACCTTGACATGCTGGAACTCCTGGACCGGAGCGATATAGATGCGGTGCTTATCGCGACGGGGGACAACTGGCATTCGCAGGCGGCGATCCTGGCTGCCCGGGCGGGGAAGGACATGTACTGCGAGAAGCCGCTGAGCGTGGCGATCACGGAATCGCGCGCGGTCGCGGACACGATGCGCCGGCTGGGGCGTGTGTTCCAGTGCGGGACCCAGCGCCGCAGCATTGGCAATTTCCGATTCGCGGTGGATCTGGTGCGCAGCGGGAAACTGGGCCGTTTGCAGGTGATGCAAGCGGAAGAGTCGACGGGGTTTCAGCAACTGTACGACACGGTGTTGCCGGCGGAGCCGGAACCGGCGCGGGAAGACTTTGACTGGAACCGGTGGCTGGGCCCGGCGCCGTGGCGTCCGTACAATGCGCAATACGCGACTCGGGGCTACTGGAGCGCGCACACGGATTTCAGCGGCGGCTCGATTACGGAGTGGGGGAGCCACACGGTTGACCTGTGCCAGTGGGCGAACGACGCGGACGGCAGCGGCCCGGTGGAGTTTGACCGGGAAGGCGAGCAGTGGGTGGGCAAGTACGCGAACGGGGTGAAACTGGTGATTCGCACCGGTCTTCGGTTCGGTTCGTGCCCCGTGCGGTTTGAAGGCGACGAGGGCTGGGTGGAGACGGGCGATTCCGGCGAGCTCGAGGTGTATCCGGCGTCGCTGCTTGCGGAACGTCAGTTCCAGGGCGGCTACCCTTCGGATAACCACGTGCGGGCCTTTCTGGATTGCGTCAAGACGCGTCAGGATACGGTATCCAACGCGGAAGTCGCCCACCGGTCGATTTCGGCGTGCCACGTGGCGAACATCTGCAAACGCATCGGCCGCCCGGTGAAATGGGACCCGGTCAAGGAGGAATTCATCGGCGACGAAGAGGCGAACCGCCTGCGTTCGCGCGCCTACCGGGAGCCGTGGTATCTGTAAGAAGCGTTGACAGAGAGGTATGGGCGATTCCATTCGCATGGTGTTTTTAGAGAAGAGGCATCGAATCATGAACATGAGTAGAGCGTTTTGGAGCTTTTTTGCCGTGCTCGTCCTTTCGGGGGCGGTGATCGCGGTTGCGGGCCATGCCGGTGAGGGGGCAGAGGCGGCGGCGCCTCCGGCGCCGTTGACGGAGCCCGAGTTGATCGCGGTACTTCAGAGTGATGGGGACTGGGCACAGAAGCAGGAGGCCTGCCGGCGCTTGCGCCAGATCGGGACGCGGGCGTCGATCCCGGCGCTGGCGGCGCTGTTGCCGGACGAGACGTTGTCGCATCTCGCGCGTTTTGCGCTGGAATCCATGCCGTATCCGGAGGTCGACCAGGTGTTCCTGGACGCCCTAGGCACGACGGAGGGCCTGTGCAGGACGGGCGTGATCATCTCGATAGGCGCGCGACGGGACGCGAACGCCGTCCCGCTGCTGATTCCGTTGATGAGGGACGCTCATGTGGAGACGGCCCGCGCGGCGGCAGGGGCGCTGGGACGTATTGCGACTCCGGAAGCCATCGAAACGCTGCTGGCGTACCGTGCGGATGCGCCCGGCGTGACCCGCGGGGCGGTGAACGAGGGCGTGCTGGCCGCTGCCGAGCATTGCGCGGCCGCGGGCAATCCCGACCGTGCGGCAGAGATTTACGAGGGGTTGCTGGCGTCGGACGCTTCGCTCGAGGTGCGCCTGGGCGCGTTCCGGGGCCTGGTTTTCGCACGACCCGCGAATGCCCAGGACCGGATTCTTGATGCATTGCGGGGCGATGACGCGATGTTTCGCGATCTGGCGGCCCAGCTCGTCGCGGAAACCGAAGGGACGGCGCTGACGGGGGTCTATGCCCAGGCGTTGCCGGCTCTTCCGGCCGGAGGCCAGATCGCGCTGTTGCGTGGCCTGGCGGACCGGGGCGACGCGGCGGCACGGCCCACGGTGGTTGAGTTGACAAAGAGCGCGGACGCGCAGGTGCAGGTGGCGGCCATCAGAGCGCTGGGCGCGTTGGGCAGCAGCGGGGACGATGTGGCCACGCTGGTCGCGTTTCTGGCTTCGGCCGCCGGCGAGGCGGCCGCGGAGGCCGCGCGTGAAGCGCTCGTATCGATGCGGGGAGATGACGTGGACTCGGCGCTGGCGTCGAGTATTGCGGGCGCCGCACCGCCGGTTCATGCGACGCTGCTGACGCTGCTGGCGAGCCGTCGCGCGGAACACGCGATTCCGTCGGCGCTGGAAGGCCTGGCGGCCGGCGAGGCGGACGTTCGCAGCGCGGCGCTGGAGGCGCTGGGACTCCTGGGTGGCCCGGCCGAGGCCCCGGCGGTCATCGGGATGATCACGAAGACAGCGGATGCGTCGGAGCGCGCCAGCGCGGAGAGCGCGTTAAACGCGATTGTTGCGCGCAAGGGCGAACAGATCCTGCCGGCCGTGCTCGAGGCGATGAACGGCGCCGGGCCGGACGTGCGCCTGGTGCTGTTGCAGACCGCAGCGGAGATCGGGACCCCGCAGGCGCTGGATGCGGTGCTGACGGCCATGCAGGACGCGAATCCCGAGATCGCCGGCGAGGCCGTGCGCATGCTTTCCAACTGGGCGTCGCTGGACGCGGCGCCGCATCTCGAAGTGCTGGCGCGGGGCGAAGACCTGACTCGGTACGTGCTGGGGTTGCGCGGGTACGTGCGGCTTGCCCGCGAACAGGCCCAGGGCGGGCAGAAGATGGAGATGCTTACGAAGGCGCTGGAATTGGCGCGGCGGCCGGATGAGGTGAAACTGGTTCTGGGCGCCTGGGGCACTTTGAACGAACCGGGCGCGCTGGCTGCGCTGAAGCCGTTCCTGGACCAGGCGGACGTGCGCAACGAGGCTGCGCTGGCCATCATCGGCGTGGCGGGCCAGGTCAAGAAAGACAACGCGGACCACAAGGCGCTTGCCCTGGATGCGCTGAATGCGGTGCTGGCGAAGTGTGAAGACGCGGGCATTCGTGATAATGCGCAGAAGGTGCTGGACGGGCTGCAGTGATTGAGGGCCGCAGGACCCTGTTTTCTGAAATACAGCGAACGACTGGGAGCATACCGATTTCGGTAGAGGAGGAGTTCCATGGGCTGCGCGACGACGCTATTCGTAATGGCGATTACCTCAATGACGACCGGCGCTTCGGCCGGCTGTACGGTCACGGACCTGCGCTGCGAGTACCTCAGTGATCCGCTCGGCGTAGACCGGCTGAACCCGCGGTTGGGCTGGCGAATCGAATCTCCGGACCGGGGCGTGCTCCAGAGCGCCTACCAGATCCTCGTGGCGGATGCGAAGGCGGAGCTCGATGCTGACCGGGGGAATCTGTGGGACTCGGGCAAGGTCGAGAGCGGCCAGTCGGCGCTGGTCGCGTATGCGGGCCAGGCGCTCGCGTCGCGGCAGCGCTGCTACTGGAAGGTGCGGGTATGGGACGCGTCGGGTGCGGTGTCGGGGTGGAGTCCGGCCGCGATGTGGACGATGGGTCTGTTGAATCCGGAAGACTGGACGGGGAAGTGGATCGGGCTGGACGGTAACGAGGGCGGGGGCGATTCCCCGTTGTCCGCGGCGAAGTGGATCTGGTTTCCGGAGGACGCCCCGGCGCAGAGCGCTCCGGCGGAAGCCCGATATTTCCGGAAGGTGTTTGACGTGCCGGCGGGGAAGGCGATAGCGAAAGCGACGGCGTTTTTCGCGGCGGATAACTCGTTCACGCTGGTGCTCAATGAGCAACGGGTTGCATCGGGGAGCAGTTTTCAGGCGGCGCCGCCCGCGGACGTGACCGGTGCGGTGCGCCCGGGGAAGAACGTGCTGGCCGTGGAAGCCGTGAATCAAGGCGAAGCGGCGAATCCCGCGGGGCTGATCGGAGCGCTGATCATCGAGTTTGAAGGCGGGGAAACGCAGGTGGTCTGCACTGATACCACGTGGCGGGTGACGAAAGACTCGGAAGCCGACTGGGACTATCCGGACCTGGATGTGACGGCGTGGGAGCGGGCCAAGGAGTTGGGCGCTTACGGCATGGCGCCGTGGGGCGAGATTGCGAGCGATGACGCGGAACGTCTCAGCGCCCGCCATCTTCGGCGCGAATTCCGGCTGGAAAAGGCCGTCGAGCGGGCCACGGTGCGGCTGTGCGGGCTGGGGCTGTTCGAGTTGGAGGTGAATGGCAGGAAGATCGGGAATGACGTCCTCGTTCCGGGCCTTACCGAGTACACCAAGCGTGCGTTCTATCTCACCTACGATGTGACGGACGCGCTGAAAGAGGGCGACAATGCGCTGGGCGTGACTCTGGGCAACGGCCGGTATTTTGCGCCGCGCAGGAAATCGCCGACGAACACGCAGACCTATGGCTACCCTAAATTGATGTTGAATCTCCGGATCGAACATGCGGACGGGACGGTGACCGACATTGATTCGGATGAGACGTGGAAGCTCACCACGGAAGGTCCGATTCGCGAGAACAACGAATATGACGGCGAGGTGTATGACGCGCGGATGGAGTTGGCCGGGTGGTCGAGCGCGGGCTACGACGACGGTGGTTGGCGGTCCGCGGAGGTGGTTGCGGGTCCGGAAGGGGTGCTTAGCGCGCAGATGACGCCGCCCATCCGGGTGATCGAGACGCGTTCGCCCGTCAGCGTCAACGAGAACGCGCCGGGCGTGTTCATTTACGACATGGGTCAGAATATGGTGGGCTGGTGCCGTTTGCGGGTGCAGGGGCCGTCCGGCACGGTCGTCCGGCTGAAACACGCGGAGACGCTGAAAGAAGACGGGACGCTCTACATGGCGAATCTCCGGGGCGCGCGGTGCGTCGACACGTACATTCTCAAAGGCGGCGGGGCGGAAGTCTACGAGCCCCGGTTTGTGTACCACGGGTTCCGGTTTGTCGAAGTGACGGGGTACCCGGGTACCCCGGGGCTTGACGCGATTGAAGGCTGTGTGGTGCATGACGACGTGGAACGCGTGGGACAATTCGAGACCTCCAACGCGCTCCTGAACCAGTTGCACGAGAACATCGTCTGGGGCATCCGGGGCAACTACCGGAGTTTCCCGACGGACTGTCCGCAGCGGGACGAGCGGCAGGCGTGGCTCGGGGACCGGTCGGAGGAATGCCGGGGCGAGAGTTACATCCACAACATCGCGCCGCTGTACACGAAATGGATGCAGGACATCGAGGACGGTCAGAAGGACTCCGGGAGCGTATCGGACGTCTCGCCGCCGTACTGGCCGTTGTACAACGACAACGTGACGTGGCCGAGCACGTTCATCATCGCTCCGGGGATGTTGCTGGAGCAGTATGGGGATGCGCGCCCGATCGAACAGCATTACGAAGCGATGACGCGCTGGATCGACCATATGACCGGCTATCTCGAGAACGATCTGATGCCGCGCGACAATTATGGGGACTGGTGCGTGCCGCCGGAGTCGCCGGAACTGATCCACTCGAAGGATCCTTCGAGAAAGACCAGTGGCACGCTCCTGGGGACCAGCTATTTCTACTATGACCTGAAATTGATGGTGCGGTACGCGCGGATGCTGGGCAAAGAAGACGATGCGGCGCGTTTCGACGCGCTGGCGTCACGGTTGGAGAAGGCGTTTAACGAGGCGTATTTCAACCAGGAAACGAATCTCTACGACAACGGCACGCAGACGTCGTGCGTGTTGACCCTGGCCTTCGACCTGGTGCCGGAGGGGCATCGCGATGCCGTCTTCGCGAACCTGGTGCAGAACATCGAACAAAAGACCCACAGCCACATCGGGACGGGGCTGATCGGCGGGCAATGGCTGATGCGGACCCTGTCGGACCATGGCCGCGCGGACCTGGCGTATACGCTGTCCACGCAGACGGCGTATCCGAGCTGGGGGTACATGATTGAACAGGGCGCGACGACCATCTGGGAGTTGTGGAACGGCGACACGGCGGATCCCGCGATGAACTCGGGCAACCATGTCATGCTGGTGGGCGATCTGGTGGTGTGGTTCTACGGGTATCTCGGGGGCATTCGGCCGACTCCGGAGGCGCCGGGCTTCCAGTCCGCGAGCATCCGGCCGTACGTGCTCGGCGATCTCACGTCGGTGAACGCGACGCTCGATACGCAATACGGGCAGTACGCGTCGCGCTGGAGGAAAGACGGCGAGCAACTGACCCTCGAGGTGACGGTGCCGGCGAATTGCCGGGCGCAGATCGCCGTGCCGGCGCCTGGAAAGAGCAACCCCGTGATTACCGAGAGCGGGAAAACGGTCTGGGAGAATGGACAGTACGTGGCCGGACAGGCCGGCATCGCCTCGGGCCGTGCGGATGGCGAATGGCGGGTGTTCGCGGCGGGTTCGGGGACGTACCAGTTCGTCTGCCGCTGATTGAGACAGTCAGAGGGACGGAGGCGGCCGTGTTGCGGCCGCCTCCGTTTTTTCTTGATGGCCCGCGGTTTGCGCCTCGTGTTGCTGGGGAGATGTCACAAATTTCTACAGGATTTGTTCAACCCCTTTCGGGGTTGGGTCGTTGTGGTGTGGGTGATCCCCGGGCTGCGCCCGGGGCTACTCACATTGGACCCCGTTCCGGGGTCCCCGGAGGCTTTATTGAGTCGTCTGGGTGTTGCCTGGGAGCGAGGCGCGCCGGGGCGGCATTATTGTCTTCCGGTGGACGGTATGGACGGGATGGACGGGGACACCTGGGCCCGAGAGTCCACCCCCGTCCGCTTCGCGNNCCCCCGCCAGCGGGGGACACAAGACTAGGGCGCGCGGATTGGGTGCCCTCGGCTTGCGTTGGTGAGGGATGCTGCCGGTCCCCCGAGTCCCGCCGGGACGGCAGGCAACAGCCCATCGCTTCAGTGGTGGGAAGTCCCGTATCTCTCAAGCCCCAGTCCCGCAGGGACGGCAGACAACAGCCCATCGCTTCAGTGGTGGGAAGTCTCGTATCTCCGAAACCCCGAGTTCCGCAGGGACGGCAGGACAATAGCGCTGCCGACATTCAACATCGTTGTGTGGGGTGGTGTTTGCCGGGGAGTTGTCGTGGGTGAGTCCGTGAGGCACGCGGACTAATCGCAGTGGAAGACCTCTTCCATATTGGCCCACCACTCGTTTTCGGCGCGGTTGGCGAGCGGGATCTGGCAGGGCTTGCAGAGGGCCCACCATTCCTGAGTGAGGGGATCGGCGGCCATGCGGGCACAGTCGGCTTCAAAATTGTCGCCAATGTATTCCATGTAGCTGAAGAGGACCCAGGCGCCGTGGGGTAACTGTCGCAGGAAGATCGAATAGTTGCGGATCTTGCAGTCCCAGATCGTCTTGAGCACGCCGGGCCAGACGGCCGCGTGGAGTCTTTTGTACTCCGCGATTTTGTCGGGATGCAGTTCGATGACAGCGCCGTACCGTTTCATGGTCGTGTCTCCTCACACGGGTTCGTCGTATTCGCCCAGCTGCAGGGGATATTGGCCGAATTCCCGGACCAGATTGACGATGAAGTCGTAGGTGTGACCGGACACCCCGCTGCTGACCGAATGGTCGGACTGGAAGATATAGCCGCCACCTTTGGCGGCATTGAGTTTTCGGAGGACCTCGCGTCGCAGGGCTTCGGGCTGGGCGGCCTCCCAGACCTGGATGTTGCCGTTTCCGCAGAAGGCGAGGGCGTGGCCGTATTGCCTGCGGAGGTTCACGACGTCGAGCCCGGCCTTGGCCTCGAGGGGGTTGTAGGCGTCCAGGTTCATCTCGATGAAGTCGGGGAGAATCGCGGCGACGTTGCCGCATCCGTGATAGATGACCGGGAGCGCGTGCTGGTGGCAGAGGGCGAGCATCTTCTCGACGCAGGGCCGGAAATAGGCGCGCCAGTACTCGGGGGGGAAGAACATGTTGGCGGAGTAGGCGACGTCGCCCCAGATCACCATGCCGTCAAGCAGGCCCTTGGCGGCCTCGATTTCGGCTTTGCAGCATTCGTAATAGAATTCGCCGATGCGGAGGATCTGTCTGCCGAAGCGTTCCGGGTATTCGCCCACCCACAGGAGGGTGTTCATTTGCCCGATCATGCGGGTGAGGCATTCGGAGACTTCGATCATGCTGCCATACACGGCGTAGTTGTTACGCAAGGCGTTGACGGTGTCGAGCCAGGGGGGGCTGTTACGGGCGAACCCGTCTCCGACGCCGGCGATCTGGTTGTCGCCGCCGTCAAAAAAGCGCCGGGGCTCGCCGGGGGGATCAAATTCGAAGGCTTCGAGCTTTTCGAGGGTATCGGTCTCCCAGGAGAGGGCCTCCGGCATGGGGAGGTCGAATCGTTTTCTGACCACGCCTCCGAATCCTGTGCGGACGACGACCTCGTCGGTGGTTTCGCGCAGAGTCTCGAATGGCCGGATATGGGGGTCCATATTGGGGGTGGTGACGATCCAGTCGAGGTCGTAGTACTGGTACGGGTCGGTATCCTCGGGGAGTCCCAGTTCCCGCCGCCACCGGTTGAGGAAGCTTCCCCAGAAGAACTCGCCCACAGGGACGCGGTCCGGTTCTTCGTGGCGCAAGGACTGGTTCATGCGTTTGACCTTGGCCAGAGCCGCTGCGGGGCGCGCGTTGTTCATCGATGCCTCCTTCCCGGGCTGATTATTCTGCCGGGGCGGTCATGTGTCAGTCTATCGAAGGAGAGACCGGGAGTAAACCACGGCGTACCGGCCCCGCGGCGGCCGGCTTTGTCCGGGTCATTTTCTCGAGCCGCTCGCGTCGGCGATCTTGGCGGTGGGGATAAGGGTCTTGCGGATGGCGAAGTAGTCTTCGCGCGAGAGGGTGAGTTTTGGCGCCTGGGCGGCTTCCCGTATCTGGGCGGGGTGTTTAATGCCGCAGATGGCGACGTGAATGCCGGGATGCATGAGGGTGGCGGCCAGAACAAGCTGGTAGATGGATACCCCGTATTTTTCGGCCATCGGCCGCAGGTTCTGGACGCATTCGCACAGGTGGCGGAACCGTTCGCCCTGGAAATCGGGGTGGTTGGCGCGGAAATCGGTGAAGGTTTCGTTTCCCGTGTATTTGCCCGTGAGGAGGCCCTTATGCAGGGGGGAATAGACCATCACGCCGACGTTTTCCGCCTGGCAATAGGGGAGCAGATCGGTCTCGATGGCGGGGTCGATGAGACTGTAGGCGGGCTGGACCACGGAATAGGGGGCGTACTTGCGTTGGGCGCGCACCTGCTCGACATGGTGGTTGCTCACGCCGAATGCGCGGATCTTTCCCTGGTGGCGCAGGTCGGTGAGCGTCTCGGCAATCTCTTCCAGGCGCGTGAGGGGGTCAAACATATGGAGCAGGCAGAGGTCGATGGTCTCGATGCCCAGGCGTTGGAGCGAGGCGTCGCAGCGTTCGCGCAGGTGCTGGGGCGAGAGATCCGGGTAGCGGGACGCGTCGGGATTGAAATGGTTGAACCACTTGGTGCAGAGCACCAGTTCTTTTCGCGGCAAATCCCGGAGGGCCTCGCCGAGCACGGTCTCGGCATAGCCATCGCCGTAGGCGTCGGCGGTGTCGAAGAAGTTGATGCCCAGGTCGCAGGCGCACTTCATGGCGGCGAGGGCGTCTTCCCGGGACTGTTCGCCCCAGAATCGGGGGCTGAGCTGCCACGTGCCGAACGCGATCGGGGATACGGACAGTCCGCTGCTTCCAAGAGTTACTCGCTCCATAGGGCATTCCTTTCCGGTGTTTCGGGCATTTTCCCTGCCAGGAAGGGAAGCTTTCCTGTTAAGTCATTTTGCAGGGGCCAATTATGGAGCAAAGAGGGGTCTCCGCTCAACGCGGTGCTCCGGGAACGGACGTGGGTGGCTGCCGATGGCTCAGAGATTTGTCCCCGGAACCCCCGGGGATATGGGATACTGGCGGTGGGCGGCGGGGAACTTCCGGCGTGGGACGGTGTTGTACTTGCGGCGGAGTGCGGCCGGGACGGAGCGTGTGAGACGGTGATTACTGCAGCAGCCCCTGTTCCCTGAGGACAGGGTGGGGAATGCGATGAAGAAGGCCATTCTTGCGGTGACGGTAGCGGCTGCGGCCCTGAGCGCGTATGCGGGGGAAGGGCCGGGCGGGGATCCGTTTCGGTCGGCGGAGAGCGCTGTTCCGGGAACCCGCATCGACGAGCTGGTTCTGGCGGAACTCACGGCGCGAGGCATTGAGGCGGCCCAGCCCAGTACGGATGCGGTGTTTGTCCGGCGGGTGTATCTGGACGTGATTGGCACGCTGCCGCGGGCGGACGAGGTCCGCGATTTTCTTGAGGACACGCATCCGGACAAGCGGGCGGCGCTGATTGACCGGCTGCTGGAACGCGAGGAATTCGCGGATTACTGGTCGCTGAAGTGGTGCGACGTGCTGCGGGTGAAGGCGGAGTTCCCGATCAATCTGTGGCCCAACGCCGTGCAGGCCTATGCCAAATGGCTTCACGACGCAATCCGGGCGAACATGCCTTATGACGAGTTTGCCCGCGCGTTGCTGGCCTCGAGCGGGAGCAATTTCAGGGTGCCGCCGGTGAATTTCTACCGTGCGATGCAGGGGCGGGATCCTTCGACCATTGCGGCGGCGGCGGCCCTGACCTTCATGGGCGTGCGGCTGGATGGGTGGCCCGAAGGCAGGCGGGCGGAGCTGGCGGCGTTTTTTTCTCGGGTGGCCTACAAGCCCACGGCCGAATGGAAGGAGGAGATTGTTCTGCTCGACCCGTCGGCGATGACGCCGCTCGATGCGGTTTTCCCCGACGGACAGCCGGTGCATATCGAGGCGGGGGAAGATCCGCGGGAGGTGTTTGCGGAGTGGCTGACAGCGCCCGGGAACCCGTATTTTGCCCGGAACATCGTGAACCGGGTGTGGGCGTGGCTGATGGGCCGGGGCATTGTGCACGAGCCCGACGACATCCGGCCGGACAATCCCCCGGTGAATCCCGCGCTGCTGGCGTATCTGGAAGAGGAACTGGTGCGGGCCGACTACGATCTCCGGCAGGTGTACCGTCTGATTCTGAATTCCCGGACGTACCAGCAGTCCTCCATTCCGCGGAGTGACTCTGCCGAGGCCGAAACGTTATTTGGGCAGTATCCGGTGCGCCAGCTCGACGCCGAGGTGCTGATAGATGCGCTGTGCGGGCTGTTCAATTCGCGGGAGAGTTACCTGAGCATGATTCCGGAGCCGTTCACGTATATTCCGGACTACCAGCGTACGATTCTCCTGGCGGATGGGAGCATCACGAGCCCATTTCTCGAGTTGTTCGGGCGCCCGTCGCGGGATACGGGACTGGCGTCGGAACGCAACCTTCAACCGACGGACGGGCAGCGGCTCCACATGCTGAATTCGACGCACATTCAAAAGAAGATCGAGGGGAGCTGGCGGCTGCGGCAACTTGTCGAGACGAGCAAAGGCGATACCGAACGCGTCGCGCGCCTGTTGTATCTTCACATCCTGTCGCGGTACCCCACGGCGGAGGAGACCGCCGTCGTGAAGCAGTATTTCGAGCGGGGCGATGTGACCCGGGCCGAGGCGGCGGCGGATCTGGCCTGGGCGCTGATCAACACCAAAGAGTTTCTGTACCGGCACTGAGCCGGCGGGAGACGGGATGTATGGAATCGCAACGGAGACGGCACGGGATGACGCGGCGGGCGGCGTTGCGGCGAGGCGTGTTTGGGGCCGCTGCGCTGGCGCTGCTGGACGGGAAACGTCCGGTTGCGGCCGCGGCGCCCGCGGATACGCGCGCGAAGTCGGTCATCCAGATCTGGATGTGGGGCGGTCCGTCACATCTGGATACCTTTGATCCGAAGCCGGATGCGGGAAGCGACTATTGCGGTCCCCTGGGAGAGTCCCTTGCGACGAACGTGGACGGGATTCAGATCAACGCCGCGCTGCCCCGGCTGGCGCAGCAAGCGGACAAGTACGCGATCATCCGCAGCATGACCCATGGGGTGAATGCGCACGAGACGGCCTCGTACATTGTGCAGACGGGCCGGCACCCGGATCGGCTGGTGTATCCGTGCGCGGGGGCGGTGGTGGCGCTGTTCAAGGGGTACGACCAGGGGTATGCGGGGATTGTGCCTCCGTATGTGGTGCTGACGGAGCCGCAGGGGCGCTTTTCGGAAGCGGGGCTGCTCGGCCAGCGTTACAAGCCGTTTGCCACCGGGGGCAATCCCAGCCGGGAGCCATTCGTGGTGGAAGGCATCGTGGCGGAAGGCATCCCGGATGAACGGCAGTTGGCGCGTCGGGACTTGCTTCATGCTCTGGACTCGCTGGGCCGGGCCATGCCGGGAAACGAGCAGTTCGCGCGGCTTGACGCCTGCGAGGAAAACGCCTACGGACTCGGGGAGGCCCGGCGCCTGTTCGATTTGAACGTTGAAGGCGACGAGATGCGCGACCGGTACGGCCGCAACACGTTTGGCCAGTCGTGCCTGATGGCGCGGCGGCTGGTCGAGGCCGGGGTGCCTTACGTGACGATCAACTACAAAGGATGGGACACGCACAAGCAGCATTTCGAGATCATGAAACGGAAGCTGCCGGAGCTGGACCAGGGGATGGCGACACTGCTGCAGGACCTCGCTGACCGGGGGTTGCTGGACAGCACGATCGTGTGGTGGGGCGGGGAGTTTGGGCGAAGCCCGAAGGTGGAGTGGGGCGCTCCGTGGAACGGCGGCCGCCAGCATTACGGCAAATGTTTCTGCTCGGTGGTCGCGGGCGGCGGATTCCAGGGTGGGCGGGTGCTTGGCGCCTCCGATGCACGGGGGGAAGAGGTGGCGGAACGGCCGGTGTACCCGCTGGACCTCATCGGGACCATGTATGAATTGCTCGGGATCGATCCGGACGGGCCCCTGCCGAACCCGCGTGGTCTGGAATTGCGGGTCTTGCCCGAGCCGGGAGACGGGGTGCCGAGCGGCGGCCGTCTGAGCGAACTCATCTGAGCACACGAGGAATCGGACAATGCGGACATTCGTACGCGTGGTGGTAGTTGCCGCGGCATTCCTGGCGCCAGCGGCTCTGGGGCAGGAGGCGAAACGCGCGCCGCACATCGGGTACCTGTACCCGGCCGGCGGGCAAGCGGGCGCGACGCTGGAAGTCATTGCTGGCGGCCAGAATCTGAGGGGCGCGAACGGGGACGTGTGCGTGTCGGGCGACGGAGTCCGGGCGGCTGCGGTGGAGTATTACCGTCCGATTCGGAACCTGAAGGGGGAGGAACGCCGGGAGATTGCGCGGCGGATGGCCCTGGCGCGCGACCAGCGGCTCGCGGAACAAAAGAATCGAAGCACAGCGGCCGCGCCGGCTGCTGAAACAGACAAGTCCGGCGAGGCGAGTACCGCGCCGACGGGCGGGGAAGAGCCGGTCAAGCTGCCGGGCCACCCGTTGCTGGACCGGATAGACGGGATGAGCCTGCGGGAGCTGGCGCATCTGCAGCACCTTCTCGCCAATTTCAGCAAGAAGCAGTTGAACCCGCAAATTGCGGAAATGGTGCGTATCGAGGTGCACATCGAGCCCGGCGCCAGGCCGGGTCCGCGGGAGATTCGTCTGCAGACGGCGGGGGGGCTGACCAATCCCATGGTGTTCGAGGTGAACACGCTGGCCGAGGTGCAGGAGCTGGAGCCGAACGATCCGCGGCCGGGCGCCAAGGCCGTGAAAATCAGGCCATTGGAGCTGCCGGTTCTGCTGAACGGCCAGATCCTGCCGGGCGATGTCGACCGGTTCGCGCTGCAGTGCCGGGGCGGGCAGAGCCTGGTCATTGAAACACACGCGCGGAGTCTGGCGCCGTATCTTGCGGACGCGGTGCCGGGGTGGTTTCAGGCCGCGTTGGCGCTGTACGACGCCCGGGGCAACGAGGTGGCCTATGTGGATGATTTCCGGTTTGATCCGGATCCGGTGCTGTATTACGAGATCCCGAAGGATGGGGTATACCATCTGGAAATCCGCGATTCGATCTTCCGTGGGCGGGAGGATTTTGTGTATCGCATCTCGGTCGGCGAGCATCCGTTTATCACGAGCCTGTTTCCGCTGGGAGGGCGCGCGGGAGACCCGATTAGCGCGGAAATCGGCGGGTGGAACCTGCCGGCCGGTGTGTTGGCGTTGAACACCGATTATGGCGTGGACGGCGTGCGCACCGCGGTTCTGGAAGACGGGGACGGCGTGTCCAATGGAGTGCTCTACGCTGTGGACACGCTGGAGGAGTGCATTGAAGCCGAGCCCAACAATGCGCCGGATGCCGCGCAGGCGATTGCCGTGCCGCGTATCATTAATGGCCGCATCGATGCTCCGGGCGACGTGGACGTGTTCGCGATTGAGCGGCGGGCGGGCGACACGCTTGTGGCGGAAGTGCTTGGACGGCGGCTGCGGTCTCCCCTGGATTCGCTGGTGCGGGTGATTGACGCCTCGGGGGCCGTGGTGGCGTGGAATGACGATTTCGAGGACAACGACGAGTACCTGTACCGGCTGGGCGGTCTGCTGACGCACGACGCGGATTCGTGGCTGCGGACCGAGTTGCCCGCGGACGGCGCGTATTATGTCGAGGTCGCCGATGCGCAGGGGCAGGGGGGTAGCGCGTATGCGTACCGGCTTCGGGTGGGGCCGCCGGACCCGGATTTCGCGCTGCGTGTGACCCCGGCAAGCGTGAATGCCATCGCCGGACTCGCGACGCCGGTGTGTGTGCATGTGCTGCGGCGGGACGGTTTTGACGGCGAGATTGAGATGGTATTGCGTGACGCGCCCGAAGGCTTTGTGCTGAGCGGCGGCCGAATCCCTCCGGGGAAACGCAGCATTTGGATGACGTTGAGCACTCCGGCCCGGACGCCCGAGGGTGCCGTGGCGATTCACCTGGAGGGTCGCGCTGTGATTGGCGGGCGTGAGGTCCGCCGGCGCGCGCTCCCTGCCGACGAGCTGATGCAGGCGTTCTTGTACCGGCATCTGGCGCCCGCCGGAGAATTGATGGTGGCTGTGCGGGGCGGCAGGCAGTTCGCCGGGCAGGTGGCGCTCGCGGACACGGGGGTAGTCCAGATCCCCGCGGGCGGCAGCGCGGAGGTGCGCGTGAAGGCGCCGCAACCCCTGGTGCGCAGAACGGTGAAACTAGAGTTGCTCGACCCGCCGGCGGGCCTGGCGCTCGGGGAGATGCAGGTTGTCCCGGAGGGTCTGGCGTTCCTGCTGACTGCGGATGCGGGGACGACGGCGGCCGGTCTGGCGGACAACGTCATTGTCGAGGCCTATGTGGAACGGCCTTCGGGGAAGGGGGCGACCCGGGAGATGCAGCGCGTTCCCGCCGGCGTTTTGCCCGCGATTCCGTTTGAAATCGTTGCCCGGTAAACCTCGCGGCCCTGGGCCGTCATCCGGGCGGACCGGGAGAATTCCGCGCGGTTCGTGCGGCGCGCGCGCCCGTGCTTCGAGCCGGGCTCATTCCCCCAGGCTGAACAGGGCGCCCAGGACGGCAAACGACGGGGACGCGGGAAATTCTTCGGGGTACCGGTTAAACGCCACGTGGCCGTCCATGTAGAGGGTGTTGGCGCCTCCGGGAATGTGGTTGAACTGGGCGCTTGCCGTGGTGGTGGCTGAGACGACGTCCCACATGACCGGCATAGCGCTTTGCGCGGTTTCGGAAGCCGCGGGGTTGTTGATGTCGGTGATGGCGAAGCGTTCGACGCCCTCCCGGAGCCGGTAGATTGTCGCATCGCCGCCATTTCCGAGGTTCACGCCGGGCGGCGTCGCCATGGCGGCGAACATACCGTGAACGGCGGCGTTATTGATGTCGCGGTCCAACAGGGCATCGTTCACGGGGTCGTGGTCGCCCAGGACGCCGTTAAAGGTCGGGGGCAGATAGGACAAGCACGCCATGAGGTAGGCCATCTGAGCGGAAACCATGGCCGAAGGAAACCCGAACATGGCAACATCGAACGCCGGGTCGGTCTCGGAGACCTTGTTGATCAGGTAGCCGTAGTAGAGGTAGCTGGTGTCGGGTTTGGAGGGCAGACCTTCGTACGGGCACACCTGCCCGGGGAGGCTCTCAATGATGGACAGCGGGCTGCCGGCGCCGGCCTCGGGATCTGACGGGCAAATCAGGACATTGAGGTCGGACAGGTATTCGGGGAAGATGGCGGGAATGTGCGGCGCCAGGCTGGCCCGGATATTGCCGTCGGTACATCCGGCAGGCACGGCCGCTCCCCAAAGCTGATCGCCATGAATGCGGGGGAACAGGCCTCCCGATTCGTTCGCATACATTTTGTAGACGAGTCCCATCTGTTTGAGATTGTTCTGGCAACTCGCGCGGCGGGCGGCCTCACGGGCGCGGGCGAGAGCGGGCAGAAGGATCGCGGCCAGAATGCCGATGATGGCGATGACCACCAGCAATTCAATGAGTGTGAATCCGCCGGCCTGGCCGGGTCTGTTATTTCGCGGCGATGTCGTACGCAATGAGCACTCCTCCATGACGTATATACAGGCGCCCGCCGGACACAACGGGATGCGCCCAGTGATTACCGTCGCCCAAGGTCACCTGAAACGCGCCCGTGCGGGAGAATCCCTCGGGCGCAGCTTTGACCAGACTTACGGTGCCCTCTCTGGGACCCTCGTAGACATACAGCATGCCGTCGGCGCAGACAACGGCGCCCTGACGGACCTCTTGAGTTTACCAGACCAGCTTGCCGGTTGCAAGTTCGAGACACATCAGGCTGCGATTCTTATGGGCCGTGCCGTAGATGTATCCGTCCGCGAGCACCACACCGTGGTGCTGGCAATCGAGGTTTTTGTTGGCCCACTGGGGGGTGATGCTTGAACCGTCTTCCGAGAGCAGCAGCATGCCGCCGCCGGAGCCGTAGCCCCCGGTGTAATAGAGCATACGGCCGTGCAGCACGGGGGTGACGGCGTGAATGTCGTAGTCGGTCTCGTGCGGGTGGCTCCAAAGGAACGCGCCGGTTGCGGCATCCACGGCCACCACCGATTTGGCGGTCATGGTGACGATGATGCGGCGCCCGCCGACCTCGAACACATCCGGTGAGCAATAGGCCGACGGCTCGCTCCATCCCTTGCTGGTCCAGACGGTTTCGCCGGTCATTTTATTGAGGGCGGCGACGCTTGCGTCGGGCCCGCCCGGGGTGCAGATGAGGTTTTCGCCATCGATGAGGGGAGATTCGGCAATGGCCCACTCAATCATCGCGCCGTTAAAGCGGTTTATCATATCCACCTGCCAGAGGATGGCGCAGCCGGGCAGTTGGAAGCAGGTGATCACCCCCAACCCGGACACCAGGTAGAGGCGGTCGCCGTCGATGGTGGGGGTGGAGCGGGCGCCGGGCGCCTGTTTTGTCAGCGTCTCCGGGCCGTAGGGATACCTGCCCTGGATGTTCCCCGCGAGGTCGAGCACAAACAGGATGCCCTGCTGGTCCTCGAGCATACCGGGTACGTAGATGGCGCCGCCCACCACCGATACCGAGGCGTAGCCCGCTCCGATGCCGTCGGCGACCCAGGCCACCGGGGGGCCTTCCAGCGGCCATTCCTTGAGCAGCCCCGTTTCGGGGAAGATGCCGTCCCGGTGGGGACCCCGGAATTGCGGGGAATCCGCCGCGGCGGCGGTTCCGGCCAGGACAATGCCTGTGAGCAGGGCAAGAGCGAACGTTTTCATGGAAAGCACTCCATAGTGGATATACCGCACCCGCGGGAGAGATTACGCGATCGGTCACGGGGAACGCAAAAAGACGGTGCCCTCCAATCGCCGGGTTCGGGGCGTGACCCACCCCGCCCGCCATTACAGTGATTACAGAATTCCGCGGCGTTGTCCCCCGCTGGCGGTGGTGGCCGCGAAGCGGACGGGGGTGGAGTCTCTGGCCGAGGTGGCCCCGTCCATACCGTCCATACCGTCCATACGGTCCGCCTCGCGCACATTTCGGGGGTGCCAACGGCGCGATACATACCAGCCTGGCCTGAAGGGCCAGGAAAACGGATGTCCCAAGTGAAGGAAGGGCTGAAAGCCCGCGACATGTGCGGCGGAGGTCCGTATGTACCGGTCCTTCAGACCGGAAGATGTGTGGGAACGCCTGTACCCAGCCCTTCAGGCTGGGCTGGTATGTTGCCGCGCCTTCGGCGCTCGGGAACGCGTGAACATAGGCGCTAAGGTCTCTGCCGTCCCTACGGGACTTGTGAT
>DDYW01000165.1 GCA_002348185.1 Candidatus Hydrogenedentes bacterium UBA2224 | reverse complement strand
CCTTAAAAGAAGAAGGCTATGAAGTGATTATGGTCAACTGCAATCCCGAAACCGTCTCGACGGACTACGACACCTCGAACAAGCTGTATTTCGAGCCATTGACGGTCGAGGACGTGCTGAGCATCTACGAGAAGGAACGGCCGGAGGGCGTGATTGTCCAGTTTGGCGGGCAGACGCCGCTGAACATTGCGCGGGAGCTTGCGAGCGCGGGCGTGCCCATCCTGGGCACGTCGCCCGAGACCATCGATCTGGCCGAGGACCGCGACCAGTTCCGCCACACCATGGAACGGCTGAACATCCCGCAGGCGCAATCGGGGATGGCGAGCACGCTCGAAGAAGCCCTGGCGATTGCGGCGGAAATCAAGTATCCCCTGATGGTCCGGCCGTCGTATGTGCTTGGGGGGCGGGGCATGGAGGTCGTGCACGACGAGGAAATGCTGCGTCATTACGTCGCGGCGGCCGTCGACGTGTCGCCGGAACGGCCGATTCTCATCGACAAGTTTCTGGAGAACGCGGTGGAGGTGGAGGCCGATGCGATATCCGACGGAACAGACGCCTTTGTGCCGGCCGTCATGGAACACATCGAGCTGGCGGGCGTGCACTCGGGCGATTCGGCGTGCGTCATTCCGCCGATCAGCATTCCGGCCAAACATATCGAGACCATCACGGAATATACGCGCAAAATCGCCGTGGAGATGAATGTGGTCGGCCTGATGAACATCCAGTACGCCATCGCGAACGACACGGTGTACATCCTGGAAGCGAACCCGCGCGCCTCGCGCACGGTGCCGCTGGTCTCGAAGGTCTGCGGCATTTCGATGGCCAACCTCGCGACGCAGGTCATGCTGGGCAAGACGCTGGCGGAACTGGATCTCCGGCCGCGGCACGTCCCGCATTTCGGCGTGAAAGAAGCGGTGTTTCCGTTCAACATGTTCCCGGAAGTGGATCCGGTGCTAGGCCCCGAGATGCGTTCGACCGGCGAGGTGCTGGGCCTGGCGGATTCGTTCGGGCTGGCGTTTTACCGCGCCCAGGAAGCGACGCAGTTGAAACTGCCCCTGGACGGGACCGTGCTGATCACGGTGGCGGAGCCGGACAAGCCGGGGGTGCTCGAAGCGGCGCGGCAGTTCCAGAACATGGGGTTCCGGATTCGCGCCACGCAGGGCACTCAGGCCTTTCTGGACGAGCACGGCGTGAAGTCCGAGCTGATCAAGAAGGTCCACGAAGGCCGGCCCAACATCGTCGACGCCATCACGAACGGCGAAATCCAACTGGTGGTGAACACGCCCGCCGGGAAACTGAGCGTGACCGACGATTCGTATATCCGCAAATCGGCCATCAAGTACAAGGTGGCGTACGTGACGACCACCGCCGCGGCCATTGCCGCCGCCCGGGGCATTGCCGCGCGCCGGAAGGATGTGGTGACGGTTCGGTCGCTGCAGGAGTACCATCAGGGGATCTCCTGAGCGGGATGCGCGGGCGGGGCGTTGACGCGGGGCCGGGGCGTACGTGGCGCCTGTGCGTGCGGGCCGGCAGTTGCCCTCGAGACCGTCGGCTGTGGTAGCATGAGGCATGCCCAAGACGGTCGTCAGGAGAAGAGCGAACATACGGGTGATTCTGCCCGACAGCGATAAGCTGGGCCTGGTGGTTGCGTCGTTCTGCGCGACGCTGGTTTTGGCGATTCACCTCTTTTTCGGCTCGGCGGAGCCCATGGAGATCGCCTACCGCGTATCGTTGACCTTCGCGGCTTCGTGGGTGGCCACCGCGCTGCTGGTCCACTATCTGGTCTCGGCGATGGTGGCGGAGGTTCGCGCTGAGCGGGCCGCCAGAAGACGGGCGCGCGCGGAAGCCGAGCGCGCTCTGGACGACGAGTCGGGCGATGAAGAGGCCCCCGAAGGAACTACAGGAGAGCAGGGATGAAGGTCATACGAATCGCGATGGCGGCCGTGGTGGCGGTGGGCGCATGCCTTGCCGCGTGGGGTCAGGCCCCGAATCTCGAGGGGCTGGACCTGGTTTTGGACGTCGTGCCGGACGGTCCTGTCGCGCTGGTAAACAACCGGCCCATTCCTTCCGAGGACTTCATCGAGTTGTACAAGGGCGAACTGAACCGGTACCAGCAGTTGCGTCCGGAGGACACGATTTCGGACGCGTTTCGCATCGGCCTCGCGCTGCGGTGCATGCGGATACTGATCGAGAAGGAAGTGCTTCTGCAGGAGGCCGAAACGCGCAAGGTGACGCTGACCGAGGAGTTTGTGCAGGAACAGTGGGCGAAGGAAGTGGAGCTTCTGGGCAAACAGCTTTCGGCGGGGCGGGCCGAACCGCTCGGCGAAGACGAGATTCTGAAGCAGGCCGGGGCCACGCGCGAGGAAGCCATCGCGCAATTGCGCAAGGCCCTGCTCGTCGAGAAAATGCGGGAGATCATCGCGAAAGAAAGCGGGGTGACGGTCACCGACGAGGAAGTCAAACAACAGTTTGAGCAGATGCACAAAGACAACGCCCGCCAGCCCGACCGGGCCCATTTGCGCCAGATCTTCGTGCGGGCGCCGCGCCAGAATGCCAACGGAGCCGCCGCGCTGCGTGAAGAAGCCCGCAAGAAGGCGGAAGATGCGCTGAGCCGGATCCAGTCCGGCCGCAAGTTTGACGCGGTCGCGAAAGAAGTTTCGGACGAACCGTTCCGGAGCAAGGGCGGCGATCTCGGGCCGGCGCGCATCGACACCATGCCCGATTTCATGGCCGAAGCGGCCCGTTCGCTCAAACCGGGCGAGATGTCGGGCGTCATCGAAAGCGATTTCGGGTACCACATCATCGAGTTGCTCGAACTGATTCCGGGCGAGGAAGTCACCTTCGAAAAGGCGGCGCCGTTCATCAGGAACACGCTGCTGCTCCGGAAGACCAACCGGGCTGTGGAAGCGTTCTGCCAGGAAGCCACGAACGACGAGGACGCGATCCAGACGGCGCTCGATCTGGATCGGAAGCTGATCACACATCCGGAATTGCTCGACATGCTTGACCCGGGCGAGATGCCGGAGGAGATCCAGATGAGTCCCCAGCCGTGACGATCTTGTTTGCGCTGATGGCGCTGGCCGCGGGGGAGCCGTACCAGTGGCCCCTTGCGCTGCCTCCTGCGGTCACTTCGAGTTTCGCCGAATACCGTGCCGGCCGGTTCCATGCCGGAGTGGACCTGCGCACCGGCACGGTGGGCCCCGAGGTCTACGCGGCGGCCGACGGGTACGTGTCGCGCATTCGCTGTTCGCCATGGGGCTACGGGAAAGCGGTGTATCTGCGGGCCAGCGATGGTCCTACGTTCGTTTACGCCCATCTGGCGGAGTTTTCGAGCAGCCTGCGCGAGTATGTGCGGCAGGCGCAGCACGCCCGCGAGGAATACACGGTTGATCTCGTGCCGGAACCCGGCGCGTTTCCCGTCCGCCGGGGCGAGCTGCTCGCGTTTGCGGGCCGCTCGGGGACGCGCGCCCCCCACCTCCACTGGGAATTCCGCGATGCCGACAGCCGTCCCGTAAATCCCCGCCTGCTCGGAATCACGTGGCCGGATACCACGCGGCCCAGCATCCGCAAGGTGCTGGTGGTCCCGCGCGGCGCCGATGCGACGATCAATGGAGACGTGGTGCCGGTTGTCCTGGAAGTCCGGCCCGACGGCAGTGCAGGCGGGCATACGTGCGCGGCCGTCACCGCCCGGGGGGAAATCGGTATCGCGGTTGACGTGATTGACCCCGCCAACGGCGGTGCGAACGTTTTGGGCGTGCATACCCTGCGGACGACCGTGGAAGGGCGCGAAACATTCCGGGTGCAGAACGACGCCTTGTCGTACGAAACCATGCGCGACGGTTCCGTGGCGTGGCATCCCTACTACCGCTCCGAGGGTCTGTTCCTGCTGCAGTGGCGCTGGGACGGCAACCAATCGCCCAATTTCGCGGTTTCGGCTTCGGACGGATGGTTCGAGGCCGGCGGCGAGCCAGTGGACCTGCGTGTCGAGGCGCGGGACTATTTCGGCAACGCCGCGACGCTGCCGCTCCGGATCGAGCCGGAGACGGCCGAGCCGCCGGTTCCGCCATCCCGGGGGAGCGACGCCCAGGGCGCGGTGAGCATCGACTGTTTTGACCAATGGCTTCTGGTGACCGCGCGTTTTCCCGACGACGAGCCGGAACCGCCGGTGCTGCAGAGCACGGGCGCGGAACCCGAACCGGCGTTTCGCCGTTTCGGAGGGGGGCTGTTTCGGGCGGGCATCCGCGCCGCGGAACACAGTGACCAGGTGACGCTCGTCATTGATCATCCCAGGCTGGCGCCGTACGCGGAGACGGTCGAGGTGTTTCAGCGCGGCCGCAGCCGTGTCGCGCGTCTGGGGGATTTGGTCGTTCGTGCCGATGCCCGAAGCTCGTACGGAACGCTCTGTCTGCGCATGTCGGAAGAGACAGTTGCGGGAACATCCGGTCTGGTGGCGGCGGGCACGGCTTACCGGCTGTGGCCGGCCGACGCGCCGCTCGACGTTCCCCTGGAGATTTCGTTTCCGGAACCCGGCGGCGCGGTGGAGGCCGCAAACGTGTCGATCTATCGCAAATCGGCAAGCGGATGGGCACGTCAGGAGACCGCGCGTGGGGGCGGGCGGCTCACGATACGCACGGGAAGCCTGGGCGTGTTTGCGCCGATGGCCGATCCGGTCGCGCCCACCGTCACGGCGGTGATTCCCGCGGCCGGCGCTGGCTCCACCACCAATCGGCGCCCCGAGATTCGGGCGCGCGTGGCGGACAACGCGAGCGGGGTGGCGGATGTCCGCATCACGGCGAACGGGGCCTGGCTGCTCGCCGAATTCGATCCGTTTGACTCGCCCTCGGCCACGGTCGCCTGGCAACGGGATGAAGATCTGCCGGTGGGAGAAAACGAGATCGTGATCCGGGTGACGGATGCGGCCGGCAACACGGCCGAAGTGGCGCGCACGATTCACATTGTTGAAGATCCCGCCGCGGCGTCCTAGCGGGGCCAGGCGGTTTTTTCGCGCCCGCGCGCGGGTTTGTTTGCGCGAGTCCTGTTTCATTCCCGCCGGATGTCTGGTAGAATGGATTGCTTGTGGGGCTGGCGGCAGGCGCGACGCATTCCGGGCTGTGGGGATGGCACCGGTTTGGTTCGCCGCCGCGCGGATTATCACACGGCGACAATCCGAGCTGCGGACTTCGCGCGTGGGGCGTCAGGATAGATCCGGCGAGCAGGGCGCAGAGCGCGTGCCCCCGGCTGCCGGGACCGGCCCGGGACGGGGTGGATATCTCTCGCAGGCGCAGACACGGTCCCGTGATGAGGACGTTTTATCGGGTCGGTCAATCCGTGCGGAGGGAGGCGTGACGATGCTCAAGGTGGCCTTCGTGGGCTGCGGGGGGATTCAGGGCGTACATTGTACCAATCTCAGCCGGAACCCGGAGGTGGGCATTGTGGGCCATTGCGACATCGAGCCGGCGCGCGCCGAAGCAGCGGCGGCCCGCTACGGGGGCGAGTCCTTTACCGATTTCAACGCGATGTTCGACAAGACGAAGCCGCACGCCGCCTTTATCTCGGTGCCTCCCTATGCCCATTGCGGCATGGAAGAGGCCGCGGCCGAACGCGGCATCCACCTGTTCATTGAGAAGCCGGTTGCGCTGACCCGGGACACCGCGCAGCGCATCGCCGCGGCCATTCGGCGGTCCCGGATCATCTGCAGCGTGGGCTACTGTTTCCGCTATTACGAGACGGTCGCCACGGCACGCAAGGAATTGAAGGGCCGGCCCATCGCCCTGGCGACGGGATACTGGCGCGGGGGATTGCAGGATGCCTCCTGGTGGCGCAAGCTCGACAAGAGCGGCGGCCAGCTCCACGAACAGAGCACGCACATCTTCGACCTCTTGCGATACCTCTGCGGAGAAGTCAAAGAGGTTCACGCCATCGGCTCCACCGGCTGCATGAGCCACGTCACGGATTACGACATTCATGACAGCAGCGTCGTCTCCTTGCGTTTCAAAAATGGCGCGTCCGGGGCGGTGTTTTCCTCGTGCGTGAATGGCAACCACAGAGCGGCCGGCGTCAACATCGTGTGTCCGGACCTCGAACTGGCCCTCAAGGAAGGGAAGCTCATTCTGCGCGAGGGGGAACGCACCACAAAAATCCGCTCGACGCTCGACTGTTTCGAGGAAGAAGCGCGGGTGTTCATCGACGCGGTGAAGACCCAGAAACAAAACCGGATCCGGTCCACCTACAGCGACGCCGTCAAGTCCCTCCTCGTTACGCTCGCCGCGAACGAATCCATGCGGTCCGGCATGCCCGTCAAACCGTAATCCCCACAGACATACCCGGCTTGGAGACCGTCCACGGGGCCACAACATATCGACGCGTCTGCGAAGATCACCGCTGTATGTTGGGGTGCTGCCAGGCGGTGTGAAAAGTGGCGACGGAAAGCTGTCAACTCGTCAAATTGTTGGCAGACAACACTTTACAGCGTGAAATTACTTGACGCACCGGCCCGCCCGTGGTACAATTTCGACGTTGAGGAGCGGTCGATAGCCGAGTGTAGATACAGCAGGTGGGTGGCAATGAGCTATGCTTAGCTGGCGAAAAGACAAGACTAGCCGAAAGGATCCGGCTGATTCCCCGGAAAAGACTCCAGTGGCAGGTCAAAAGGGTGACGGGCCCGAGCGCAAGTCGCGGCCATTCTCTGCCAAGGAACCTCCGGCGGCCAAAGAAGGCAAGGATTCCAAAGAAACCAAGGACAATGCGGCGGAGTCGACCGGTCCCGATAACCGTCGTCGGCTTGGGGAAATGCTTGTCGGTGAGGGGATCATCACGCGCGAAGAGCTTGATGAGGCCCTCCGCCGGAAGGAGAACGAGGGGGGGTTTGTCGGGCAGATTCTCGTCGATCTGGGGTACATCAAACAGAACGAACTCATTTCTTTTTTGGTCAAACAATGCAAGATTCCCCACATCAGCCTGGCCGATTATCACATCAGCGATGAGCTGTTAAGCCTGGTTTCCGAGGAGATATGCCTCGAGCACTGTCTGCTGCCGATCGACAAGCTGGGCAAGATTCTGACCGTGGCGATGGTCGACCCGCTGGACGCCAACGCGCTCGAAGCCGTTCGCCAGGTCTGCCCGGATTTGCGGATCAAACCGATTCTCTGCGACTGGAGCCATTTTGCCCCGGCCTGTGAGCGTTTGTTCCAGAAGGGGAAAGGTACGGAGGTCACGGCGAGCTCGTTTGGCCTGTCCGAGCATCCGGACCTGATGCCCGATGAAGAATCCGAAGCGCCCGAACCGGAAGCCGCGGCTGCCGAGGACGCGGCGCCGGAGACCACCGCGGAAACGGACGCGGGGCCGGCGGACGGGGATGCGTCCGAAAAGGCGGAAATCGAAGTCACCGTGGCGCCGCCCCTCCGCTCGGTCTCAAAGGCGACGACGGCCCCGCCGGCCCCTGCCGCCAGTGTGAGCGCGGAGGAGATCGCCGCGAAGCTTCGCGAGACCATGCAGGAAGCGTTGCGCGACGTGGTATCAACGCTCGACAAGACCGGGCCGGACGGCTCCGCCGCGCCGGCGCCTGACTATGACGAGCTGGCACGGCTGATGCGCGAAAGCGTCGAGCAGGGCATGGCCCGGTCGACCGAAAGCCTGCTGAAGGGGATGCAGGACAGCCTGGTACGGACGTCGAAAGACCAGGACGGCGAAAGCGCGGCCGCAACGGCGCGGATCACGGAAGCGCTTCGGGCGAACATTGAAGAGACGATGCAGCGGACGGTGGGCGAACTGGCGAAGAGCCTGAAGGACGCCAACCCGAAGATCGAGATTCCCGCCGGGCCGACGGCGGACGAGCTGGCCAAAGCGGTCGGACAGAGCATGCAGGATGCCCTGGGCGCGATGACGCGGCAGTTCTCGGAGGCGCTGGAACAGGAGGCCAAACGTAACGACAAGACGCAGCAAAGCCTGGTGGCGCTGCAGGAAACGCTGCGCTTGAGCATTGAAGACACGATGCAGCGGACCGTGGTCGAGCTGGCGAAGAGCCTGAAGGACGCCAACCCGAAGATCGAGATTCCCGCCGGACCGACGGCGGACGAGCTGGCCAAAGCGGTCGGACAGAGCATGCAGGATGCCCTGGGCGCGATGGCGCGGCAGTTCTCGGAGGCGCTGGAACAGGAAGCCAAACGCACCGACAAGACGCAGCAAAGCCTGGTGGCGCTGCAGGAAACGCTGCGCTCGAGCATCGAAGACACGATGCAGCGGACCGTGGGCGAGCTGGCAAAGACCCTGCAGGACGCCAATGCGAAGAACAAGATTCCCGCCGGGCCGACGGCGGACGAACTGGCCACGGCGGTCGGGAAGAGCATGCAGGATGCACTCGGCGTCATGACCGGGCAGTTTTCCGCGACCCTGGAGCGCGAGGCCAAACGCACCGACGACACGCAGCAGCTCCTGCGCACCCTGCAGGACGCCCTCACGGGCGGAAAATCGTCCGAGGACGCCCGGACCGAGCGCATCATTGAAATCGCGGAGGCGGCCCGGCGCGCTGCCGAGACCGCGGAAAAGGCCGTCGAGGCCATGCGCGAAGCCCAGGAAGCCGCACTCGCGAACGAGGACGAAGAAGACGACGCGGGCGAGGACGACAACGTACGGGCATTCCCCGGCGGGTCGTCGAGGAAGATTGTCGAGCCGGGGCTTGACGCGCTGGATGCGCTGGACAGTCCCGGCCTTGCCGCGCGAACGCATGAGCAGGTGCGGGCCGCCCGCGAGAATGATCATCCGATCCCCGGCTATGCCTTCGCGGACTTCATCGGCGGAAAGACCAACGAACTTACCGTGACGCTGTGCCGGGCGCTGGCGGCCGGCCAGGTGGACGATTTGACCCCGTTCTATCTGTACGGGGGCGTTGGCCTGGGCAAGAGCCATTTGTTCAATGCCATCGGCAACACGATCATGGCCGAAAACCCGGATTTGCGGATCGGGTACGTGTCGGCCGGCATGTTCGCCCGGAAATTTGCGCGGGCGCTGGCCGAAGATGCCACGATTGCGTTCCGGGACCGGTACTGCGAGATGGACATTCTGCTGATCGACGACATCCATCTGCTCGCCCAGAAGCAGAGCGCCCAGGAAGAAGCGCTCTACCTGGTGGACGCGTTTTACCATGAAGGGCGGCCGATTCTCCTGGCGGGGAACGCCCCGCCGGAAAAACTGGGCGGGCTCGACCCCTGTCTGGCGTCGCGGCTGTTCTCCGGCGTGGTATCGTGCGTGCGCGCGCCCGAGCGGACCGCCCGGGTCGAGATTCTCTCGCGGCTGGCCCGGCAGGCACAAGCCGACGTGCCCGAGGACATCGTGCGGCTGATTGCGACGCAGATCCAGGAAGACATGCGCAAGATGACCGGCGCCCTGCGCAAGGTCATTGCCTATGCCCGGGTATCGGGCCACGCAATAGACAAGAACCTCGCCGGCGAGGTCTTGAGCCAGCTTGGGGTCGATGCGGCATAATCGCGCTGCTTGCGGTATACTTTTTGACGGCCGTGCTGTGGGAGGAGAAGGGCTTCACGCCCTTACAAACACGGTCGCCATGCGATAAGGAAACGTGCTGTGCCACCCAGAACGAGAAAACGCCGCTTGGGCGATGTCCTGCTCGAGCAGGGCCTGATCACCGAGAAGCAACTGCAGGAGGCCGTGGCCCTGCAGCGCGGCTCCAACCAGAATCTGGCCCAGTATCTGCTGGAGCGCGGTTACCTGGCCGAAGAAGATCTGGTCATCGCGCTCAGCGAACAGCTCGGCATCCCCCACATCCGGGTGGCCAACTATCACATTCCCGATGAGATCCTGCGCGAAGTGCCCGCCTCGCTGGCGCGGCAATACCTCATGCTGCCGGTGTCGGTGACGGGCGATGTCCTGACCCTGGCCATGGCCGATCCGCTGAATATCATGGCGCTGGACGACCTCCAGATGCTCACGAGCTACGAGATTGAGCCGGTGGTGGCGGTCAAATCCGAGCTCGAAGAAGCGATCGAACGCCATTACGGCGGGCGGCAGAGTTCCGATCTGTTCGACGAGATCGTTGCCGGAAACGGCGATGCGACCACCAAGATGGAGGTGATCGAGGAGACGCAGGACATCGCCGACTTGGCCACGATGGCCGCCGAGGCCGAAGACGGTCCGGTGATCCGGCTCACGAATTTGATCCTGCTCAACGCGCTCGAGTGCGGCGCGAGCGACATTCACGTCGAACCCTACGAGAAACAACTGCGCATTCGCTACCGCGTCGACGGGGTGCTTGAGGAGACGAAGAGCCCGCCGAAATCGATGCAGAACGCCCTGATCTCGCGACTCAAGATCATGAGCCATCTCGATATCGCCGAACACCGGTTGCCGCAAGACGGCCGGTTCCGCATCGTATCGAAAGGGCACGAGGTCGATTTCCGCATCTCGTTTCTGCCGACCTATCACGGCGAGAAAGTCGTGATGCGCGTGCTCGACAAGAGCAGCCTGACCCTCGACCTGGACAAGCTCGGGTTCGAGGCGCAGCCCATGGAAGCGTTCACGGAGGCCCTGAAACTCCCCTTCGGGATGATCCTGCTTACCGGACCGACGGGAAGCGGCAAGACCACCACGCTGTACAGCGCGCTCCATAAGATCAACAAGCCCTCGCACAATATCGTGACGGTTGAGGACCCCGTGGAATACGAGCTTCCCGGCGTGAACCAGGTGCCGACGAAAAGCGAAATCGGGCTGACCTTCGCCGCGGCGCTCCGCAGCATTCTGCGTCAGGACCCCGACATCGTGATGGTGGGTGAAATCCGCGATGAGGAGACCGCCGACATCGCGGTCAAGGCGGCCCTGACGGGCCATCTCGTGCTGAGCACCCTGCACACCAACGATGCGGCGAGCGTCTTCACCCGCTTGACCGACATGGGGCTCGAACCGTTCCTGATCCAGTCGTCCGTGGCGCTCGCGGCGGCGCAGCGTCTGCTGAAGCGCGTGTGCGGCGCCTGCAAAGAGGAGATTCACGTGCCGGAGGATGTGCTCAAACGCATTCAGTTCACCAGCGCCCTGTGCGATGAGAAACCCACGTTTGTGCGCGGCCGCGGTTGCAACAAGTGCAAGGGGACCGGATACAAGGGCCGCCTGGCGGTGATCGAGGCCATGCCCAGTTATCCTGAACTGCAGGACCTCGTCATGAAACGGGCGCCCGCCATGGACATCAAGCGGACGGCGCTGAAATGCGGCATGCGGTCGTTGCGCCAGAACGCGCTCGCGAAAGCCGCACAGGGAGTGACCACGATCGAGGAAGTGTTGCGCGCCACCGCCGCGGACTAGTCGCCGCGCGGCGCGAAGGAGCAGGTTTCGGCTGGGGAGAACAAGCCGGGTACTCCGGGGTGGTGCGGGATCCGGCGCCCGCGTTAGAACAATGGAGGCAGCATGGACATCAGCGTAAAAGAGATGCTCGGCAGGATGATTGAGCTGGGCGCAAGTGACCTGCACATCGCCGTGGGGCTTCCCCCGGTCGTCCGGTTATCCGGCGACCTTCAGCCGCTCGACGGGTATCCCGTGTTACGGCAGGAAGACACCCAGGAGATCATCTACACGGTGATGAACGAGGAGCAGATTGCCACGTTCGAGGCGACGAAAGAATGCGACATGTCGTTCGGCATCGACGGGCTGAGCCGCTTTCGCCTGAATGTCTTTCGAGACCGGGGATCGGTCGTGGCGGCCTTCCGGGCGATCCCCTTCGAGATTCGCACCGCCGACGAGCTGGGGCTGCCGCGCGTAGTGCAGGATTTTGCCCATCGCCCGCTCGGGTTGATTCTGGTCTGCGGGCCGACGGGAAGCGGCAAATCGACCACGCTCGCCTCGATTCTCGACCGGATCAACCGCGAGCGGAGCGTCCACATCATCACCATCGAGGATCCCATCGAATACCTGCACTCGCATCAGCGGTCTGTGGTGAATCAACGCGAAGTCAACGCGGATACCGACACGTTCGGCGCGGCGCTGCGCCACGTGTTGCGGCAGGACCCCGACGTGATTCTCATTGGCGAGATGCGCGATCCCGAGACCATCGCGGCCGCGCTGACCGTGGCGGAAACGGGCCACCTCGCGTTCGCCACGCTGCACACGAACGATGCGTTGCAGACCATCAACCGCATCGTCGACGTGTTCCCCGCGAGCCAGCAGGACCAGATCCGCACGCAGCTCTCGTTTGTGCTGGAGGGCGTAGTGGTCCAGCAGTTGATTCCCCGCGCCGACGGCATGGGCCGCGTGATCGCGCTCGAGGTCATGATTCCGAACACGGCCATCCGCTCGCTGATCCGGTCGGAAAAACTGGAACAGATTCCTTCGATGATCGAGATTGGCACATCGGAGGGCATGATGACGATGAACCAATCGCTTTTCCGGTTGGTGCGCCGCAACATCATCTCTCTTGAGATGGCCTTCAAGCGGAGCAGCGATCCGGAAGGGCTGCAACGTCTGGTCGAAAAGGGAATGTGAGCAAGGACGGTGTCATAGTCTCCACGCGCCTGCCGCTGGAAGGCCCCAACCGCTGGCCGTGGGTGGTGGGTCTGGGCCGCATCGGTATGCTGGCCGTTGTGACCGCCGGCACGTATTTGCTTGCCGAGCGCGACAGCCCGGGCATCTCGTGGCTGCCCCTGTTTCTGGTGTTCGGGTTTCTCACCAGCTTCTATTCCCAGTACCGGCTGCACCGTCCGGAGATGCCGCCCGTTCTGCTGACCTGGGCCCAGGTGCTCGCCGATTTCGGCGTGGTCGCGGCGACCGTCGGGTTTACGGGGGGCGCCAACAGCCTGTTCACCTTTCTGTTCGTCATCGTGATTCTCGAGGGCGGGCTGCTGCTGGGGCAGAGGCAGGGCTTTGTCTTTGCCACGCTGGCCACGGTGTTCATGTTGATTCAGACCGTTCAGTGGTTCCCGGCCGCCGACAACCTCGAAGTCTTCACCCACTGGTACGGCTTTCTCGTCAAAGGTCTGGGCTACTATCTCACGGCCTTCATCAGCGGCTACTGGAACATGCGGGTGTACCGCATGCAGCAGTTTCAGCATGAAATTCTCGACAACATGAGCAACGGCTTCCTGATCACCGACCGGAACGGGCTCATCATCGCGCAGAACAAGGCGGCTGACCGCATCCTGCAGCTACCCCAGGGCGCGGCCATGGGCCGGGCCGTGCACGAGGTCCTGCGCGTGGGTTCGGGGACGGAATGTCCCGTGGTGACGGCGCTGCGCACGGGCCGCCATTTCACCAGTTACGAGTTCCACGCCCGTACCGGCGGCGAGGCCGAGAAACTGCTGGGCTTGACCACCAGCCCCATTCACGATGCGCACGGCAACCTGACCGGCGTCATCGCGTCGTTCACCGACCTCACCGAAATGGCGAAGATGCGCGAGGAACTCAAGCGCCAGGACCGCCTGGCCGCGGTGGGCGAGCTGTCCGCGGGCCTCGCCCACGAGATCCGCAACCCGGTGGCCGCGATCCGGGGGGCGGTGGATGAACTCAAGGGCAGCATCGCCTCGCCCGCAATCGCCCAGCGGCTGGCGGACATCGCCATCCGCGAATCCGATCACCTGAACCGGATTGTGACGGATTTCCTCGATTTCGCGCGGCGTCCCGAAATCCGCCGGGAAACGTTCTCCGTGCTGGAACTGGTCCGGGAAGTGGCGGAGCGCTTGCGCGACAAATACCGCGATGGCGGGGCATTGACGGTCGAGGCGCATTTTCCCGCGCAGGGTTGCCTCGTTTCCGGCGACCGCTCGCAAATCAAGCAGGTGTTCATGAACATCGCGAAAAACGGGATCGAAGCCATGCACGAGTGCGGGGTGCTCGGGATCCGTATCGTCCCCGATTCCACATCCGTCGAGATCCGCTTTGACGACCAGGGCGCGGGCATCGCGCCCGACGAGCTTGCGCGCATCTTTGAGCCTTTCTATACTACCAAGACCAGCGGCGTCGGCATGGGGCTGCCCGTATGCATGCGCATTCTGACGGCCCACGACGGCACCATCCGGGCCACCCCGCGCGAGGGCGGCGGCACGTCCGTCAGCGTACGACTTCCCATCTTGCGGCAAGAGGAGTAGCATCGCGTGTCCACCAGGTTTTCAGCGCTTGTAGTCGACGACGAGGCAGGGATGCGTGAACTGCTCGAGATCGTGCTGGGGAATGACGGGTATCAGGTCACGGCGACCTCGACCGTGGATGAAGCCTGCGGGGCGCTCGAAGACCGGCCCTACGATGTGGTGATCACGGATCTGCGGATGGACAACGATCACGAGGCGGGGCTTCGGCTTCTCTCGTGGATCAAGGAAAACGCCCCCACCACGCCCGCCATTATGATCACGGCCCACGCCTCGATGGAAACGGCCATTGAGGCGCTGAAACGCGGCGCCGCCGACTACATCATGAAACCGTTCAAGAACGACGAGCTGCGCCTGCTCGTCAAACGCGCCATCACCCAGCGCAACATGAACCGCGAAATCATCGCCCTGCGCAAGAGCCAGGCGCTGCGCGGCGCCATTGACAACATCATCGGAAAGAGCCACGCCATCGAAGAGACCCGCGAGATGGTCCGCCGGGTCAGCATGCTGCCCAGCACCGTCGCGATCCACGGAGAAAGCGGTACCGGCAAGGAACTCGTGGCCCGGGCCATCCACCAGCTCAGCGAACGCGCTGCCAAACCGTTCGTGGCCCTCAACTGCGGCGGGTTCCCCGAGAACCTCCTCGAAAGCGAACTCTTCG
>DDYW01000099.1 GCA_002348185.1 Candidatus Hydrogenedentes bacterium UBA2224 | reverse complement strand
GACATTATCACTGTGGTTTGACAACGGTGCGTCGGCCTGTTGACCGGATGGCCGCCTTGGCCTATGCTGACGGGTGGTTCCTCCGGGGGGATAGGCAGACGGAGGAAAGAGAGGAGAATCCCGCCATGGCATACCACCTGAGACGAAGAGAGTTTCTGCACGTGACCGCCGCGGGCGCCGCGGCGTGCTGGGCCGGCGGAACCCTGGCGGGCGCACAGGCGGCGGCGATGGGCGGTCCGCTGCTCAGTCCCGGCGCCCGGCGTTCGAAGGTCCGCGTGGCCAAGGTGTATCTGGGCATCCCGAATGCGCACTGGCCCACCCCGGCAATGGATCTGACCCGCGAGATGGCGGTGTACGAGGACGCGTTTGCGCAACGGGCGGCCGCCTTCGGGGATGTGGAGTTCCCGGTGAACCAGCTCGTGACGACCGTAGAAGGAGCGCAAGAGGCCGCCGAGAAGCTTGCCGGCGTGGACGGGGTGCTTGCGATCCACTTGTCGATGGGCGTTACGCCCATGCTTCAGAAGATCCTGGCGGCGGGAACACCGACCATGCTGTTTGCCGCGCCGTATTCGGGACACGAGTGGACGCATTTCGGCCAGATCATGCGAAACCCGGAGGGCGCGTTGCTGGATTGCGTGCTGACGAGCAATTTGGACCAGCTTGCGGCGGCGGTAAGACCGTTTCGGGCCATGCATCACCTGCGGGAGGCGAAGATCCTGAACGTTTCGGAGCGCGAATCTTCGGCGGAGTATCTGGACGCGGTCCGGACCAGGTTTGGCACGGAGATCGTCCGCATCGAACGCGATCGGGTCCTGGCGGCGTACGAGGCGGTACCGGAAGCGGCGGCGAAAACTGAAGCCCGGCAGTGGATCGCCAACGCGGAGAAAGTGATAGAGCCGTCCACGGACGAGATCGAGAACTCCTGCCGGCTGGCGCTGGCATTTGAGCGGCTGCTGCAGGAAGAAGACGCGACGGCGATCACGGTGGACTGTTACGGGACGATGTACCGCAAGCTTCCGGCGTTTCCGTGCATTGGATTCACGCGGCTGAACGATATGGGGTTCGCGGGGATTTGTGAATCCGATCTCAAGAGCGCGATGACGTTTATTCTGATGCAGTCGCTCTCGGGAAACCCGGGGTTCATCAGCGATCCTACGCTGGACGAATCGAAACCGGGCATCATTCTGGCGCACTGTCTGGGTTCGACGAAGATGCACGGTCCGAATGGCGAAGCGAGCCCGTACCGGATCCGGTCGATCATGGAACGCCAGGAAGGGGCCGTGACGCAGGTGTTCATGCCGGTCGGCCAGAAGGTGACCCAGGCGGAACTGATTGGGACGGAGAAGATTCTGTACTTCACGGGCGACGTGCTCGAAGCGCCCGACACGGACCGCGGCTGCCGCACCAAGATCACGGTAAAGGTCGACGGCGACCTGGAGACGCTGTGGCAGAACTGGTCGGAGGGTCTCCACCGGGTGACGTGTTACGGCGATCTCCGTACGGAGCTCAAACGCTTCTGCCGGTTCAAGCAAATCAAACTGGTGGACGAGGCCAGGAAAGTCAGCGCCTAGCAGCGCGTTGTCCAGTCTCACCGTTTCGCGCCAGGCGCGGGCTGCGCGCGCGTGAAATCCCTGCCAGGCGGAGGTTCCCACCCCCTCTGGTAGAATGTGGCGCCGTGACGGCGCAGGGGAATCTGACGCGTCCCAAACCGAAGGAACCGAGCGTGTCTCAGGATAGAAAGAAGCGTAGTGGGCGTGAAATCGCCGCGCACTCTCTCACAGCGCCGTTGCCCATGACGCGCGAGGAGATGGCGCAGCGTGGGTGGCCGGAGCTGGATGTGCTTCTCGTAACCGGGGATGCGTATGTGGACCATCCGTCGTTTGGGGCGGCCCTGCTGGGGCGCTGGCTGGGCGCGAAGGGATACCGCGTGGGCATCGTGGCGCAACCCGCCTGGGACGCTCCCGCTGACGTCGCGCGTCTGGGGCGGCCGAGGCTGTTCGCGGGGGTGACCGCCGGCGCCGTGGATTCGATGCTGGCGCATTACACGGCGTTCCGGAAGAAACGCAGCGATGACGCGTACACGCCCGGCGGACGCGCGGGGGCCCGGCCGAACCGGGCGACGATCGTCTACACCAATCTGGTGCGCCAGGCCTTTCCGGGCCTGCCGGTGGTGATTGGAGGCGTCGAGGCGTCGCTGCGCAGGGCGTCCCATTACGATTTCTGGACGGACAAGGTGCGCCGTTCGATTCTCCTGGACAGCAAGGCGGACCTCTTGATCTACGGCATGGGCGAACGGGCCATCCTGGAAACGGCCCGGCGGCTGGAGGCGGCCGCGAACGATATCACGCGCACGGCGGAAACACTGCGGGGCATTCCGGGAACAGCGTTCGCGGTATCGTCCCTGTCGGGTCTTTTGGAATTGCCGAACGCTCCGGCCCTGGAAGCGCTTGTAGACCTGCCCTCCCACGACGCGATAGTACGTGAGCCGCCGAAGTTGATGACGGCCACGCTGGCGCTCGAGCAGCAGGTTCACCAGGGCACGCAGTGGGCGGTACAGAACAGCGGCGGGCGGCTGGTCGTATTTGCCCCTCCCGCGCAACCGCTCGGCACGGAAGAGCTGGACGCGCTGTATAGTCTCCCGTTCACACGCAGGGCGCATCCCTCGTATGCGGAAGAGGTGCCGGCGGCCGGCATGATTCAGTTCAGCGTCACTTCGCATCGCGGGTGCGCGGGCGGGTGTACGTTCTGTTCGATAGCCCTGCACCAGGGGCGCACGATCCGCTCGCGCAGCGCGGAGTCGCTGGAGCAGGAAGTGCGGGCGTTTACAACGCATCCGGACTGGCGCGGAAGTGTGAGCGACGTGGGAGGACCTACGGCAAACATGTGGGGCGCGCGCTGCAGGGCGGATCACCGCACGTGCCGCCGGGCCGATTGTCTTACGCCGGAGCTTTGCCCCCACTTCGTGGTCGACGAGGCGGAGAATCTGCGTCTGCTGCGGCGCCTGCGCGGCATCGAGGGCGTACACCATGTGCGCGTGGCCAGCGGGATACGTTACGATCTTGGCCGCGACAGGACTTCGCTTCGCGCGCTGATAACCGAATTTGTGGGCGGGCAATTGAAGGTCGCCCCCGAACACCGGTCGGACGAGGTGCTGCGCCTGATGCGGAAACCGTCATTCCAGCGGTTTGAGGAGTTTTTGGGGCTGTTTGAACGGGAATCGCGGCGGGCGGGTAAAGAACAATACATAATTCCGTATTTGATCAGCGCGTTTCCCGGATGCACGGACGACGATATGCGCACACTGGCGCGATGGCTTCGCGAGCGGGGCTGGAAACCGCGGCAGGTACAGTGTTTTGTCCCGACGCCGGGCACCGTGGCTACGGCAATGTACCATGCGGGCATCGACCCGGAGGGCCGTCCCATTCCTGTAGCCCGGAGCGACAAGGACCGCTTGCGCCAGCACCACATCCTGATGCCGGACCACGGAGCGCCGGAGAAGACCGTGCAAAGCCATGCCAGGCCGCGGGACAAGGGGCGGGGAGCGGCATCTAAACAGAGGGACACTCGGAGAAAACGGTTAGGATGACCGGCGGAGCTGCGGGCGTTCCGGTCAGGTTGGACGGAGAACAGTCTGAACTGAGGGTACGCATATTCTCGCGCGAAAGGACAGAGCCATGAATCGTCGCCAGTTCATTCAGACTTCAGCCGCCGGGGCGGCGTGGATGACGGTTGCGGCGCGCTCCGCGAATGCCGCGGCAGGGACCGCGGAACGGAAGCGGCCCTTCCTCGACCTGGAGCGTCTGGAATCACGCAACCGGGACCGCTCGACCGTCGTGTGCCAACGGGGCATCGTGTGTACGAGCCAGCCGCTGGCGACAATGGCGGGAGTGGACATCCTGAAAGCCGGGGGCAACTGCGTGGATGCCGCCATCTGCGCGAACGCCATGCTGGGCTTGACGGAACCGGCCAGCAACGGGATTGGCGGAGACTTGTTCGCGATCGTGTGGCTCGAGAACGAGCAGAAGCTCTACGGCCTGAATGCCAGCGGCCGCGCACCGTATAACTGGTCGTTGCAGGACGCGCTGGACATGGGCCTGACGAGCATTCCGGAGCGCAGTCCATTGAGCTGGACTGTCCCGGGCTGCGTCAGCGGCTGGGGCATGCTGAGCGAGCGTTTCGGAAGACTGGACCTCGAGAGATGCCTTGAGGCGGCGGTCTGGTACGCCAGGGAAGGGTTTCCCCTCTCCCCCATCATCTCGACGCATTTTACGGCCTGGACGGACGACGCGGCCCCGCACATGGCGGCCGTGTACCACCCGGACGGGAAGGCGCCCGGGTATGGCGAGATCTTCCGGAATCCCTTGCTGGCCAGGTCATACGACGCGATAGCGAAAGACGGTCCGGCGGCGTTTTACGAGGGCGAAATGGCCGAACGGATTGTGGCGAAATCCGAAGAGCTGGGTGGCCGAATGGGGTTGCGCGACCTCCAGGAACACACGGCGAACTGGGTGGAACCCGTAAGCAGCCGTTACCGGGGATGGGACGTCTGGGAGATTCCCCCGAATGGTCAGGGTATCGCGGCGTTGCAGATTCTGAACATGCTCGAGCACTTCGACATTGGTTCCCTTGAACCCAATTCGGCAAAGCAGTTGCATCTGTTTGTCGAGGCGAAGAAACTGGCGTACGAAGACCGGGCCATCTACTACGCGGATCCGGAGTATGCGGAAATACCGGTCGATTGGCTGATCTCAAAGGGGTACGGGAAACAGCGCGCGGCCCTCATCAACCCCGAGAAGGCGAGCATGGCCGTGCGTGCAGGCGACCCGGAACTGGATGGGGACACGATCTACCTGACGGCTGCGGATGGCGAAGGCAACATGATTTCGTTTATTCAAAGCCTTTACAGCGGGTTTGGCTCGACGATCTGTCCGGACGGCGTGGGGTTTCCCANNCCATTCAGTGCAGGGGCCGTTCGTTCTCGCTGGAGCCGAAGCACCGGAACCGGTTGGAGCCGCACAAACGCCCGTTCCACACAATTATCCCGGCGTTTTTGACCAGGGACGGGCGGCCGGTGATGTCGTTCGGGGTCATGGGTGGAGATTTTCAGCCGCAGGGGCATGTCCAGGTACTGATGAACATGATCGACTTCGGCATGTCGCCTCAGCAGGCGGGAGATCAGCCGCGCATTGAACACACCGGCAGTTCGCGGTTCACCGGAAGCGTCATGGAAGGCGGTGGGCGGCTGACATTCGAGAAAGGGTTCAGCGAAGAAGTCAAAGCAGAGCTCACCGCGATGGGGCACGAGATCGACGACGGTGTAGAGGCGCTCGGGGGATATCAGGCCATCTGGCGGGAGGACGACCCGCTGCGGTACTTTGGCGGCTCCGATCCAAGAAAGGACGGTTGTGCCATCGGCTACTGAGGCGGTGATGGCACGGCGCGTCCCTGTTACGGCGCGGGCCAGCAGCAGATCCGGGAATTCAGTCAACAAAGAGAAAATCGACCAGCGCCAAAGGCAGCGACACCGACGGGCGGCCTTCCGATGCGGACAATTCCAGGGCGCCCGTCTCCTGTTCGCCGAAAGCGCCCGTGAAATGGCCGGCGGAACGCAGGCTGCGCACGCGGGTAATCCCCGGCAGACCTGGAAATGAAACGCGCAGGTCAGGGATGGGCTCCGGGGACCAGTTGGTCAGAATGAGCACCGCCCCGTTTTCACCTTGCATGTACTGTGCTTCCACCAGCGGGTGAGACGTGTCGACGGGAGGCGTCACGGCGGCCAGTTGCGGAACGGCCGAAACAAACGCGCGGCGCTCCGCGGGGAAATCGGTGGGAAGCGTGTCAGAATCCCCGGTGCATGCGGGGGTGATGTAGGCGATGCCCGCCAAAACGCCCGAATAGACGGCCCGGCCGTCACCGAACCGGTTGAGAACGACCGCCGGGGCATCGTCCTCGGCATAGCGGCCGATGACGGTGGCCGCGCCGGGTTCCATAGTCTCACGATAGAGTAATGCGGGCAATTCGACGGCCGGAAATCCCTCGGAGACAGCGATTCGCACGGTGTCGAGCGGTGTGGCCTCCGGGAGGGTGTTCCGGGGCCGGATGTGGCGCACGGGGCGTTCCAGGGTATTGGAGAGGATGCCGTACACCTCGTTGAGCGCGCCGTTGGGGCGGTGATACTGGTCCAGCAGCCCGCCCCCGGCGGTTGCGTAGAGGGTGCCGCCATTCTCGACCCACTGGCGCAGGGGCTCGACGGCGTCGGCCAGCATTTCCGCGCCGGCAACGAAAAGCACGCGATAGCCCTGGAGCTTTCCGGCGGCCAGATCCTTGTCGGTGATGAGGTCGACCGGATACTGGGCATGGCGCAACGCAAGCCACAGGGCTTTGCGCTCATCATTGTTAACGTTGTACTGGGCGGAGTACAGATGGCCGGCGCCGCCCAGGTCCTCGGTATCCCAGGTATCAGCGGCCCAGGACAGGAGAATGGCGATTTCGGCCTTGCGGGGCATGGCGGAGTAGAGGCGGTCTTCGACCGCGCCGGTATCGCGGATGAGGTCGTGGATGGTTTGATGCGTTCGTGGGCTTTCAGACGCATCGATGTAGTCCCACGTGGTCAGGACCTGATCTTCGGTGTGGAAGTGGTTGATGATCTTCGCTCCGTGCGACAGGGCCAGGCCGTGCATGCGGGTGAAATTGTCGGGGGAGTTGCCTTTAAAGGGCATGATATAGAATTGCATGGGCGCGCCGTGGTAGGACCCCGCCAGGCGCAGACCATCGAGAAGAAACCCGTAGACCTGGGGGGAGAGTTCGGGCAACTGCCACCACCAGTCCTCGGTCCAGGTCATGGTCATGGCGGCGGCCTCGAAGGGCCCGAGCCATTGGCGGGTGTCCGGCCAGACGTTCATGTGGGGACTGAAATTGGCGCCCGCGAGGACCCGTTTGCCGGGATTCGCCTCGACCGCAGCCCGGGTGCGTGCCGCCAGGGCCTCGTACCACAACTGGTAACGGAAGATGGCGGCTTCGTAGAAGTGGACGGGGGCGTCCGCGAGAGGCGGGAGCACGGTCACGAGCTCCCACTGTTGGGGTTCGGGGAGGTCTTGGGCCTGGGGCTTCGCGGCGGGGCTGATGAGGTCGAGCGGACTGAATCCCCGGGATTTCATGGCCTCACGGAAGCGGCGGTTCTGCTCGTCTTCGTGCAGTTCGATCTCGATGGAGATTTCGTCGCCGAGATTGGCCTCGACAGTCTCTTCGGGGTAGCCGTTGTAGCCGAGCGCATCGAGGATAGACTCGCGTCCATGAGTGCGAAAAACGATCTTGCCGGGGAGCCTGCCGGCGTCCGGAAAGTCCTCAATCACATCGAGTTGCCAGTTGAGCATCTCTTCAAGGGTGTAGACACGGGGTGAAACCTCGGGACGCGACGGCACCAGGAGCCCCAGGGTGGGGAGAATCGGTTTGCCGTGGTTCCAGACGCTGTAACCCAGGTGCCAGGGGTAGTCGCGTTCCGGCGCTTCCGGAGCGAGCTCGGGTTTCCGCACTTCGATGCGCCGGATGATTCCCATGCCGGGCCCTTCGGCGATTTCCGCGACCAGGAAGAGCCCCGGGGCCGGGGGAACGGTCTGTACGCCGCACAGAAGCGGCGAAAGATAGGTATCCCAGCTACGGGTGCCCTGCAGGTTCATGTACTGGCCCACATCGAGCCACGGCGAGGACACGCCGGGCGCGAGTGGAGGAACCTCGGGCTTCTCCCCCGCGCCCTCCGCGCCGGCATAGACCGTGACGCCGCCCCAACCGAAGGGCTCGTCGCTGTTGGGGACGACGTGTAGACGCACCACAAGCGCGGATTGATCGGGCCGGATGTTTGTGAACCGTACGAAGATCTTTCCGGAACCGACAAGCTGGGTTTCGTCGGCGAACGCGGCGCATACAGCAGTCAGAAGCATCACAGCACTGGCGGAGACTCTGAGGGTGCGCACAGTGTTTCTCTCCTCTCCCGTCCCCCCCCCCGGACTACGGCCGGCGCGGTTCGGCGAGGGGTTTGCTCGTAATCAGTCCAATGCCGCGGCCCATGTCGCCGACGGCGCAATAGAACATATAGAGGGTGTTGTTGTCGGGATTGCGGACAAGCGAGATCTTGTGCGCGTAGGTTTTGTCGAGCCCGCTGGGATTACCGCCCGCCTTGTACAGGGGTTCGGGGTGGCTGGTCCAATGATACAGGTCGCGTGAGAAGGCCGCCATGATGTGCGCGCCGCCGCGTCCGACCCCGAAATAGAACATGATCCAATGGTCGCCATCGCGGTAGACCTTGCCGTCGGAACAGAACTGTTCGTCGTAGCTGCCGGGGCCCCCGTTTCGGACGATCGGGTTGCCCGGGTAGCGGTTCCAGTGAAGCATGTCGGTGCTGGTGACGAGCCCCATCTGCTCGACGGGCCCGTTGGCCGCATTGTAGAAATTCATGAAGAGGCCGTTGTGTTCGAGGAGCCAGGGCGCATAGATGCAGTCCTTCTCCCAGTCCGCGGCGCCTTCGATGCTCAGGATGGGGGTGTCTTCGGATACGCGGGCCCAGGAATCGCCGTCGCTGCTCCAGGCGGCGCCCTCATACCCCGGTCGGAGCTCGTAGCCGCCCTGTTTGGGATAGCAACTGTAGAGGGCCCAGAACGCGTCCTTCCATTTCTTGAGGGTGCGGGGGCCGTTCACGTCGTACGAGGAGTAGAGCACGCCGCAGATGGCCACGCCGCCGTGGTCGAACGCGCCCTCTTTCCCGTAGCTCATGACCAGGCCGCGGGGCTCCCAACGCACCAGGTCCCGGCTCACGGCGAGGGCGGTCTGATACCCCTTGCCATCGAACCCGGTGTAAAACATGCGCCATTCGTCGCCCTGCCGCCAAACGAGCGGGCAATCGACCATGGTGAACCCCAGGCCGGGCTCGAGCGTGGCGGAAACCACATGGCCGGGATAGTAGTGCCAGCCGCGGTAGGGTGCGGACCACGCATCGATGGTCTCCCGGTCAATGGGCAGGCTGTCCTGCGCAGGGGGCATCTCCGCCGCGGAGACCCCTGCCGCCGCGGAAACAGTCACGATCACCAACAGGAAGAGCGTGCGAAGAACCATGGGCATCTTGACTCCAGGTCGCTGGGTTGCTTCAGCTTCCGGGACATCCGGTATGCGCTAAGCATAGCATGAGCGGCGTGCTGAATGACGGAGTGGCGCAGGCGTCTCGCCTGCATCCGGATCGCCCCGAGAGGACAAGAATGCAGGCGAGACGCCTGCGCTATAGGACAAGAATGTCCCCGCGAAGACGGTCCGGAGAAGATGACAAAGAACGGGGACATGTTCCAANNCGGAGGGCAGCCACGGGGGGCTGCCCCGACAATACAAGGGGGATCGGGGCAGCTCCGTATACGCTGAAGATGGGACTCCGGGGACCCCGGAGCGGGGTCCAACTTGAGTAGCCTTGGGCGCAGCCCAAGGATCATGCGCACCAAACGCCCCAACCCCGAATGGGGTTGAACAAGCCCTGGATCCCTCGCCAACGCAAGGCGAGGGACCCAAATTCACGCATCGCGGTCTTGTCTCCCCCGTAGCCGGGGAGATGAGCCATTCGCACGACGATTTTGAAACTCGGCGGCGCTATGGTCTGCCGTCCCTACGGGACTCGCGGTTTGAGGGAAACGGGGGTTCCCACCACTGAAGTGGTGGGCTATTGTCTGCCGTCCCTGCGGGACTCGGGGGTGCAACAGCATCCCTGCCAACGCCAGGCGAGGGACCCAAATTCACGCATCGCGGTCTTGTCTCCCCCGTAGCCGGGGAGATGAGCCATTCGCACGACGATTTTGAATTTCGGCAGGCCCGCGTCAAGAAGTTTCTG
>DDYW01000128.1 GCA_002348185.1 Candidatus Hydrogenedentes bacterium UBA2224 | reverse complement strand
AGTCCACCCGGTCCATCGAGTCCACGTTGTCCTCCCGGTCCACGCTGTCCACCCGGTCCACGCTGTCCACCCGGTCCACGCTGTCCACTCATTCCTCCCGGGCACGGGCACACGCAGGCGACTGCGCCTCAGACGGTCTCCTGCGCGCGGAAGATGACGTTGAGCGAGCGGGCCAGGACCTCGAGTTCCTCCGCGTCGCCGGGCGCGGTCTCGATGGACGTGGAGGCGATATCTACGGCCAGCCAGAACAATTCCTCTTCCCCGGGCGGGATCGCGGCGGTGACGGGCTGGCTGAGGGTCCACCGGAGCGATTTGGCCGCAAGATCGGGCTGGGTGATGGGTTCGTACCAGCATTTCTGGTATTTCTCGCGCTTGGGATCGCCTTCTTTCCACTGTTGCAGGGCGAGCGCTTTGAGCGCGAGCCGCGCGGCCCCCTGTTTCCGGGCCTTCTGGATGACCTGTGGCCCGAAATTGCCTCCATAGAAGCAACCAAAATTGACGGGGAACAGGACCGAATCAAAGTCATACCGATCCAGCGCGGTGAGGGCGGTCTCGACGGAGTGGGCCGAGAATCCGATGAAACGGATCTGGCCGGCGCGTTTGCGTTCGAGGAGCAGGTCCATGACGCCGCCCTTTTCGAAAACGGGGTCGAGATCGTTCTTCACATCGGACAGACCGTGGAGCTGGTAGAGGTCGAAGTGATCGGTGCGGAGACGTTCCAGGGACCGGTTGAACTCTTCCTCGGCCCCGGCGCGCTGGCGCTGCGTGGTTTTGCAGGCGAGGAAGACCTCCTTCCGGTAAGGTTCGAGGGCGGGACCGAGCTTGATTTCGGCGTCGCCGTAGGTGGGCGCCACGTCGAAGTAATTGACGCCGCGCTCAATGGCCTGGGCCACGACGTGGTTGGCGTGCCTCTGCTCGGCGTGGGCGATGACAATGCCGCCAAACCCGATGACGGACAGTTCCACGGGGGTTTCGCCGTACGCCCGGCGGGGCAACGAGGCGGAGGGCCGGGGTGCTGCTTCCATGGTGTCTCCTTGGGGGTAAGCGCCGCGATGCACGGCAGCCGCCATCGAGCCGGTGCTCAGCTTTATGAAGGTGCGCCGTTTCACGTAGGTTCTCCTTTGACGAACATGAACTGCGACTACGGCACCTGTGTGAAACCCAGTATAGCGTATTTCGGGGCCGGGCGGGACGGTTTGCGGGCGTCTCCCAGGCCTCCCCCTCCGGGCGGCCGCGGGAAGGAACGAACGGCCGAGCGTGTTGACATGCAGGATGGGGTGGTGTGCCTGACCGGGGCGCCGGATACGTGGAGGACGATGCATGAGACTGAACCGCAGGGAGTTCTTGAGAATTTCGGCGCTGGCCACCGCGGTAACCTCGCTGGGCGGGGCGCCGGCCGCGGTGGAGCAACGCAACGGCATGCCCTACCGCATGTTGGGCAAGACCCGCGAGCCCGTGTCGCTGTTGTGCCTGGGCGGGGCCCACATCGGTCTGAAGTCGCTGACCGACGAAGAGTCCATCGCGATCCAGCGCGCGGCGATCGACGCGGGCGTCAATTTCCTCGACAACGCCGCCATCTACAATGGCGGGCGGAGCGAAGAACTCATGGGCAGGGCCCTGCGCGACGGGTACCGGGACCAGGTCTTTCTGATGACCAAGACCTTCACCGCGGAACGCGACGCTGAAGGAGCGCGGAAACAACTGGAAGAGAGCCTCCGGCGCTTGCAGACGGACCGTATTGACCTGTGGCAGGTGCACCAGATCGCCGAGCCCCACGAACCGCAGTGGGTGTATGAGCGCGGCATCCCCGACGTCCTGTTGAAGGCGCGCGAAGAGGGCAAAGTCCGCTACATCGGGTTCACGGGACACGGGCGGCCGGAATACCATCTCGAGATGATCGCGCGGGGATTTGACTGGGACACCGTGCAGATGCCGGTCAACGCGGTGGACCACCACTGGACGAGCTTTCAGAAGGCGGTGCTTCCGGAAGCGATGAAGCGCAACCTCGGCATCATCGGCATGAAATCCCTGGGCGGCTCGCCGGGACAGTTCGTGAACAGGGCGAAGATCCTGACCGCGCGCGAATGCCTGCATTACGCCATGAACCTGCCCGTGTCGACGGTCGTCAGCGGCATTGATTCGATGGAGAAGCTTCGGGAAAACCTCGAAACCGCCAAGCGTTTCGCGCCGCTCAGCGAGGAAGAGGTCGCGGCGATACTGGCGAAAGCCGCCCCTGTCGCCGAAGGCGGCGATTTCGAACCGTACAAGCGCAAGACGGTGGCATAAAAAGAGAAATCCGGGGAAGACCGTCCATCGGGAACCGGCCTTCCCCGGGAGCGCGTGAGAGGAAACGGTGCTACGCCAGCGCCTGCTGCGCTTTCGCGACCATCTCGTCGAAAACCGCCTTCTGCTCGATGAGCGCCGCCACCTTGTCCTGGGGATCGGTGCGGCCTTCCAGCAGGACCCATCCGGCATAGTCCATTTTGACCAGGAGGTTCATCAGCTCCTGGTACGGGTATTCGGGGTCGTTGAGTTCGCGCACATGGGCGGTGGCGCCAAAACGGTCTTTCACCAGATCGAAATTGTGAACCAGCCCCTCCCCTTTGAGATCCTCGCCGTTGGAATTCCAGCAGACAAAGACGTTGGGGTGGGTGGCCACGTCCATGATCTGTTTCATGATGGGCAATTCCTGACACTGCCCGTGCACCTCGAGGCGGATCTGCTGGCCGTAATCCACGGCAAACGCAGCGACCTCGTTGAGGGCCTTGCCGATGCGCTCGATGGTGACTTCGGGGGCCTCGGCGTCCCGATGGAGGTTGTTGGGCTTGACCTTCACGCCGGACCCGCCGCAATCGTGGCTCAGGACGACGAAATCTTTGGTCGCCTGAATGGCCTTCTTCAGGGCCTCGGGATCGGTGTGGTCAAAGGCCTCGTTGCTGCCGATCCCCACGTGAACGACGGAGCTGTCGTCGAAGCGCTTTTTCACTTCCCTGCGCTGTTCGGCCGTGAGCACGGGTTCGACGCCGTGTTTGTGGGTGGTGCGCAGTTCGACCCCGGGCACCTTGGCGGCCTCGCAGTTGGCGATGAGCGTGGGCAGGTCCCAATGCTGGCCCCACAGGTACGTTACAAGACCGAATTTCATCTTCGAACCCGGCGCCTCAGCCGCAAAGGCCTTCAACGGCGACGCCATCGAGGCCGCCGCGCCAAGACCGAGAGCGGTCGACAGGAAGTTTCGGCGGGACTGGTTCTGCATGGTCGCTTCTCCTTCGTATCTTCAATCGTTAGTGCGTGATTTCACGTGAGTTTTCAGCCGGTTCAGCCACGTCCATATGGAACCGCGAGACATCTTCCGGAGACAGAACCTCATCATACCATCCCCGGCAGTCACCTTCTTTGTTATCATGCGGAAGCCGTCTGGAGCAAGTTTTCGTCCCCGCCACGACAGGCCGGCATCAACGCGGACCGTCCGCCCCCATTTGGAAACGGCGCGGGACATGCTCTATCGTACGCGGACGGGACGGCAGGCGTACAACGCGTTTTCGAACGCATAATGGACAGAGGATGCGTGTTATCCATGACAAGAGAGCACCGGTTCGCGGGATTCGCAGGGCGGGGATGGCTGATGATGGGGCTGTGGGCGATGCTTTGGGGCATGCCGGCGCACGCGCAATCACCTCTTGAAGAACTGGAGCGGGCGTTTACCGACGTGCCCATCGAGGCGCGGAGATTGACCGGACCCCTGTTCTGGCTGCATGGCGACGAGAGCCGCGAGCGACTGGAAATGTATGTGGGCAAGGTCGCGGAAGGCGGCAACGGGTGTTTCACGGCCGAGTCGCGCCCGCACAGCGACTGGCTGGGCGAGGGCTGGTTCCGCGACCTGGGCATCTGCCTCGAAGCGGCAAAGCGTCACAACCTCGATATGTGGATCTTCGACGAGGAATGGTGGCCGAGCGGTGAGGCCGGCGGCCGCGTGCCCGCGGAACATGCCAGTAAAAAACTGGAAGTGGCCGTCTACGACACCGCCGGAGCGGTGCCGGTCCCGGCGGAAAACCTGGTGGCGGTGCTCGCGGGACAGGTGCACGGCGACGTTTGGGATGGCAACACCCTTGCCGACCTCACGGAGGATCTCCGCGACGGAAAACTGGACACCCCGCTGGAACCGGGATGCCGGATTGCCGTATTCACCTGGACCCTCGGGCCCAAGCGGGGGGAACGTTACCTGATCGACGGGGCCAGCCAGGCGGCGGTGGACTGGTACCTCGAGACGGTGTACCAGCCCCACTACGACCGGTTTCGCGCCGATTTCGGGCCGGTGATCAAGGGTTTCTTCTACGACGAGCCTGAAACCTACGGCGACTGGGGTACGGAAGTGATCCCGATGCTGAAGGAGCGCGGGGTGGACTGGAAACGTGCGCTCGCGGCAAAGAAGCTCAACCTGTCCGAACCGGACGAGCAAACCGCGGCGCTGTATCAGTACAATTTCGCGCTGGCGGAAGCCTGGGGACGCACCTTGTACGGGGGTATCACCCAGTGGTGCCATGACCATGGCGTGCGGTCCATCGGGCACTTTCTCGAACATACCGATTGCCCGCTGAACCTGCATCTGTGCGCGGGCGACATGGTCCAGTTGCAGAAATTCAGCGACATGGGCGGCATCGATGCCGTGTTTGACCAGTTCATCATGGGACAACGGGTGGCGCGCGACCACCCGACCTGGCAGACGCCGAAGCTGGGGAGTTCGATCACGCACGCGTACGGCAAACCCGGCGACGTGACCATGGTGGAGATCTTCGGCGCGCGAGGACAGGACCTGACGTATCCGGAGATGAAATGGTGGGCGGACCACATGCACGTGTCGGGCGTGAACTTTCTTATCCCGCACTCGTTCAACCCGCGCGCGCCGCATGACACGGATTGTCCGCCTTACTTCTACAACGGGGGATTTGAGCCCCGCTGGCCGTTGTACCGGGTGTTCGCGGACTACACGGCGCGGCTGAGCCAGGTACTGACCGGCGGCCGCCATGTCTGCCCGGTGGCGCTGCTGTACCTCGGGCAGAGTTACCATGTGGGGAAAGCCGTGCGCCCCGATGCCATGAGCGAGGCGCTGCAGGATGCCCTGTACGATTGCGACTGGATCCCGTATGAGGTGTTTGAGAAGGACATCACCATCAACGCAAAATCACTGAGCCTTCGTGAGGAACGCTACCGCATCCTGATTGTGCCGCCCGTTGAAACCATCCCCTATGCCACGCTGCTGAAAGTCCGGGAGTTCTTTGAATCGGGCGGCATCGTCGTGGGGTATGGGTTCCTGCCCTCGCTGTCGGCCTCGCTCGGGCACGGTTCCCGCGAGGTCGCGGCGCTGGTGGAGGCGATCTGGGGCAGTGCGGAACCGTCGCTTGAGCCCTGCCGCATCCATGACTCGGGCGGAATGGCGTTCCTGCTGCCGGAAACCGTAACGCCCGACATGCTGCAGACCGTGTTTCGGGACAACGCGGGCATTCGTCCGACGCTCGAAGTTGTCGACGGCGACACCGAAAACTGGCTGCATGTCCTGCACCGGGTGAAAGACGGGCGCGACGTGTTCTTTGTGGCCAACCAGCTCCATGAAGGGCCGGCGAAACACTTCACCCTGCGCGCGCAGGCTCCGGGGTTCCCCGAGGGCTGGGACCCGCTGCGCAACGAGATTTCGGCGCTTCCGTTCACGCGTCTCAGCGACACCGAGGCCGAGTTCACGCTGACGCTTGAGCCGCTGGAAAGCCTGCTGCTCGTGTTTGCAGAGGAGTCCCGTTCGAAACCGGCGCGGATTCAGGAAACCGGGGCCAGACCGGCGCACGCAGTTGACGTGGCGCGGACGGGCGGCGCCGGACCGGTGGCGGCGGCGGGCATGTCGCTGGAAGACTCCTCATGGGTGTGGTATCCGGACGAAGACGCCCGCAGCGCTGCGGCGCCCGGCGTGCGCTATTTCCGCAGGGTCGTGACGCTGCCGGATGCCTCCACGATCGCCTCGGCACAGGCGCTCGTCAGCGCCGACAATGCCTTTACCCTGTTCGTGAACGGTGAGGAGATGGGCCGGAGCATGCCAGGAAGCGAGTCGTGGCGGCACCCGCAGGCGTTTCAATTCGCGGACGCGTTGCGCACGGGCGCCAACGTGTTTGCGATTGCCGCGGAAAACACAAGCGGCAAAAGCAATCCCGCGGGCCTGATCGGGCGATTCGAGATCCGCTTCACGACGGGCGAGGCGGCCTTGATAACTGACGTGGACGCGACGTGGCAGGCGTCCCGTGAAGCCCTGGAGGGCTGGAATTCGACGGTCACACCGCCGGGGACGTGGGCAGCCGCGACCGCTATCGCCAGGTACGGCGATGCCCCGTGGGGGCGCATCGGCGGCGCAGCGCTCCGGCCTGCCGAGCCGTTCGAGGGCGCGTTCAGCCTGCCCGGGGACATCGATCTGGCCAAAGCGCGGGTTTGCATCGAAATGGAGGGCGTGTTTGAAGGCGCGCGCCTGGCCCTCAACGGCGCATACGCGGGCGGCGTGATCGGCGCCCCCTGCCGCGTTGACGTCACCCGGCATCTTGTCGCGGGCGAGAACATGCTGGTAATCGAGCCTTACGCCCCGGAGAAGGTGCGCGTGGCCGTGTACGAATAGAGGCCGCTACTGGCGCCGGGCGCCCATGTGCTCAGGTATACGGCAGTTTCCAGGGGTTTCGGTAGTCGCATTCGACAAGACGGTTGGCGTCGCGGTTGCCTTTGACGCGCTCGTTTTCGGCGTCCCAGTGAATCTCGCTGCCCGTGCGCAGCGCGAGGTTGCCGAGATGAGCAACGGTCGAGACGTAGTGGGCCAGATCGAGGTTTTCGACCGGGTCCTCCCGGGACTTCATACAGTCGAGGAAGTTGCGGACATGCGCCGGACGCGGGTCGGGGGTCTCGGGATGTTTGGCCGCCTCGAGACTGTTTTTCTTGGGCTCGGGAATGACATCCCAGCCGCTGTAATCGATGATGATCGTACCTTCGGTGCCGTTAAAGAGCATGCCGTGGGGGCGTCCGCCGGGCCCGAGCCCGCCGAGAACCATCTGTTCAAAGACGAGGGTGTATTCGGGGAACTCGTACACGGCCACCTGGGTGTCGGGGGTTTCGCTGTTGTCCTCAACGACGTACTTGCCGCCGGTTGAACTGACGCGCAGGGGCACCTGCGGTCCCATCGCCCAGAGGCAGACGTTGAGCAGGTGCACCCCCCAGTCCGTCATCAGACCGCCGGCATAGTCCCAGAACCACCGGAAATTGAAGTGGAACCGGTTCGGGTTGAAGGGACGAAGCGGCGCGGGGCCCAGCCAGAAATCGTAGTCGACGGTGGCAGGCGGCTCGGCGTCCGGCGGGGAGCCGATGCCGCCGACCCAGTCGAGATAGGCCCAGGCGCGAACGAGGCGGATGCGTCCCAGCTTGCCGGCCTGCACAAATTCGACGGCGTCGCGGTAGTGGTCGCCGCTGCGCCATTGGGTGCCCATTTGAACTACGCGCTTGTTTTCCCGGCAGGCGGTAAGCATGGCGCGGCCTTCCTGAATGTTTTGACCGAGCGGCTTCTCGACGTAGACGTCCTTGCCGGCCTGGCAGGCGTAGACCGTGGGCAGGGCGTGCCAGTGATCGGGCGTGGCGACCAGCACGGCGTCGATGTCGTTGCGGTCGATAATGCGCCGGAAATCTTTCACAATGTCGGGTTTGTTGCCGCGCATGCCCTCGACGATCTTGGCGGCCTCGGCGGACTGGGCGTCGTCGACGTCGCAGATGATGGGACACTCGACCTCGGGGTTGATGAAGAACGTGCGGAGATCGACGCGGCCGATCCCGCCGCACCCGATAAGCCCGATGCGGACCTTTTCACTGGCCGGCACGGCGGCCGCGGCGCCCGTCTGTTGCGTCATCAGCAGGGGCGCGGCGGTCAGGCCGAATGCGGAATTCCGGAGAAAATCGCGGCGGGTGTGGCGTGACATGGGCGGTCTCCTCTTTGCGAAAGCCGTGGCACGATCTTGAGAGACAGTATACCCGAGGGAACGCCGGGAACAAGAATCCACGAGAGCATTTTCGACAGGCTCGGCCGGGCGGAAGTGACCGCGGGCAGCTGGCTTTCCCGGCAGGGCCGTGCGGGCGCGCTGGATTCCCAGGACACGCAATCCGGTATAATGGCGGCATACGGCAGGGTTCAGGACGGTGAACCGGATGGAATTGCGCTCTGCATACGGGGAAGGAGGGTTCTATGTGCGCGTACGTACTGGCGATCTCGATGGCATGTCTGGCGGCGGCGGCGCCGGACGCGCCGATGCATCAGGGCGAGCTGATTTTCCCACTGGAAGACTGGCACAACCACGGCTCCTGTATCGTGGAATGCCCGAACGGCGACCTGCTGGTCTGCTGGTTCCACGGCACCGGTGAGCGGCAGGCCGACGACGTGGTGATCCGGGGCGCCCGGAAGGTCAAAGGCGCGGCGGCGTGGTCCGAACCGTTCCTGATGGCCGATACGCCCGATTTTCCCGACACGAATTGCTGCATGATCATCGATCCGCAGGAGCGGTTGTGGCTCTTGTGGCCCACGATTCTCGCGAACACGTGGGAAAGCGCCCTGATGAAGTACAAGATTTCGACGAACTACATGCAGCAGGATGGCCCGCCGGAATGGGACATGATGTATGTGCTGCATCCCAAACCGGGCGATGCCTTCCCGGAAGTGGTCGCGCGAAAGACCGACGAATACCTGGCGAGCATTCAGATTCCCGAAGAAGTGGCCGAAGAAGTGGAAGCGTGGAAAGCACACAATCTGGAACAGGCCGGCGACAAGCTCACGCGCCGCCTGGGCTGGTTTACGCGGGCGCATCCGTACATTCTCGACGACGGCCGGATGCTCGTGGGGCTGTATTCGGACGGGTTCTCGTTCTCGCTGGTAGCCATCACGGACAACTGGGGCGAGACCTGGTCGTTCAGCGAACCCATCGTGGGCGGGGGCAACATTCAACCCAGCTTTGCCCGGCGCAGGGACGGCACGCTGGTGACCTACATGCGCGACAATGGTCCGCCTCCGAAGCGCATCCTGGTATCCGAATCAAAGGATCGGGGCGAAACGTGGAGCCTGGTGCAGGACCATCCGACGCTCAGCAACCCGGGTGCGGGGCTGGAGATCATGACCCTGCGCGATGGCGACTGGGTCGTGATCTATAACGACCTGCCGGAAGGGCGTCACAGCCTGGCGGTTTCGTTGTCGGACGACGAGGGCACAACGTGGAAATGGACGCGGCACCTGGAACGGGTGGAAGAGGGCACAGGCCGTTTCCACTACCCGTCGATCATCGAGGGCAGCGACGGTAACCTCCACTGCACCTACAGCTATTTCGAAGATGGCGGGGACAAGCGCAGCCGCTCCATCAAATACGCGACGTTCAACAAGGCCTGGCTCAAACAGGGCGACCCGCAATAAGCGAAGGGCCTTACCGGAGACTGACTATGGTGGCCAAACCCCAACCGGCGGGCACGATCGACGCCCCCCGCGAAATCCGGAGAGTGACGCTCTGGGGTCTTGCCATCAATCTCGTGCTTTCAGGGCTGAAATTCGTGATTGGCCTGATGGCGGCGAGCCAGGCGCTGGTGGCCGACGGCGTACACAGTCTGTCCGACATGGCGACGGATGTCGCGGTCCTGGTCGGGTTGCGCTACTGGACCGCGCCGGCCGACCGGGATCATCCCCACGGCCACGGGCGGATCGAGATGCTTATAAGCGCCCTGATCGGGCTGGTGCTCGGCGGTGTTGCGGTGGGAATCATCTATCGCGCCATCCTCACGCTGCATTCCGGCACGGTCGCACGGCCCAACTGGCCCGCGTTTGTGATCGCCCTGCTCTCGATTGTGACGAAGGAAGCGCTCTACCGGGTCACCATCCACGTTGGCGCGCGCGTGCGGTCCTCGGCGGTGATGGCGAACGCCTGGCATCACCGGTCGGATGCATTCAGTTCGGTGCCGGTGGCGATTGCAGTCCTGGCGTCACGCCTGCACCCGGAATGGATTTACCTCGATCCCGTGGCGGCGATCGTGGTGTCGGTGCTCTTGTTGCACGCCGCGGGGAAGATCACGTGGCCGGCGCTTCGCCAACTGGTCGACGCGGGCGCCAGCGAGGCCGAGGTGGCAGTGATGCGCAAGATCATCGAGACCACAGAAGGCGTCAAGTCGATTCACAAGCTGCGATCCCGCCACATCGGGTCGGGTCTGCAACTCGATGTGCACGTGCTGGTCGCTCCGTCGCTGACCGTCCGGGAAGGGCACGGCATCGCCACCGCCGTGAAACAGCGCCTGTTGAACGAAAAAGACGGCGTGGTCGACGTCCTCGTTCACATCGAGCCGTTTGAAGCACCCTACTGGCGCGATGCCGGCGTTGGGGAACAGCCCGGAAGCTGAGTTTTGTCCCCGCCAGGGAATCCGGACCCGGCTTTCGGAGAATGCACCCAGATCGCCGGGGAAGCACGACGCAATTGCGGTTGCCGCTGACGGGGGGCCAGAGGAACGAGTTGCGTGCCTGGCGCAGTCCAGCGCGGAGCTGTGGACGGGGTGGACGCAATGGACGCGCTGGACGATATGGACCAGGTGGACGCCCCGGCCCATGACGGTTCCGGAGATGCCGAGGGCGAAGCCCATGAACCCGCCATCGTCCCTTTTCCGAGCGACACCGAAGGTGTCGAATTTGAGTAGCCGCGGGTGAAACCCGTGGATCGGGCGAATCCCCCTAACCCCTGAATAGGGGTTGAACAGTTGCGGCGTTTTTTGTTCAACCCCATTCGGGGTTGGGTCGTTTTGGCGCGAGTGATCCCTGGGCTGCGCCCAGGGCTACTCATATTGGACCCCGTTCCGGGGTCCCCGGGCACGATGCGATCCCGAGGTTGTCGATGAAGAGATGGCCACGCGGGGCCGCGTGGTCATCCGGATTTCAACCCCCTTCACCATCGTTCAGGCCGGCACGTCCATAGGGTCCATCTCGTCCATATCGTCCCCCACGCCACCGGCGCGCCGGTCCGGGCGTGGGGAACAACGCACGAGAGCCGCAGCAGGTATCCTGGACCGGTGGCCACCATCCGGCGATTCGGGATTCACGAAAACCTTGAAACCGGACGGGGATCCTTCTACAATCTTGCTCCCGCAGGCTTATTCTCACGATTACCTCCCCAACGTCCAGGGTACGTGTGGGGTGGGGCGGAGTGCGTTTCACTTTCAGGCAGCAATTGCGCAAGGAGGGAACTGTGTCTTACGTAAGCGAAATTCTCGAACTGGTACGAAAACGCAATCCCGGGGAGCCGGAGTTCCATCAGGCCGTGCAGGAAGTGCTCGAATCGCTCGAGCCGGCCCTGGCGCGCCATCCGGAATACGAGGACAACTGGATCCTCGAGCGGCTGACGGAGCCGGAACGCGTAATCATGTTTCGGGTGCCGTGGCTCGACGACCAGAACCGCGTCCAGGTAAACCGTGGATTCCGCATCGAGTTCAACAGCGCCATTGGTCCGTACAAGGGCGGGCTGCGGTTTCATCCGACCGTGTACCTGGGTATCCTGAAATTCCTGGCGTTTGAGCAGATCTTCAAGAATTCGCTGACGACCCTCCCGATGGGCGGCGGCAAAGGCGGCTCGGATTTCGACCCTAAGGGGAAGTCCGACCAGGAAGTGATGCGGTTCTGCCAATCGTTCATGACGGAACTGCAGCGGCATATCGGCGCGGACACCGACGTGCCGGCGGGCGACATCGGCGTGGGCGGCCGGGAGATCGGGTATCTGTTCGGGCAGTACAAACGGCTTCGGAACGAGTTCACCGGGGTGCTCACCGGCAAGGGCCTGAACTGGGGCGGGTCGCTGATACGTCCGGAAGCCACGGGCTATGGCGCAGTCTATTTTGCGCAGAATATGCTCGCGACCCGGGGCGACGACCTGAGCGGCAAGGTGTGCACGGTCTCGGGTTCGGGCAATGTGGCCCAGTACACCATCGAAAAGCTCAACCAGTTCGACGCGAAGCCCGTCTCGCTGAGCGATTCCAACGGCACGATCTACGACCCCGACGGCATTACCGCTGAGAAACTGGCATTCGTGATGGAGCTGAAAAACATCCGCCGGGGCCGTATCCGGGAGTACGCCGACACGTTTCCGGGCGCGGAGTACCGCGAAGGCGTGCGGCCCTGGGAGATCCCGTGCGATTGCGCGTTCCCGAGCGCAACCCAGAACGAGATCGACGCCACCGATGCCCGGACGCTGGTCAAGAATGGCTGCACGGTGGTGACGGAAGGCGCCAACATGCCGACGGACCTGCAAGGTACCCGGATTTTCATCGAGAATGGCGTGTTGTTCGGACCGGGCAAGGCGGCGAACGCGGGTGGCGTGGCGGTTTCGGGCCTGGAAATGGCGCAGAACTCGCAGCACACGTGTTGGGCCCGCGAAGAGGTGGATGCCCGCCTGCAGCAGATCATGCATGCCGTGCACGACCAGGCCTGCCGGGCCGCGGAAGAATACGGCGCGCCGGGCAACTACGTGGCGGGCGCCAACATCGCCGGGTTCGTCAAGGTGGCCGACGCGATGCTCGACCAGGGCGTGGTATAAGGCGCGCGTCTTCGCGTCACCATCGGACGGTTTTCCAGGCACGAGGGCACGATAGGTCCTCGTGCCTGTTTTGTGCCGAGCCGTCCGGGTTTCCGGGGAAAAAACGCCGCAGGCCGGCCCCCGAGTCTATTCGCGGGTACCCGCGTAATAGTCGGCGATGGCCTTCATGATTACTTCGCCCGACTCAACGTTTTCTGCCTGGGTGTACAGCGCGCCGCCCCCTTCGCAGAGGATGGCAGTGATGCCGAACTGGGTGTGCGCGCCTTCGGTCCATTGATTGACGCTGCTCTCCTTCAAGGGCCACTCTTCGAGAGTGCGGACCACATCGTTGACGTCGTGTTTTTCCAGGAGATCGCGGAACCGGGTCCAGGGTCCGAGACCGTCCTCCGTCATCTCGGGTCCCGCGATGATGCGGGGGTCGGTCTTGCCGCCCCAGGTGTGGATGCTCCAGACGGTCACGGGCGGCGCCTCGGACGCCATGAGCGCCTCCAGGTCGCTCTGAACGATGTAGGCTTCATAGGCCTGACGGGCCTTGTCCGCGCCCGCGTAGAGGTAGGTCCGGTTCATATCGCAGCCCTGGGCGTTAACGCGATACCAGCCCTTGGATGGGGCGTCGGGGCTCATCATGGGCACGAAATGGCAGATGCTGCGGCGGCGGAAATCGGCCGCGTCGTCGCGGAGCATCCAGTCGATCATGCCGGCCATGCGCCATTGGGAATTGTGCTCGCCCGGGTGCTGGTTCGCGAAGAAGTGGACCCAGCGCTTTTCGCGGGGCACGCCGCTTCCGGGATCCGTGATCTCGAGGCGGTACAGGTCGCGGCCTTCGAGTGATTTACCGAGCACATGGACCGTAACCAGGGGGCTCTTCCGCCACGCCGAAACCAGTTCCTGCAACTTCTCATAGGACATCGGCACCTGGTGGCCCACGTAGACCACATCCTGCTCGAATTGCGGGAAGAGGAGGGTGTCGCGCTGCTTGTCAACCTTCGGACCGTTCTGCCAGTGTACGGGATGCCAGTGCTCGCCATCGTAGGAATAGGAGAAGGCGTATTCGTTGAAGTAGTAGGCCGCGCCGCCGTCGAATTCAACATCGAGCCGCAGGGAATTGCCCGTCGCGTTGCGGAAGATGGTGAATTGCGGGCGGTTGTTCCAGTCCGGATGGCCGGGCGCGGCGCCCAGCGATACTTTAAAATGGTTCTCCCCCACTTTTTCGATGGTGGCGCCCTGAGACCCCAGCGGCCCCTCGAACGTAAAATCCTCGACGGACAGCGTGGCCGCCCCGGCCATGCCCGCCTTGATCGCGGCCAGCACAAGAACCACCGAACATCCGATTCGCAGCATGGTACCCCCTCTACCGTGTTCAGACCTTCAGACGCAAACGCGCCAGGGTTGCGCCGGTAGCCCTATCTATACCGGGTTTCGTCCGAGGCAGTCAAGAAAGGGAGACCCGGAACGTTTGGGGACACCCGTACCGGCCCGGCATGCTGTTTTGCTTGTAGCGCAGGCATCTCGCATGCATTCTTATCTTTCCCGGGCGAGCCGGATGCAGGCGAGACGCCTGCGCTACCCCGGAAGGAAGACTCGGGGCTGGCAGGGTTTCGGTCGGCTTTTTAAAGTATGCCGCCACAGCCGCTACAATGGTGGAGCGCTCCAAGGCCGGGGTGGCCGGTGAGCCGCGTGTTCAATCGCTGATGGGGAGTTGTGGTATGTCCAAAGTGACCGATGTTCGCTCCACAGGCGCCGCGCTGTATTTCCTTCCGGTGGAGACGCGGGTCCCGCTGAAATTCGGGAAAGAGACCCTGACCCACGTGACCTGCGCGCGGGTCAAGGTGCGCGTCGAGAATGCCCGGGGAAAAGGCGCCGACGGTTGGGGCGAAACCCCCATCAGCGTAACGTGGGTCTGGCCGAGCAGCCTGTCGTATGAGAAACGCGAGGAGGCGCTCAAGGACCTCTGCCGGCGGCTGGCCAGGGCCTGGGCGGAGTTTCCCGTGATCGGACACCCCATGGAGATCGGAAACGCGTTCGTCGAAACGCGCTTGCGGGACATCCTGGGCGATCTGAACGAGGCGCGCGCCGGGCAGGAACCCGTGCCGTGGCTGGCGGCGCTGGTCTGCTGTTCCGCATTCGACATTGCCGTGCATGACGCCTTTGGCGTCCTTAACGCCAGACCGGTCTACGAAACCTACACTCAGGAATACATGAACTGCGACCTTTCCCATTTCCTGGAACCGGCTGAAGACTCGAACGTGACCTTCCGCGGCACATACCCGGTGGATTTCTTCGCGCGCCCGCTTCCCGGAAAGCTGCCCGCCTGGCATCTCGTGGGCGGCGTCGATCCGCTGGACGAAAACGAATTGACCGGCCAGGAGCCCGACGACGGTTACCCGGTACTGCTGAGAGACTGGATCGCGCGGGACGGCCTGAACTGCCTGAAAGTCAAGCTGCGCGGCAACGACGCGGCGTGGGACTACGACCGGCTGGTCAAGGTCGGCATGATCGCCCGGGAGAACGGCGCGGATTGGCTGACCACCGATTTCAACTGCACCGTGACCGAGCCGGCCTACGTCAACGCCATCCTCGACCGGCTCGTGCAGGAGCATCCGCGAATCTACGGGATGATCCTGTATGTCGAGCAGCCATTCCCCTACGATTTGGAGACGAACCGCATCGACGTGCACAGCGTGTCGGCCCGGAAACCGCTGTTTATGGACGAGAGCGCCCACGACTGGCGGATGGTGCGTCTGGGGCGGACGCTCGGCTGGACCGGCGTGGCGCTCAAGACCTGCAAGACCCAGACGGGCGCGCTGTTGAGCCTGTGCTGGGCGAAAGCCCATGGCATGACCCTGATGGTCCAGGATCTGACGAATCCCATGCTGGCGCAGATTCCCCACGTGCTTCTGGCGGCTCACGCGGGCACGATCATGGGCGTCGAGACCAACAGCATGCAGTTTTATCCCGAGGCGTCGCTTCCCGAGCAGAAGGTGCATCCGGGGCTGTACCGGCGCCGCGAAGGATGCCTGGATCTGTCGACGGTGTCCGGTCCGGGATTCGGGTACCGGGTGGACGAGATCACACGGACCCTGCCAGAACCGGAGATCGTCGCGGGAACGTGACGGGGCGGGACCCGCGCGTCTCAGGCCTCAGACCAGATTCGTCCGGGCGTATTCGACCGCGTTGCGGAAGAGCTGGAGGCCCGCGCCCTCGTCCGGCAGGGCGGAACGGGTCCACGTGGGGTGGTTGGTCCGGTCGACAAACGCTTCGGGATGCGGCATCAGGCCCAGGATGCGCCCCTCAGGATCACAGACGCCCGCAATGTCGTCAATCGCGCCGTTGGGGTTCCAGGGAAACACGCCGGCGGCAGGAGAACCGTCGGGTTTCACATAACGCAGGACCACCTGGCCGTCCGCCTGAAGCCGCCGCAGCACCGCGTCGTCTTGGGGCACGAATTTACCTTCGCCGTGACGGACGGGCAGGGGCAGGCCCTCGACGCCCTTGAGCCACACGCATCGGGTAGCGGGATCGGTTTTGAGATGGACCCAGCGGTTCTCGAACCGGCCGGAATCGTTGTGGGTCAGCGTGGTCACCCGCGCGAATTCACCGTCAAAAAGCGGCAGAATGCCCATCTTGACGAGCACCTGGAAACCGTTGCAGATAGCGATCATGAGCTTGCCGTCGTCGATCCATTTCCGGAGCGCGTCGCCGAGTTTGTAGCGAAGCCGGTTGGCGAGAATTTTGCCGGAGGCGATGTCGTCGCCAAAGGAGAACCCTCCGGGCACGGCAAATATGTGGTACGCGTCGAGGCGCGACACGTCGTCGATGATGTCGTTGAGGTGAATGCGCTCGGCGGCAGCGCCGGCGCGCTTGAGGGCGCTCTGGGTTTCGTTGTCGCAATTGATTCCGAATCCCGTCAGCACGATTGCACGTACACTCACTGTCTGCACCTTTCTTCGGCCGCGGGGCTGGCCTTCCGTCACGGCGTTCCCGCGGTTACCATTGCATGGGCGATTTCCAGGCGGTTCTGAGTTCGTCAACGGGCACGCTGGCATCCAGACCGTCCCGGCCGGTCACACGGAACATGCCATCCGCCCGCACTTCGCCAATGCGGCGGACGGGCAATCCGGTGAAGAGGGATTCGAACGCGGCCGTCTGCGCGGGCTCGACCGTCGCCACGAAACGGCTCTGAGACTCGCTGAACAGCGCCGCGGTGTTGCTGTCCAGCCCCAGCCCGGCAAGGTCGACGTGCAGGCCGAGACTGCCGCCGAACGCCGACTCGGCCAGGGCGGCGCCCAGCCCGCCGTCGGAGCAGTCATGGCACGAGGCCACAAGACCGCTGCGTATCGCGGACGACAGCGCCCCGTACAGTTTCCGGGCCCGCTCGAAGTCGACCGTCGGCACCTGGCCGCCGCGCTGGCCTTTCATCGCCAGGTACTCGCTGCCGCCCAGTTCGTTCCGCGTCTCGCCCAGGACGTACACGGCGTCCCCGGGCTTCTTGACGTCCATGCTGACCACCCGGGTGACATCCCGGATGATGGCCGCGGCGGTGAACAGCACGGTCGGCGGGATCGAGATCTTGTGCTCGCCGATCTTGTAATCGTTCTTCATGCTGTCTTTGCCGCTGATCAAGGGGATATCGTACGCCGTGCAGGCGTCGTACAACGCCTCGCAACACCGCACGAGCTGCGCAAGTTTGTAGGCACCGTCGGGGGTCTTCTCGCTCTGGACCGGATCGGGCCAGCAGAAGTTGTCGAGCCCCGCGATCAGGCCGAGTTCGGCGCCGGCGGCGATCAGGTTGCGCACGGCCTCGTCGGCTGCGCAGGCCATCATCCAGTAGGTGTCGAGTTCGCTGTACTTCGGGCAGATGCCGCACGAGATGGCGATGCCCCGGTCCGAGCCGGGCACGGGACGGATGACGCCCGCGTCGCCGGGGCCGTCGTGCAACGGCCCCTGGAACTGTTTGAGGACGCTCTGCGCCAGGACCTCGTGGTCGTACATGCGCACGAACGATTCCTTGCTGCACACGTTGGGCATGGCGAGAACGGCTTTGAGGTCGGCCACGACATCGCTGTCGCGCACGACCACTTCAGGCGCCCGGGCAGGCGCCTGCCAGACGGCCTGGAGCGTCATCTTCGGCACACCGTCGTGCAGGAAGGCCATGTCGAGCGAGCCGATCAGCTCGCCGTTGTAGAAACACTGGAGCTTGCCGGACGGGTTGAACTCGCCCAGCACGGTCGATTCGACGGCGCGGCGCCGCGACAACGCGAGAAAGGCCTCAAGCTTGTCCGGCGGCACGGAGACGGTCATGCGTTCCTGCGCTTCGGAGAGGAAAATCTCCCAGGGGGCCAGCCCGGCGTATTTAAGCGGGGCTTTCTCGAGATGAATATCGGCGCCGCCGGGTGTGCGGGCCATCTCCCCCACGCTCGACGACAGGCCCCCGGCGCCGTTGTCGGTGATGCACGTATACAGGCCCAAGTCGCGGGCTTCGAGCAGGAAATCGGCCATCTTCTTCTGCGTAATCGGGTCGCCAATCTGCACGGCCGTCGCGGGCGACCCTTCGTGCAATTCCTCCGACGAAAACGTCGCGCCGTGAATGCCGTCCTTGCCGATGCGTCCGCCGCACATGACAATCAGGTCGCCGGGCCGCGCGCCCTTCTCATGGCTGGGCTTCCCGGTAACGGTGCAGGGAATGATGCCGCCGGTACCGCAGAACACCAGCGGTTTGCCGAGGAAGCGTTCATGAAATACGATGGCGCCATTGACGTTGGGAATGCCGCTCTGGTTCCCGCCGTCCTTGACGCCCCGGTGCACGCCGCGCAACACCCGCCGCGGATGGAACAGGCGGGGCGGAACTTCGCCATCAAACCAGGGCGAGGCAAAACAAAACACGTCGGTGTTGAGAATGCACCGGCACCCCATGCCCGCGCCGAGAATGTCGCGATTGACGCCCACGATGCCCGTGATCGCGCCGCCGTAGGGATCGAGCGCCGACGGACTGTTGTGGGTCTCGCATTTCAACGCGAAGTGGTGGTCGTCGTCGAACCGGATCAGCCCCGCGTTGTCATGGAAAACGCTGACCAGCCAGTCCACGCGTTGGGCAACGTCGTCGGTGGCTGCCTTGACGTACGTCTTGAACAGGCTGTCGATGACCCGGGTCTCGCCCGTTTCATCGGTGTACTCGATGAGCGCGTTGAAAATCTTGTGTTTGCAGTGTTCGGACCACGTCTGGGCCAGGATTTCGAGTTCGATGTCCGTCGGCTCGGCGGAGAGCCCGGCCCGGGTGCGCGCCGCGCGAACGGCCGGGTCGCGGTAATAGGCCTGGATGGCCTTCATCTCGTGGAGTTCGAGAGCGAACATCTTGTCGCGGCTCAGCTGGACGAGTTGGTCGTCAGGAATCTCGAGATCAACCCGGTGAACCTCGGGACGGCTCTGTTGCGTGACCAGGGGGAGGTCCAGGAGCGATTTGCCATCGAGGGCTTTCATGTCGTCGCGGGACTTGACCACCCAGCGTTCGATGAGTTCGTTGGCCAGGGCATCACGCGCGATGCGCTCGCAATCCTGGGCACTTACATCGCCTTTGATGGCATACAGGGTGGATTTGTAGACCGCCTCGCCCGGGGCCAGGCTGCGTCCCAGGGTATCGGCGACGCCTTCCGCGGCGCTTTTGCCGACGTTGTCCGTCACCCCGGGCCGGAACCCGACCTCGATGACGTAATCGTAGCCGGTGGCCAGCGAGGCGTTGGCTGTGGAGTCGTGGATGATCGGGTCCGTGAACAGCTCGGCGCGCACCCGCTCCAGCTCCTCGTCATCGAGCCGGGCATTGATCGTGTATACGTCGAGCACATGCACGTCGTCGACGCGGATCCCGAGGTCCTCTGCGAGGCGCTGCCGGGTTGCGTCACCGGCCGGGTCATGCAGCCCGGTCTTCATGCCGACTTCAATTCGATGTGGCATAGCGAATCGTCCCTGTGTAGTGAACTTTTCCATCCCCGGCAATGATGCGTCCCACGACCTTCGGATCTTCGCAGGCCTGGCACAGCGTCTTGAGGGCCTTCTCTTCTTCGTCCCTGGACACGATCAACAGAAAACCGACGCCCATGTTGAATGTGCGCAGCATTTCGGCATCGGCGACCCCCCCGGCCTCCTGAAGAAAGCGGAAGATGGGCAGGGCTTCCCAGGCGGAAAGGTCGATTTCCGCGGCCGTGCCTTCGGGCAGGACGCGCGGCAGGTTATCGGTGATGCCCCCGCCCGTGATATGCACCATGCCGCTCACGCCGGCGGTCTTGAGCACGAGCTGCATCACTTTGGAGTAGCTGCGATGGGGCTCGAGCAGGGCTTCGCCCACCGGCCGCCCCACGTACGGCATCATGTCCGTGATTCCGAGCGCCTCGACTTCGAAACAGATCTTCCGCGCCAGACTGTAGCCGTTGGTGTGAAGCCCGGAGGACCGCAGGGCGATGATTGAGTCGCCTTCCCGGATGGCCGAACCGTCAATGATCCGGCTCCGGTCGACGATGCCCACGATCGTGCCGGCAAGATCGTATTCAGCCTCGTTGTACAGACCGGGCATTTCGGCCGTCTCGCCGCCGATCAGGGCGCAGCCGGCATAGCGGCAGCCGTTGGACAGCCCGGTGATCACATCGACGGCAATCTCGGGCACGAGACGCCCGAACGCCAGATAATCGAGGAAAAACAGCGGGCGCGCGCCCTGCACCAGGATGTCGTTCACGCAGTGCGACACCAGGTCCACCCCCACCGTGTCGTGTTTGTTCATGGCGAACGCGACTTTGAGCTTCGTGCCGACGCCGTCCACGCTGGACACCAGCACGGGCTCCTTGTAGTTCGCCAGGTCGAGCTGGTACATCGCGCCAAACGTCCCGATGTCACGCAGGACGTTTGGAGTGAAGGTCTTCTTGACGATTCCCTTGACGCTGCGCAGCGCTTCATCCGCGGCGTCGATGTTCACCCCGGCATCGCGGTAGCTCAAGCCAGGCTTTTTGGGGTCCATGACAAACTCCTCTTGTGGGCTGGAAGGACCGTATGCCGCATACGATACCGGCGGGGGCTTCCATAATTCAAGCGAAATGTTATAATGCAATTTATAAGGAGGGCTTATCATGAATCTCGAGGCGCTGCGATGCTTTTGCGCGGTCATCGAAGAGGGGAGTTTCCGCGCCGCCGCCGATCGGCTCCACCGGTCTCAACCTGCTATCAGCCAACAGGTTAAATCGCTTGAGAAGGAGCTGGGGCAGGTCCTCCTCGAGCGCAAGACCTGCCGGATGACGCCCATGGGGTCGCTGCTGTATGACCGGGCCCGGCACATCCTCAACGAAACCGAAGGTCTGGCCCGGGAGCTCGAAGATTTCGACGAGGCGCAGGCCGGGGAACTGCGAGTGGGCACCAGCGACACCACGGCGCTGTATGTCCTGCCGGAGGTCGTGCGGCAGTTTGCGCAGACGATGCCGCAGACGCACCTGGCCATGGTGAACCGGCCCTCGCGCGCGATTGCGGAGCAGGTGGCGCGCGGAGAGCTGGACCTCGGCATCGTGACGCTGCCGGTGGACAACGATGAACTGATCGAGCGCGACCTGTTTGAACAGCACCTGGCGCTGGTGGTGCCGGTCGACCACGCCCTGGCGTCGCGGAACCGCGTCAACCTGTCGGAACTCCGGGAGGAACCCTTCCTGCTCCTGAACGCCAACACCCGGACGGGGTCGGTGCTTCGCGCCCTGTTCACCCGGGAGGCGTTTACGCCGCAAGTGGTGCTGGACAGCGGCAGCTTCGAAGTGATCAAGCGCTACGTGGGCGAGGGCATTGGGGTGGCCTTTCTGCCGCGAATCGCAGTGACCCCCGAGGATCGGCGGCTGGCCACGGTGAATGTGTCCGGCCTGCCGCGGGTGCGCATCGGGGTGATTCAGCGGCGCCACGCGTACCATACGAAGGCGGAACGGGCCTTCCTGGAACTGCTGGACGCTCAGCGGAACCGCCACAAAGGGAAACCGGCGATCTAAGAAAGCAATTCGAGGAGCGGCTCAACCTGATATTTGACGCTTTCCGCGGCGGCCAGCACTTCGTGGACGCGGTGGTACTGGCTGTGGACCGCTTCGGCGGCGTTTTCAAGCACCTGGACCTGGTCGCCGAGCACGCGGACGACGGAGCAGAAAAACAGCCAGTACATCAGTTTCTCCAGTTGCTCCTTGCTGAGCCACAACGTGCCCTCATAGGGGTTGACATACAGAAAATCGTTGAGAACGGGATCGTCGAACATGTGTTCGAGCAGCTCGGCACGCTCGCTCACGGTCAAGATGAGCGGCAAATCGCGGTACCGCAGCATGAGTTTTGCGAGGCCCGTCCCGAGCATGGCCTGCGTGTGGTCAAGCCCCAGTGCGCGATACACATCATAGACCACGCTGGTTACGGGCCATTCATCCATCCAGGCGGCGGTACGGGCCTGCAACTCGCTCTGGCTGACGGCCTCGCCAAGCGGAGCCAGCACGGCCCACAGGGCCGGCACGGCCCACCACGTCTCCGGACTGACGGCCGCGGCCTCGCCTGTTTCGCGCAGGTAGTCGACCACGTGCCGGTCCATGTCGAGGGAATGGACCTGGTCGCGCGCCTGCTGCACGGCATCGACGGACCTCAGAATATCGCGCAACGTGGCATCGAGGTCGAGCGGTCCGATCAACTGCTCCTGCAACGCGGACAGGAAGCCCGTCATCGCCTGGACAAAAATGCGGCGGGCCTCGGCGTCCGGCATGGCGTCGCTGCCGCCGGAAAACAGGGCCTTCAGCAGTACGGGATCCAGCGCCTGGCGCAGCGCGTCGCGTATGGGTTTGAGGATGATCTCGCGATGGGCCACGTTCAGGTTGGGCACCCCCTGGCCGCCGAGATCGCGCGCCAGAGCCTCCCAGGTGCCGTCCATATCGCGGACTTCCCGGAAATCGAGGAGCACCTGGTTCTGGTACCCGTCCAGTTCGGCGTGGAGCCCCTCCCGGGCCAGTTGATGGCCCGAGTAGAGGTATTCGAGTCCGCGCGTGTGATCGCGGCACACGTAATAGACGTCGTGGTCGCCGCTCAGTTCGAGGGCTTCCGCCAGGGAACGCCGCACGAGGCGCGTCTGATTCTCGGAACCGGCGTTGATCGCCGTGGACATGCGGACGCGTCCGCGCGCACGCTGATAGGCGTTGTTGTAGAGGACCAGGGCGCGCTCCCCGTTGGCCCGGTTCGTATAGGCAAAGACGCTCTCATTCACGTGCCCGTCGTAGGTCTCAAAATCGAAGAAGGCAAAATTTTGAACCCCGGAGAACAGGTAGCGTTTCCGCAGCAGGGGGAATACTTCGCGTTCATGACGGTACACGAGGTCCTGATTGACGGGTTCGTCCCAGTAGGCGCGCCGGTATTCCATGCCGTATTTCTCGCTGAACCCCTCGACCTGGCCGTGCCCGAACATGGGCAGCCCGGGCATGGTGACGAGCATGACGGCGACGCCAAAGTACTTGTCGCCGCTGCCGAACTGCTCGATGGCGGTGAGTTCGTCGGGGTTGTTCTGGAAATTCACGAACCGTTTCAGGACTTCGGGACTGAATTCGAGGACGTTCTTGACCGTCTGGCGGTATTTGCTGTTCTCCTCCAGTTTAAGCATGTTCATGAAGGCGCTGTTGTAGACGCGATGCATGCCGAGCGTGCGTACAAAATAGCCTTCCATGAGCCAGAACGCCTCTGCGAGCAGGAGCGTGTCGGGCCGTTGGGCATTCACCCGGTCGACAAGCTCGCGCCAGAATTCCTGGGGCATGTGGCGGTCGAATTCTTCGCGGGACAGACTGTACTCGGCCCGCGACGGTATCGCGCCCCCCTCGCCGGGCATGGGAAACCACAGGCGCTGGTAATGGCGTTTGGCGAGCGTCATGGCCGCGTCAAACCGGATGATCGGAAAAACCCGGGCCACGTGCATGATGGTGTTGATCACCGCTTCCCGGACGTCCGGGAGCAGGTAATTGAGCTGGGCGGTGTCGTTCCAGGGCGTGCTGGTGCCGTCGTTTCCATGATAAATGTAGCGGGTATGCCCCGTCTGACGGTCCACGCGTTTGAACACCACCGCGGCGTCGCGGCGCTCCCAATACCCGTCTTCGATATGGACCTCGACCCGCGGATCCGGCGACAGATTCGGGCCGCTGAACCGGTATACCGGAAACGGAGGATGGTCGCGCTGAATGAACCAGTCCGGGTGTTCAACGATCCATTTGGAATAGATGCCGACATGATTGGGCACCATGTCGCAGGCTAGATGAATGCCCCGGAGCGCCGCGCGGTGACGCAGGGTCTCGGCCGCCGTAGGACCGCCCAGGTCGGCCGCGATCTCGTAATCGTAGAGGGAATAGGCGGACGCCGCGGCCTCCGGATTGCCCATCCGTTCCTTAATGGTCTGAGACGCGACCGACCGCTCCCAGATGCCGATGAGCCAGAGCCCGGTGAATCCCCAGCGGGCCAGCAGGTCGAGTTCCTCGTCGGGAATCTCGTCGAGCCGCCGGATCAGGCGTCCGTACTTCTTCGAAAGCTGGTCCAGCCACACATAAACGGACTTGGCAATGAGGACCACATTGGCCATCCAGTCCCGATCGGCGGTAAAGCGTTCCGGTTCCGGATATCCCCAATCCCCGCCGTACGCGTGTTTCCCGAATTCAAGCACGCGGGCCGGGCCGGGTCCAACGCCGCGGTGCAGCGTTTCCTCTTTCAACACGTCCTCAACGCGCGTCAGGCGTTCCAGCAACTGGCTCGGCAGAAAGGCGCCCCAGTGCTGCCGGATGAACTGCAACTGGCCCTCGAGCGAATAGGGAGAGGCAAGCATGGGCGCGCGCAGGCAGGCAAACAGCGGTTTTCCAAGCTGCGCCACGGGGGGCTGGCCTTCGAAATACTGTTCGAGACTGCCCACCAGCGCCCGGTACGGCGCGCGGCGGCAAAGGTCCGTGTCGTCAAACACTTCGCGAATGGACTCCATGGCGGGATTGCCCATCGCCAGGTCGAGCAGGACCAGTTCCCGCGCCAGGACGTAATGCGCCTGCGTATCGGGTTCGCCAGACTGTTCCACGGCGTCGGCATAGCGTTGGGCCATCTTGGCGCTATGCGGCGGATACAGGTCCAGAAATGCCGTCAGGGCGGGCCGGACGCCCGCGGGTCCGCGGGTCGCGGCGGCCGCGGCCAGCCCGGCGGCCATGCTGGCCGGGTGTTCGTCGAGGCAATACAGGTCGACAAGATACCGGAACAGGTCGTGCAGCAGCCCGGCCGTCAACAGCGTGCCGGGGCGGACGGCCGGACGGGCGGGGCTCTCGACGGCCCGGCGGCTGTTCATGACATACGCCAGTTCCTGTACCGCCTGGAAAACGAAACCGCCTTCCGCGGCACGGCTGTGCTCCAGGAGCGTCTTGAGCTGAAACGTCTCACCGGCCCGCCGGGACACGTGAAGCCCGAACGGAAAATAACGCAACCGGTCCAGCCTCCCCGAGAAAGGGGCCGAAGGTGTCTGATCAGTCATAGAACCATCCGCAAAGGTTTTGCCCGGCGCACCAGAGGGAACCGGGCGTACGCAGACTCCACGATGTAATCAATGCTGGGCTATAAGACGACAGGATACAACATCCGCAGGTTCGGATGCCAAGGAAAGGACACGCGCGACGAGGATACGCGTGACGGGTGAGCCAGGCGGCGCATGCTGCGCTGCCTCGAAAACCTGTCTTCATTCCGTGTGGGACCGGCGCCCTGGCCGTCACCCGGTGGACTGGGAGGACTGGGAGGACTGGGAGGATTGGGAGGACCTCCCCACCCTGAGCGATTCGGCAACAGTTGAGGCCGAGGGCGAAGCCCATAAGCCCGGCGTCGTCCTTTTTTCCAAATGACACCGCAGGTGTCAAATTTGATTAGCCGCGGGTGAAACCCGTGGATCACGCGTATCCTCTCATCCCAACCCCCGAACGGGGGTTGAACAAACCCGGCGCTCCTGTTCGACCCCTGCGGTGTCGTTAATGGCCGGGCCGTCCACTGGGTCTACTGGATCCACTGCCCATCCCGTCCACAGCTCCGCGCTCGAGCGGCGGGCACGCAACTCGTTCCTCTGGCTCCCCGTAAGCGGCAACCGCATTCGCGTCGTGCTTATCCGGCGACATGGGTCTGAATTGTTGTCTAAATTGTTGTTGTCAAACCACAGTGATAATGTC
>DDYW01000010.1 GCA_002348185.1 Candidatus Hydrogenedentes bacterium UBA2224 | reverse complement strand
TGATCGTCATGGACGAAAACACCTGTATGGTGGACATCGCCAAATACTTCATGGGCTTCCTGAAAAGCGAATCCTGCGGCAAGTGTTTTACCTGCCGCAAAGGCACCCAGCGGATGTACGAAATCCTCGACGACATCTCTTCGGGATGCGGCACGCTCGCGCACATCGACCTGCTCGAGGAACTGGCGCTGACGGTCAAAGACACCACCATGTGCGGACTGGGCCAGACGGCCGCGAATCCGGTCCTGAGCATGCTCCGCCATTTCCGCGAGGAGTGCCGGCGCCACGTGACGGAAAAGCGTTGCGACGCGTTTGTCTGCGGCGAGCTCGTGGGTGCGGCGTGCCAGATGGCCTGTCCGCTCGAGACGCCTCCCTGGCGCTATGTCGCGCTCATCGAAAAAGGTCAGTACGAGGAAGCCTACCAGGTCATCCGGGACGCCAACCCCTTCCCCGCCGTGTCGGCGCGCGTCTGCGACCGGAAATGCGAACGCCGCTGCAAACTCGGGACCACCGGCGGCGAGCCGGTGGCCATTCGCGCCCTGAAACGCTTTGTCACCGACCGAATTGACCCCTCGGTCTACGTGCCGGCCTCGCGGCCGCTGGACGAAAACCAGGCGGCGAACGTGGCCATCGTGGGGGCCGGCCCGGCGGGTTTGTCCGCGGCGCATTATCTTTCGCTCCTTGGGCATCGCGTGACCGTCTTCGAAGCGGAAAAAGCTCCCGGTGGCATGCTGACAAGCTGCATTCCCGCCTACCGGCTGCCCCGCGACGTCGTGCACCAGGAGATCGAGGCGCTCACCGGCAACTCCGTCACGGTGAAATGCGGCGTAACCCTGGGCCGCGACATGACCATCGACAGCCTCTTCGAGGAGGGGTTCCAAGCCGTGTTCCTGGCCATGGGCGCCGACAAGAGCTGGCATCTGGGGCTCGAGGGAGAGCATCTCGACGGCGTCTGTTCCTCGATGGCGTTCCTCAAAGCCTTCAACCTGAACGGCGAAGAACTGGCCCACGGTCGCGTGGCCATCATCGGCGGCGGCAACTCGGCCGTCGACGCGGCGCGCGTGGCAATCCGCCAGAAAGGCGTCGAGAGCGTGACACTGCTGTACCGGCGCACCTGCGGCGAAATGCCTGCCTACGCCGAGGAAGTCGACGCGGCCATTGAGGAAGGCATCCAGCTCGAAACCCTGGTCTCCCCCGTCCGAATTCGCTACATCGACACGGCCATGAAGGAAGGCGTGCAGGTTGAAACCCTGGTGCAGCCGGTGAAGATTTACTCCCAGAACGGCCAGCTCTCCGGCATCGACTGCATCCGCAACACCCTGGGCGAGATCGACTCCAGTGGCCGCGGCCGTCCCGTACCCCTGCCCGGCACCGAGTTCCACCTGCCGCTGGATACCCTGATTGTAGCCATCGGCGAGCGGCCCGACAGCGAATGCCTGGCCGCCATGGGCGTAAACATCGAAAAGGACGGCCGGGTCGCGGTGGATCCCGATACCCTGTGCACCTCGCGTCCCGGCGTGTTTGCCGGAGGCGATCTGGCCACGGGACCCAATACGGTGGTAGACGCCATCGCGGCCGGCAGAAAGGCGGCAGGCGTCATCGACCGCTACCTGCGCGGCGCGGACGACCTCCGGGCGCCCGTGCACAGCAACCTGCCGCGAGGGTTCCTGGAGCCGTCGGCCGTCGAGAGCGGCGCCGCCGATGCGGCGGAGCGGCTCGAACCGCCCACGATCCCGCTCGACGCGCGAAAGGACTGCTTTGCCGAGGTGGAGATGGCGTATGACGAGGCCACGGCGCGCTGTGAAGCACACAGGTGCCTCCGCTGCGATCTCCGGTTCACGCGTATACAAGACAGTGTTTCATCAGCGGCCTGCGCTGGCGCGGAAAGAGAACGTGTATGATCCGGTTAACCATCAACGGTCTGGAAGTCTCGGTGGAAGATGGCATGACGGTGCTGGAAGCCGCCGAGTTTCTTGGATTCCCCATACCGACCCTGTGCCACATGGACGGCCTGTCGCCGTACGGGGCCTGCCGCCTGTGCGTCGTTGAAATCGGCGAGGGGGCCCGGGCCAAACTGGTCAGCTCCTGCAGCTACCCGGCGGAAGAGGGCCTCATCGTGCGCACGGCCTCGACGCGCGTGCTCCGGGCGCGCCGGATGATCATCGAACTGCTGCTCGCGTCCTGCCCGCAATCCAAAATCATCCAGGACCTCGCCGCCTCGCTCGGCGTCACCCGGCAACGCTTCCGCCAGGAACACGAAGACTGCATTCTGTGCGGGCTGTGCGTGCGCATGTGCGAAGAGCAGATGATGGCGAAAGCCATTGGATTCCGCCATCGCGGCGACCAGCGCAGCATCGGAACGCCGTTCGACATCCAATCCGACGAGTGCCGGACCTGCGGCGCGTGCATGTATGTCTGTCCCGCATGCCAGCTCCGCTGCACCTATACCGAACCCGAAAAGGCCGTGTGCGGCGGATGCGAAAACCTCGCGCCGCCCTGCGTGGACAAAGACCCCTTCGACGACATGATGTGTTACATGAACCCCTGCGTGGCCTGTGAGCTGCAAAAGGATTGATCGACGGAAAGGATACGACGATGGCGAATACCTTCTCGAAAGTGAATGCGTCGGCAGCCACCCTGACCAAGAACCGCACGGTCGGTTCCGTGGTGCCTTCGTCCGGGCTCTGCGTAACCTGCGTGGACGGCTGCATCGGCATGTGCGAGGTCGGCAAGTCCGCCTACCGCGGCCATGAAGTCCTCTATCCCCAGCCGTTCGGGGTGATTACCACCGCGGCGGAGAAGATGTATCCCGTCGACTATTCCCATTTCAACATCATGGGCACGGCCGTGGGCGCGCACGGAATCGAGGCCGACAGCGACAAGGCGGTCTTTCCGGCGGTCAACCTCGAGGTCCGGTTCGGACACGACAAGGGAATCAAATACCGCTATCCCTGGCACATCCCCGGGATTGGTTCGACCGACGTGGCCAAAAACAACTGGGAAGGCCTGGCCATCGGCTCCGCGCTTGCGGGAACCGGGCTGACTATCGGCGAGAATGTCGTCGGCATGGACGACGGGGCCGTGATCAAAAACGGCCGTGTCGTCGACACCGTAGACCTCAAACGCCGTGTGAAGCTCTACCAGGAACACCAGATCGACGGCTACGGCGCCATCATCGTGCAGGCCAACGTCGAGGACAGCCGCCTCGGCGCCCTCGAATACGCGATCGAGAAGCTCAACGTGCAGTGCGTCGAACTCAAATGGGGACAGGGCGCCAAGGACATCGGCGGCGAGGTCAAGATCGACAACCTCAAGAAAGCCCAGCTTCTCCACGAGCGCGGCTACATCGTGTTGCCCGATCCCACTGATCCCGATGTGATCAAAGCCTTTGAACACGGCGCGTTCAAGGCCTTCGAACGCCACTCGCGCGTTGGGATGGTTGATGAAGAGGCCTTCGCCCGGCGCATCGAGGAATTGCGCAACGCAGGCGCGCGGTACATCTTCCTCAAGACCGGCGCCTACCGCCCGGCCGACCTCGCCCGCGCGATCCTGTTTGCCTCCCGGTACCAGCTTGACCTGCTCACCGTGGACGGCGCCGGCGGCGGCACGGGCATGAGCCCCTGGCACATGATGAACGAGTGGGGCATGCCCCCCGTGTACCTCCACTCGCTGCTCTATCAGTTCGCCAAACGCCTCTCGGACCGGGGAGATTATCTCCCGGGCCTCGCGGTGGCCGGCGGATTCTCCTTCGAAGATCACATCTTCAAGGGACTGGCCATGGGCGCCCCCTTCGTAAAATTCGTTGGCATGGCCCGCGCTCCTGTCGCCGCCGCCATGGTCGGCAAGACCATCGGTCGCACCATTGACACCAACAAGGTCCCCGTATACATCTCGCGGTTCGGCAACTCGAAAGACGAGATTTTCGTGACCGCCGTCGAACTCCGCAGAAAGCTGCGCGACACCAGCTTCGACACGATCCCCACCGGTGCGCTGGGCCTCTACACCTACTACGAGCGTCTCGGCCAGGGATTGCGGCAGTTGATGGCGGGAAGCCGGAAATTCTCCCTCGAACACATGTCCCGCGATGACATCGCCTCGCTGACCCCTGAGGCCACGGAAGTGTCCGGCATCCGCTACATCATGGACGTAGACCGCGAAGAGGTGGACCGCATCCTCGGCTGAGATCCGTCCGCTCTATTCCAAGTGAGACCGAGCCGTCGCGAGAACCCGGCACGCAACCGGTGACGTGTGCCTTCGCGCGCCTGCCGTATTCGGGCGCATGGGCGCATACCTGTGTAACGTGGCTCAGGTCTCGGGCTCGAAGGTCTCGGCGGGCTGGTCCTGTTTCGCTTTCCACTTGAGCCAGCCCCGACGGAAATCGTCGTACGACGTGCCGTCCCAGTGAAGCACCTGGCCGGCCTCGATCAGGGCCGCCAGATATCGCGGCAGGTCAATGTCCTGTACCGCCGCGTCTTCTTCGAGGGCACGAACGGCGGCAATGCCCGCCGATTCGCCCAGAATCATGTACGTCGGTTCCATCCGCATCGACGACAAGGCCACGTGCGAGGCCGACAGGCACACCGGCACAAGCAGATTGCGGCAGTCCCCGCGTTTGGGCGTCAGGGACCGGTACGCAATGGGATACGGTCCCGGGGACACCAGTTCGTTGGTTTCGCCTTCGGTCGCCACCTTGCCGTCGACGACCACGAGCCGGCAGGGATAGATGTCCACAAAATAGAATCCCAGTCCGACCGGATCGTCGATGCGGGTTTCGAGCGCGAGATCGTGCTGGGTCATCACATACGCGCCCCGCATACGGCGCGCCAGCCGAATGTAGAGCTGGGACGGAAAATCCTCGCTGTCCGGATACTCCCCGGGCTTGAGCGTCTGCGTCGAACCCGTCAGCGCGTGCATGATCCTCACGTGCTCAATCCATTCGCGCCAGATGGCCGACCGCTCCCGCCAATCCGCCTCCGCGTACCCCGATTGCCTTCCAGGGATGCCCCCCGAAATCACGCTCTGCCGGTTGTAATTGCCGTTGGGCCATCCCACAAACGCCCGGTTCGATTCCAGCGCCCTCCGCACCAGTTCATAGCGCGCGGCGTATTCCCCCGAAGGCGCCGGCACGGGACGCCCTTCGCCCGGGCCAACAAACTGCAACCGAAAATTGTAGGCCATGGTATGGCGCGACGCGCTGCCGGCAGGGCCAACCGGTTCCGGGTCGATCATGGGCAACAACCCGCTGGAAGGGTCCCCCGGCCGCACATACGGGTCCAGGTCAAAAGACCGGAAATTGCGCACCCCCGCGAGTGATTCACTGTACGCGGCCGCCGATTCGCGGCCCACGCACCAGGGGACCCCCGCCCCGGCCATCAGATCGCCCTCATAACTCGCGTCAATGAATACCCGCGCGCGAACTCGAGCGGCTGCCTGCACGGTTGCCTCCGCCGCGGGACAGCCGTCGGTCCCCGGCGGCGCATAATCCAGCGTGATCGAAACGATCCGGCCCCCGGCCGTTTCCACCGAGCCGAGCCGGTGCTCGTACAGGACCTGGAGACCGTGCGTTTCGGCCAATCCTCGAAACAGGTCGCGGAACGCCTTCTGGCGGTCGTGAGGAGACTCCCCGCCAATCCGGTCGTCCTCCTCGAGCATCATCTTTGTGAGCCCGCCGATATCACGCGGATACTTGCAGTCAATGCTGACCCGCAGTCCGCCCCCCACCATCCCCCCAAGCCAGCGGGACGGCTCGGCAATCACCACGGACCTGCCCGCCCTTGCCGCCGCAACGCCCGCCATCACGCCCGAGGCGGTCCCTCCATAGACACACACGTCCGCCTCGTAAAGCGCCGGTTCCGAAGCCGCCGGCAACGCCGCGGCCAGAAACAGAACACAACCCGTCAGACCGGCACAAAACCCCTTCTTCATCGTCCCTCACGGTCCTCTTCAGCCACGCATGCGGCCTTGCCTGCCCCCTGCAACGAAAAAACCGCCACGCGCTCCCGGCGCGCGTGGCGGCATGCGATACACAACGTGTTGTCCGGCGTTCTAGGCCTTGCCGAGTGCTTTCCGGTGCGCCCAGACTTTCTCAAAGGCCGCCACGTACTGTTCCACCAGTTCCGGTTGATCCGAGGTCCAGTATGGCAGGTGAATGGCGGTCCGGTTGACCTGGTCGCAGCCCGGCACCGAGCCTTCTTCCGGCAGCACCGGCATGTGGCGCCACCACTTATCCTCCTGGAAGACCGGGTAGGTGTGCAGGAGCGTCCACGTGCATTCACTGACGCTTACCCCCTCGGCCTGCAGCGCTTTCACCGCAACCGAGCGCGACATCCCCGCCTTTTTCTCGTCAATGAACATGGGATTGTTCGCGTAATACACCCGATCAATGTCAGGGCGCGCGTACTGCTCGGTCAGCCCGGGCAACTCCAGCAACCGGTCATTCAGACGGCGGATCTGGGCCGTCCCGGCCGCATTCCGCGCATCGAGCTCCTTGAGCTGGATGCGGGCGAGGATGGCCGAAACCGGATGCATCCGCAACTTCGACCCAAACGCCGTGCCCTGGTACTTGCGGTACGGGCTGTCTTCCGGGAACGTCCGGGGCAGATCGTAATTGCCATACGCGGTCGCCCGTTCGTAATCCCCCTGTTCCTTGTAATTGGCAATTCCGCCCTCGATCGACGGCAACGGCTTCGACATCTGCAGGCTGAAACCCGCCATGCGGCCCCAATTGCCCGTCAGCGTGCCTTTGACCCGCGCGCCGTGGGCGTGGCTGGCGTCTTCCACCACCACCAGGCCGTGCTCTTCGGCAAACGCGCAGATCGCGTCCATTTCGCACGGAAGACCATACCAGTGGACCGGCATGATCGCCTTCGTCTTGCTCGTCACCCGCTTTTTGCAGTCTTCCACCGAGAGGTTCATTGTGCGCGGATCCACATCCACGAACACCGGCACCAGGTCGAAGAAGCGCATCGGCACCACCGGAAACCACGTGCTGTAGTCGGGCACCAGCACCTCGCTTCCCGGGGGAAGTTCCAGCGCAAACAGCATCGAGGTCAGCGCGCTCGTTCCGTTGCAGTGCGCCTTCACATACGGGCATTCATGGTAGGCTTTCCAGGCTTCCTCAAACTCGGCCACGGGCCCATAACCCGGCGACCGCAACAAGTCGGTTACCAGCCCGATCTCCTCGTCGCCATACAAGGGCCATCTCGTCGCATCCGCCACTTCGGCCGTGACCGCCTTCGGTCCCCCATCAAGCGCCAACGCCACTTTCTTGCCCCGCGCCGCCAGGACGGACCGTTCTTTGCCCGCCCCCGCGAGATACAGCCCGACGCCCAACGCGCCCGCCGTCTTTACAAACGCCCGGCGTGTCGTCCGGGAACCGCTCGGTGTCGCATCCATCTCTCGTACCTCCCATGATATCCAGTTCATCACCCAGTCTGGCCTAGATCATGGCCCAATCCCGGCAGAGAATCAATACGCAGCCTGCCTCCGATTCGCCGGACGTGATGAGGAAACCTCCGCAAAGCCAGTGCCGGTGGAGACGGTAGCGCACGGAGATCTGCGGTTGCACACATCTCCGGCGCGCCAGCGGCGCGATATACCCTGGCGAGCAGGGGTCCGTGTCTACATCACGCCCCGTACACCGATTGTGGAAGTCCGCAGCGTTGTCCCCCGCTGGGGGTGGACGCGAAGCGGACGGGGGTGGACTCTTGGGCCCGGGTGGTCCCGCCCATATCGTCCATATCGTCCACCTCGTCCACATGAAGGCAGAGATGCAGGCGAGACGCCAGCGCTACAAGAACAAGCATGCCGGGCCGACGCGGCTGGGGCTCGCCGTGCGAACCGGAGGGCAGCGCAAGGTGGGCAAGCTGATGACCGGAGGCGGGTGCGCAGTGGTGATCGCGTCAGGGCTGGCGTTGTCGCTGCTGGTGTGCGCAGTTGTGGGCGTTGCCGTGGCTCTCGTGGCGTGAAATACCCCGGAATGGTGCCAGACCCCATCCCCTCCCCGGCTTGGTTTTTGGCACCGTGCCAGAAACGGTGCCAGATTAGCCGAAATTTTCAGTGGTTTTCCGAGGGGCCGGCAAAGAAAAACCCCCGAAAACGCCATATTTCCGGGGGTATTGAGTGCATGGTGCCGAGAGGGGGACTCGAACCCCCAAGCCCTTTCGGGCACATGGTCCTTAGCCATGCGTGTCTGCCAGTTCCACCATCTCGGCGAGCAGGAAGAATTATACCGGTTGCGAGGCTGGCCATGCAAGCTGAACCGGCCGAAGTGTCAAGCCACATTAGAAATGTC
>DDYW01000002.1 GCA_002348185.1 Candidatus Hydrogenedentes bacterium UBA2224 | reverse complement strand
CTGGAAAAGCTCGAAGCCATGACCAGCGTCTGCTCGGTAGGTCTCGACATGGTCGTGATTCCCGGCGACGTCGATGCCGAGACCATCAGTGCCATCATCGCCGACGAAATGGCCATCGGCGTCATCAACAACAAAACGACCGCGGTGCGCATCATCCCCGCCCCCGGAAAAAAAGTGGGGGAGAAGGCCATCTTCGGCGGACTCTTCGGCCAGGGTGACGTGGTGGATGTGCGAAACGCGGGCGCCTCTTCCCGGTTCGTCGCCTACGGCGGACGCATCCCCGCGCCCCTTCACAGCCTCAAGAACTGACCCGGCCGCTGCCTTCCGCGAACCCCGGATGGGGGGAAACGTCCACCGCGTCCACCGGGCGCCCTGCGCGCCCGGCGATTCGGCTACGCGCGAGCCGTGAGCCGGTCCCACGAGGCGAACACCTGGCGCACGTTCTCCGGCTTGGCGCCGGGGCCAAACTCACATTGCGCGATGCACCCCCCGTTTTTCCACAGCGTCTCGTGGACCAGGCGGACGGCGCGGTCGATTTCGCCCGGAGCCGCATGGGGGAGAAGGTGCTGGCGGTCGAGCTCTCCCCAGAACGTGATCTTGCCGGCGTAGGGGGTCAGATGCTCCACCCCCATGCAGAAGAGCTGTGAGTTGATGGCGTCGAGCCCAAGTTCGATCAGGTCGGGATAGATGGCGAGGGTGTGGCCGTCGGAATGCATGAAGATCTTCTTGCCCGCCCCGTGCGCAATCTTGATGTAGTCGCGGTAAAGCGGCTTGAACACCTCGCGCCAGACGGCCGGGTCGATCAACAGCGCGTTCTGCGCCCCCCAGTCGTCCATGAAATTCAACGCGTCTACGTCGGTTGCCGCCCAGGTCTCCAGCCATTCGCAATAGAACGCGTGTATTTCGCGCACAAACGCCGCCATCCCCGGCGGCGGATCCAGCAAATCCACGTACAGATTGGCGGTCCCTCGCAGGAACTGCAGCCGCTCAAAGGGGCGCGGACAGCAGCCGCCGGTCACGAATTTTTCCGTACGCCCGCAGAACGCGTTCACCCGGCCCGTGTCTATGGTCAGCCATTCGCGCGGAATATGCACCTTCGCGGCGTCGGCGGCCCAGTCCCTGATTAGCGGCTCCTTGACCTCTCCGATGACGCCTTCCTGGAGGTTCACGAATACGCAGCCCCACGGATCCGTATAACGCCCAACCGCATACTCGTTTCCGATGGTTCTGGAGGTGTCCCGGCAGAACCCGGGAGCGCCGGCAAAATCGTCCGGATAATCCTCCCGGATCTTCTTCAGTTCCTCGGGAAAATGCAGTTCCGCCCAGGGCAGGCTCCACAAGTTGCGCGGCGCACGGTCCGGGCCCTCGAACTGCAACGCCTGATAGACCCGTTCCCGCGATGTCAACGCCATGACCCGCTCCTTGCGCGTTTTGGCCCAATACCCGCCGCCACCAGCCCCCAGCCGGAGATGGTACGGCACGTCTCGGGCGGATTCAACGCGGCCGCGGGCATCAACACGCCGCAATCCGTATTCATCCCATCGAGCGGGATGCGTGACGCCATTCGGAGAAGCGGAGGATCCATATTCCCGAAGTCATTGCTGCATAGTGGATTACAGACGCCCCCGCTTGGCATGGCGTTTACCCGCGTCTCAAGGGGCTCTTGTGGTGTATGATACACAGTGCGGGAAAACAACCCGCGGATGAACCGATGAACTTTGCTGCGGATGTGCCGATGCCGATTCGAAGCCTCTACTTCGAGGGCTGCAAACTTGCGAACCTGCCGCAGACGCGCCGCGCCGGCCGCGTTTTTCCATGGGGCTTTCTGATACCCCTGCCCGGCAGCGCCCCCCATTCCCCCCATGACCGTCCGCGGTGGGTGTTGCGCGCGTTCCCGCACGGCATCGCCAAGCGCACTCGAGGTGTGTCCAATACCGATTCAAGATACAACGGGGACCGGACCGCACGAGCGGCCGCTCCCCACGCCTCTTGCTGAAGGCTGGTTTGTGTGTTCGAAATTATGGAGGGCCTCCCATGATTACACACGACGACCTGCGGAGACTAATCGAGCATGCCCCAACCGAGGGACGCCACGTCTTGAGCGTCTACCTCAACGTCGATCAGGGACGCGCCGACAACCTCAACCGGGAGTACCGGGTTCCGCTCCACAACATGCTTCGCGACGTCGAATCCGGGCTCGGCGATGCGGGGGAGCGCGAGGCGTTTAGAACCTGCGCCGCGCGGGTACGCCAGTACGTCGAGGGTTACCGCCCCGCCGGCCGGACCCTCGCCATGTTCACGGACCCGTCGGGCAGCCTGTTCTGGGCGCGGGACTTCCGCATGCCCATTGAGAACCAGGCAAGGTGGCTTCCCCGGCCCTTTGTGCGGCCGTTTCTCGAAGCCCGCGACGAGCACCCACGCTACGTTGTCGCCCTGACGGACCGCGGCAAGACGCGGCTCCTGAGCGTCTGCCTGGGGGAAATCGAAGAGCAAATGAGCCTGGTCGCCGAAGAAGACGTGCGGCACTTCGACGCGTCCGGAAAAGACCAGACACGTTCGCAGATGCGGTTCCAGCGTAACGCTGAGGAACATGCGAAACACCATCTCAAGAAAGTCGTCGCCGCCCTCAAAGACCTCGACAAGACCGTTCCGTTCGACCGGCTCATCCTTGGCGGACCGTCCCGGACCGTGGCCGAGCTGGAACGTCTGCTCTCCGACCCGCTGAGGCATCGTGTCGTGAGCTCCGTCACCTTGCCGGTCGAGGCCGATTGCAAAACCGTGCTTGAAGAAACGTTGCGGGTCGATGAAGATTTTGAACACCGCACCGAGATGTCGTTGACGGAGGAGTTGTTGACTGCCGCCGCCAAAAAGCGCATGGCGACGGCCGGAGTGGCAGGCACCGTAAAAGCCGCGGTCGAAGGACGCGTGCGTACCCTGGTGTATCCCCGGGATTTTGCCGTATTCGCCAAAGATTATCCCACCGTGTCTACGAATGGAGGCGGCGGAACGGCCCTGGCCGAGTTTCTGGGAGAGCCCATCCGCCCCGAGGTTGATCTGCTGGACCTGCTGGTCGAGAGCACTGCGCGCGAAGGCGCAAAAGTCGAGGTGTTGCACGGAGAAGCCAGCCTGCGCCTGAAGGAGGCCGCGAATGGTCTTGGCGCGTTTCTGAGGTACTGACGCTGCGAGACTGAACGCGCCAGCGCACAGGGAGACGAAAACCCTAGTTCGCCAGATGATGGCAACCGGTGGTGGACGCATGGACCACATGGACGATATGGACGTGCCTGCCTGAACGAGGGCAAGGGGTCCCACCCCGACAAGGAACTGGGATCTTGTAGCGCAGGCGTCTCGCCTGCATCCGGCTCGCCCCGGAAGATAAGAATGCAGGCGAGACGCCTGCGCTACAAGACAAGAATGTCCCCGTTCGAAATCCGGATGGGCAGCCACGGGGGGCTGCCCCTACAATACAAAGGGGATCGGGAATGGGCAGCCGTCCGCTGCGCGACTACGCGGCAACTCAAATTCGACACCTTCGGTGTCGTTCGGACAAGGGACGGCGCCGGGTCCATGGCCTTCACCCGTGGCCTCGCCCCCTGCGGCGTCGTTAAGGGCCGGGGCGTCCATAATGTCCACCGGGTCCACCGGGTCCACCGCTCCGCGCTCGGCCGCCGGCTCGCTATCCACGCGCCACGTGCTTGCTCGAGAGATTTCACTTCGGGCACACTGGCCCAAAGCACACCCGCGAACCGCGCGGGTATCCCCAGCTTGCCCGAGAGGAGATGAACTAATGTTCCGCAAGACGACCGCGCTTTTTCTCCCGCTCTTGCTTGCCGTGTCTTTCTGCGCCGATGCCGCGCTGCAGGACGCCAGCGCCGTGGTGAGTCAACGGTCCGAACCCACGGACAAGGGGACGCGCATCGTGCAGGATGTGTCGCTCGCAACCGCCACGGGCGGTTATACCTTGCGGTACGAATACCTCGAACGCCAGGACGACCCCGCCCGCATCGGGTTCTCCAAATGGGCGCCCACACTCGGGTATCTGCCCCTGGGCATCGCCGAACCGTCCATGGAAAACTGGTACAACCAGGGCTTCTTCCAGTGGACCTTCGATGGATTTAACATCAACGAATACAAGCCGCAATTCCGCGTCATCCGCGAATTTGGGCCGGATGCCATGGTGGAGTATGTCTGGGACACGCCCAAGGTCAAGGCGATGGCACGCTTCGCCGTGACCTCGCGCAGCGACAAGTTGCTCTTTTTCGGCCGCTATGAACCCAGGGAGGAGATCCGCGACGTCCGTCTCCGCCTGATGGCCTACCCCGCCACTTTCGAAAAGCCCTGGAACCGGCGCGTCACCAGCCAGACGCGCACCCTCGCCGAAGGCGCGGCCGACATCGATCTTGCACAGGAACGTTGGCTGCTGTTCGAGGACGTCGAACCCGGGCGGACCGGCGCGGGACCCGCGGGATTGCTGCTGGGGGACGCCTCGGCGTTCGCAAGCGTCGCCGTGAGCGCCATCGGGGGCTATGCCGAGTACACCGACCTCGTCCTGAATCCCGGCCGGCGCGATTTCGCCCTCGGATTCTATGAAGACCCCTCCATGCCCGAGTACGAGACCGTGCGCGCGTATTTCCGCCGCATTGCCAATGCCGAATCCGACGCGCTCGCCGCCCTGGCCGCCGCGGACTGGGACCAGCCCCTCGCGCCGCTTCCAATCGACGAAGAACGCGTGGCGCGGGTACGCGCGGAAGACGAGGCGAGCCTGAACCGGCCTGCCGAACTCTGGCGCCCCGCTCCCGAGCCGCTTGAATTCCCCTGGGCCGCGAACCTGCCCGGAGCACCGGTGCGCGCGGCGCTCCTGGTGCCCCGATGGTCGGCGTACGACACCATGGAACTCGCCCGCCGGCTGGAACTCGACGTGCGGCACCAGTACTTCGACTCGACGGACGCCATCACCAATCCCAACCTGTGGCACTACCGGGCGCAGACCGGCATCGGGGCCCTCAGCGCCAGCCTGGCCATGCGAAACGCCGTCACCATCTGTCTGGACCCCGGGCGCGACGTCATCGTCGCGGCCGCCCTGAAGGGTGAGGCCATCGGCCCGCGCTTGCATCAAGCCATCCTCGGACAGGTCCGCGACGGAAAAGGGCTTATCATTACCGGCGGCGCGGACGCCACGGCCGGGTGGCCCCCGGAGCTGTTCACCGAGGAGGACACGGACCTCGTCGGCACGCTTCTGGCCTATCTGCCGTGGGACAACATGCCCAGCCTCCGAAAAGGCAGCCGAGGACGCCTGAGCGAGGCGCCTCCGCTGCGCGCCTACCGCTGCGGCGAAGGGCGGGTGCTCGTGTTTCAGGCCAATATTGCCCATTATGGCGCCCTGTTGCCGCTCAACTCCCTGAAGCAGGGACTGGACGGAGCCGACGACCGCCTCCTCGCCCTGCACGGGCTGATTTGGGCCGCCGCGGCTGGCCGGCCGCTGCCTGCCCGCATCGCGTTCGGCGAGTCCCTGGCGCCGATCATGGCCGCTACCGCGGGTGAATTGCCGGTCGATTTCTCCGGCGCCGAATTTACCCGCGTACGCGTACGCATTCAGGACGATGCCGACGCCGTGCGGGTTCTGGGCGACGACCTGCTCGATGAAACAGGGACCTTCCTTCGGATTCCGCCCCTGCCTGCCATGCACACGTATTATCTGGATATCGTCGCGCTGAACGGCGCCAGCGAGTGTGTGGGACTGGGGGGGACGGTCCTGCATGTCGCCCCGGAATACACCCTGGCCTCGCTCGCGGTGTCCCCGTCGCAGCAGAACCACGAGACCGCCCCGCCGATGGTGGCTCTGCCGGACGGCGGTCCACTCACCATCACGGCCGCCGTTGTTCCCGCGCCCGACCCCGGAACTCTGCGGGTGGATTTCGAGGTCTGGGACTGTCTGGGGCGGACCACCGCCCGCGCGCAAGGCCCCGTGGCGGGCGACGGACGCGTCGAAGCCTCCGTCAACTTTCCTCGCCCGGTGGTCGTGCCGCACCGCCTGGTCGCGCGGCTCCTGGCGGGGGAGGAGCTGCTGGCGACGGCCAATCTGCCGTTCACGGCCGCGGTGCCCTATCCCTATGACGACTTCACGGTGCTGATGTGGTCGTACGCGGAAGGCGACCTCACCCTCCGCACCGAAAACCGCTTCTGTTATCTGCTCGGCTCGGACATGATGGACCTGTGCCACATGCGCGGATACACCGATGCGGGCGCGGCGCGCGAATATGCTGTGGCCGCCGAGTCGGGCCAGCGTATCGTGCCCTACGTAACGCGCATTGCCGGGGAGGCGGGTGAGGACCACATCCTGAAACCCAGCCTCGTTGACGCGGCATGGATTGAGCGCGAGCGGGCCTCGATCGAAATCAGCTGCCGTCAGGCGGCGCCGTACCAGCCGCCCGCCTACACCCTCGGCGACGAAAACTATCTGGCCCCCAGCAGCTTCGAAGTCGACCTGTCGCCGGAAAACGTCGCGGCATTCAAGGCGTGGCTGCAACAGCAGTATCCAGGCATCGAAGCCCTGAACGCGGCGTGGAATACCAGTCATGCCAGTTTCGACGCCATCGGCGCGCCGATGCTGCTCGACGAGGCGCGAAATCAGACCGCCTCATTCGCGCCGTGGTTCGATTTCCGATGCTTCATGGACGCCGCGTTCGCGGATGTGCACGAGACCTTCGCGGGCTTTGTGCGCAGGGAACACCCCCGCGCAAAGGTCGGGTGGGACGGATTCCTCGGCTATCACTGGCTCGCCGGATACGATTTCTACAAACTTTCGCGTAACCTCGAGCTCAACCAGGTCTACACCGCCTATCCCCTCCAGGGCGAACTCGTGCGCTCGTTCAAACGCCCCGACGCCCTCACCGGCGAATGGGGTAACGCGGTCGCTGACAAGGAGGACGGCTTCTCCGCGATCCTCTGGCATAACCTGTTTCGCGGCCATAACTCCGGCTGGTGGTGGACCTCGTGGGGCTGCGACTACATCCCCTTCAATCCCGACATGTCCATTTCGAACATGGGGAAGTGGTTCTTCGACAGCGCGGCCGAGGTTAAGGCGGGGCCTGGCCGTCTGCTGCTCCATGCCCACCGCGACGATTCAGGGATCGCGGTCCTCTACAACCAGGCCGACCTGTTCGCCGCGCGGCTCCTCGAGGCCATGCCGCACGAAACACCCCTGCCCGATTGGCAGGCAAACCTGATCGGCGTCATGCATGCCCTGGAGGACATCGGGTGCCAGTACGCCTTCATCGCCGCCGCTGAACTCGAGGCCGATCCCGGCCGGCTGGACGGGTACCGCGCGCTCGTCCTGCCGCTCGCCACATGCATCTCGGACGGCGTTGCGCAGGCCGTGCGCGCGTTCGCGCAGCGGGGCGGCGTGGTCATCGCCGACGGACGCCCCGGCCTGCTCACGGGCAACGGCGGAGTCCGGGAACAGCGTCTGCTGGACGAGCTGTTCGGGGTGCAGTCTCCCGCGGGCATCGAGGCGTTTAAGGCCATCCCCCAACCCGCGACTCTCGCTCTGCCGGGCGAGCCGGTGCAGACGCTCATGCTCGAAACCGGCCTTAAACTGGCAGGCGGGGCCGCGGAATGCACCATCGGGGATACCCCTTGTCTGATAACCAACGCCTTCGGCAACGGACACGCCGTGCTGCTCAACGTGCCGTTCTCGACCGTTACTGCTCTGCGCGCCGAGCAGCGCGAACGCACGCTGCTGGATCCGCTCATGCGGTACCTGGCGCTGGCGGGTGTCGCGCCTGCGCAATTGACCGTGGACGGCAAACCGGCCCGCTGCATCGAACAGACCCGCTTCGTGGATGGCAAGCTGCGTTACCTGGCCCTGCAGCAGGACATCCTGGTTTGCGGCCTCGAGCCACAGGAACTTGCCGTGACCATTGACGCGCCGGCGCTGGTCTACGATGTGCGGGCGGGATGCGCTGTGGCGGAGGCGCCTGTCGACCGGTGGACCGCCGCCATCTCACGCGGAAATCCGCGGCTCTTCGCGCTCATGCCGTATGCGGTATCGGGCCTCGCGGTTACCGTTGCGCCAAAATGCGCTCCGGGCGACACGCTCGAAGTGGCCGCGGCCGTCGCGGCTGATGGCGCTCAACTTCAGTTTCACGTGGTGCGCGTTGACGTCTTTGCGCCCGGCAGCGCTCTCCCGCACCGCCAGTACAGCCAGAACCTCGCCTGTGAGGGCGGCCGGGGGAGAGGCACCGTCCCGTTTGCGCTCAACGACCCCGCGGGGGACTGGCGCCTGGTCTTCCGCGACGTCGCCACCGGCACGTCCACCGAGGCCGTAGTGCACCTTGCCGCCCGGTAACGGCGGTCACGTTCATCCCGTCTTGCGGCAGAGGTAACTCACCGTCAGGAGCGGGCCCGGTCCGGCGGATTCGATGCGAAACCCCGCCCGCTCCAGGAGTCCCTCCATGATCCACGATTGCGTGCTGAATTCGCGATTGACGTGGCCCACCCACGGTTCGCGAAACGCGGCCGGAAACGAGGCCTGTGCTTCGTCGAATGCCTGCGCGTAGTCGCCGGGGTCAAACCCGAAGACCACGTCCTTCAGCCAGAACATACCGCCGGCTTTCAGGGTGGTCGCGATGCGCCGCAGCGCAATGGCTTTCCAGAAATCCGGAAGATGGTGCATCGCAAGCTGCGAGACTACTGCGTCGACCGGTTCGCCTTCGTGCTCGTAGGTCAAAAACCCCGCGTGATGGAGGGTAATGTTCCGGATGCCCTCCCGCGCGGCGCGACCGCGCGCGTGCTCGACCATCGCCTCGGACACGTCGCACGCGTACACAAACCGGCAGTGCGCCGCGGCCCGCAGGGCGAACCATCCCGTGCCCATGCCCACTTCGAGAAGCGTGTGCTCCGGAGCAAGGCCGATCGCCGTCATGATCTCCCCGGCCTCCAGATCAAAATCGCGGAGTTCGCCCATCCGCACTTCGTAGTGCGCCACTTCGTCCGGATCCCCGTAATCGGTACCCGTGTAGGTAAACTCGTCATATTGCCAGGTGGCTCGGCCGGTCATCGGCAAAACTCCTTCAAACAGGCTCGTTGAGCCCAAACGCGGTGTTGTAAACCCCGCCGGTATGCATACGCCCGCATTCCCCCGGGCGCGAACCCCCCCTTCCCGGAATTATACACACTGCCCATCCCCGGCTGACGCGAAGGCAGATTGCTCAGACGCTTGCGCCGTCAAGCGCTCGAGCTTTTGTCGACTCACCCACGTGGTGAAACGAGCGACTATTCTGCCTTCCGGAGTGCCGAAGGCGCGATAACATACCAGCCCAGCTCGGAGGGCCCCAAGTCCCGCAGGGACGGCAGATAATAGCCCACCACTTCAGTGGTGGGGGCCTCCGCATCCCTCAAATCACAAGTCCCGTAGGGACGGCAGACAATAGCGCCTATGTTCACGCGTTCCCGAGCGCCGAAGGCGCGGCAACATACCAGCCCGCAAGGCTCCAAGTCCCGCAGGGACGGCAGATAATAGCCCACCACTTCAGTGGTGGGGGCCTCCGCATCCCTCAAATCACAAGTCCCGTAGGGACGGCAGAATCCTACCCCCGGGGGGACACAAGACCGGGACGCGTTGTCGCGCCTGCGGGGAGGCTCATCCGATCCCCATTGAATTGTAGGGGCAGCCCCCCGTGGCTGCCCTCCGGTTCACACGGCGACACGCAGCCGCTCCGGCCCGGCGTGTTTTCTCTTATAGCACAGGCGTCTCGCCTATATCCTTGCCTTCCGGTGGACAGGATGGAAACGTCCGTCTTGGCGTCTTGGCGCCTTTGCGTGAGGGGCTGGTCCCCCCGCGTCGCATTTCCCACCCGCGATTCGGATGCAGGCGAGACGCCTGCGCTACACCGGAAGGCCTTCGGGGTTCATGCAACACCAAAGCGTGCGTACCGGCGTCCCCACAGCTCTTCCGGTCTGAAGGACCGGCACATACGGGTCTCGGAGGCACATGTCGCGGGCTTTCAGCCCTTCCCTTACTTGGGACATCCGTCTACCCTGCCCTTCAGGCCAGGCTGGTATGTATCGCGCCGTTGGCGCGCCAGAAATCTGTGCAACCACACACCTCCGTGCACCACCCTTTCCAGCGGCATTGGCCTGGTGGAGGTTTCCTCACCGTATCCGGATTCGGACACACTGTCTGTCCGCCCGGGCCGCAGAATCCGGTATACTGAGTTCAAGTCCACCATCGGCAGCGAATCAGGGAGAAAAGCGATGCCATCAAAACTCCACTTCCTGCGAAACGCCGCGTTCGTCGCCGGCGTGTTTTCCATCCTTCTTTCGCTTGGGGTTCATGCCGAACCGGCGCCTGAAGTGGCCGCGGTCATGGACCGCGTCGTCGAACGCATGTACCAGTCGTTGACCCTCGACGAACTGGCCGCGCTCGACCATGCATCCGTCTGGAACTTCATCACCCCGGACGAGCGCGCGGTTCTCGCCACGAAATACTGGACCTTCGAGGTGAATGCCCCCGTGGTGGTATCGGTCATGCGGCACAACGAGCAGGCCCCGGCCCCGTTCTGGCTGGCCGAAGCGGGCTTTCAGAAAACCCCGCTCACCGTTCGCAACGAGCACAACACCTATGAGGTCTGGCAGAAACGCTTCGACGCGGGCCCCGTCGAACTGGGCATCAACGGGTTCGACAAGCACCGGCCTCACTACTTCGTCGCCGTGGGACCCCAGCGTACGGGCACGCCCCTCCGGATCACCCACCTCATGCCCGCCGCGTATTCCAAGGGGCTTATGGGCACGGGCGCGCTGACCTATCACGACTGGACCGAGCTCGTGCTCGAAGACGTGCCCGCCGAACTCACCGGCCATGTCCTTCTCACGACGGTGCGGGGGCGCGCCCGCGAAGCCCACCTCATCGGCGCGTTCCGCCAGACACTGTATCCGGCTTCCGAACGGCCCGACCACCTGGCGCTGACCTGGAGCGCCGACCCCGCCACCACACAGACCATCCAGTGGCGGACAAACGCGGCAGTCGAGAGCGGCGTGGTCCAGTACCGCCTGCAACAGGCCCCGGACGGCGCTCCCTGGCAGTCGGTCAGCGCCGAACGGGCGGTCATCAAGGATCGGTTGCTGGCCAATGACCCCGTCTGTCACCGGTTCACCGCCACCTTGACCGGCCTCCAACCCGGAACCGCCTACGTCTACCGCGCGGGCAGCCCCGCCGCCGATGCCTGGTCGGATGAAGCGGAATTCATCACTGCGCCGGCGTCCCCGTCGCCGTTCACGTTTGTGTTCATGGGAGACACGCACCGATCGCCGCAATGGGGCGAGATGCTGGGCATGGCCTTCTCCCGCCATCCCGAGACCGCCTTCTACCTGCTTGGCGGCGATCTGGTAGGCACGGGACTCTACCGCGACGACTGGGACCAGTTCTTTGCGGTTTCGACCAGCGTGTTCCGGCAGCGGCCCGTCATGCCCTGCCTCGGTAACCACGACGATCAGGATGGGCTGGGCGCGGGGATGTATCTCGAACTCTTTGGCCTGCCCCGGAACGCTCCCGAAGGGATCGAGCCGGAACGGATGTACAGTTTCGAATACGGCAACGCCCTGTTTCTCATTCTAGATATCGCCGCGCCCCTGGAAACCCAGGCCGCCTGGATGGAAGAGCGCCTCGCGAACTCGCCCGCCACCTGGAAATTCGCGATGGTCCATTTCCCGCCGTACGCCCCTACCGAGGACTACCCGCGCATGCGCGCCATCTGGGGGCCCGTATTCGACACGTACCACGTCGACATGGTGTTTAGCGGGCACGTGCACCATTACCTGCGCAGCAAACCCATGCGCGACGGAAAACCCGCCGCGTCCCCCGCGGAAGGCACTATCTACCTGATCTCGGTCGGCATCCCCTCGCGCGACTGGAGCGGCGGCGGGCCCGAGTACGCCGACGTGATCTTCAGCGGGCCCGCGCTCTATCAAACCCTGCGTATCGATGGAAACACCCTGGAACTGCGCGCCTTCAGCGCCGATGGCCAGGAACGCGACCGCCTCACCATCGCAAAATGAGCCCGGCGGCCGGCGAACCGGCTATCGCAGGTATTCCTCCACGTTGTCCCGCGTGACAAGCTGGAACGGAATGTAGACCTCCGCCTCGACAGGCTTGCCGGACACGATATCGCAAGCGGTCTGGACGGCCGTGCTCCCCTGTTTGCGGGCGTCCTGAAACACCGTTGCATCGAGGCGGCCGGCCTGGACCGCCTCCAGCGCATCGGCGATGGCGTCGACGCTCGTGACAACCACCTGGTCCTTGATTCCGGCCTGTTCGAGCGCCAGAAGGGCGCCCATGCCCATCTCGTCGTTCTGCGCGAAGACCGCGTCGATCTGGTCGCCGTACGACTGGATCCAGTTTTCCATCAGCGTCACGGCCTTCGCGCGGTCCCATTCCGCGGTCTGAACCGCCAGCAACTTGAGCTGGGGATGCCGGGCAAGCACCTCCTGCGCGCCGCGCTCGCGGTCAATCTGGGCAGTCTGCCCCATAAACCCCTGCATCATCACCACGTTGCCCGCGCCACCCAGGCGCTCCGCGAGGTAGGTCATGGCGATCTCGGCGGATTCCTCGTCGCGCGAACCCACAAACGCCGTGGGCGTGGAACGGGTCCGGGAATTCACATTGACGATGGGGACGCCCGCGGCGAGGGCCTTATCGACCGCGGGCGAGCTGGCTTCGTGTTCGCACGGGTTGAGAATGATCGCGTCCACCTCCTGAAGCAGGAAATTCTCGATCTGCTGCACCTGCCGTTCGGCGCTGCGGTTCCCGTCATTCACGATCAAACGCACGCCGAGTTGCTCCGCCTCTTCCCGCATCGCCTCCTCAAGCAACACGATAAACTCGTTCGAGAGGTTCAGGAGCGACACCCCCACAACGATCTCGCCGTTCGCCGCATCCGACCGGTCGCTCCCCGGCGCAGAGCCGCCCTTGCCGCAGCCACCCATTCCGGACGCCAACGCGATGATCGCTACACCTACCCCAACGTTTCGCAGGATGCTCATGGTCTCTCTTCCCTTGTAGTGCCGCTTGCGGGCGGGTTCATTTCGAGCCGCGCCGGTCCAGCATCACCGCGCCAATGATGATAAGCCCCTTCACGACCTGTTGATAGTAGGAGGGGACATTCAGCATGTCCAGTCCGCTGGCGATCATGCCCATCAGCAGCGCCCCGAGGAGGGTGCCCCCGACCCCGCCGGCCCCGCCCGAAAGGCTGGTACCGCCGATGACCACCGACGCGATGGCGTCGAGTTCATACATCATCCCCGCATTGGGCTGGCCCGTGGTGCTCCGCGCGGCCTGTACGATCCCCGCCAGACCCGCCAGGGCGCCGCACACAACATACGCCAGCGTCTTGGCCGCGTGAACGTTGATGCCCGACGCGTACGCCGCGGTCTCGTTCCCTCCCGTCGCGTAAAGATGCCGGCCCGCACGCGTGTGCCTCAGAAACACCGCCGACACCACCGCCACAGCGCCAAGAAGCACCACCGGAATCGGGATCCCCGCAATATCGCCGCTCCCGATCGCATTGAAGTCGGGACGCAACCGCGAAACCGGCCGGCCGCCGCTGATGATGTAGGCAAGGCCGCGCGCCGCGGTCATCATGCCCAGGGTCGCAATGAACGGGGCCACCCGGCCCCGGGTTACGACCAGTCCGTTGACCGTACCGCACAGCGCCCCGGTGAGCAGGCCCATGCCCAGGGGCAGCGCCAGCGGGTACGCGCCGGGGTGGGCAAATGTCGCGGCGACCACTCCTGTCAGGGCCACCACCGAACCCAGCGACAAATCCACGCCCCCGGTCAGCAGCACGTAGGTGACCCCCACTGCCAGAATCCCGTTGATCGCGATCTGCCGGAGCAGGGTCAAGACATAGTCGATCGATATCGCCTGCGGTTTGGCCGCCGCGAGAATTGCGCAAACGGCCACCAGGGCGAGTACCAGGCCAAAGCGCCGCCACGCCCCACGGCCCAGGCCCCTGCCCCGGAATTCATGCTGTGTACTGCTCTCGTCGGTATCCATCGTGCCTGCATGCTGTCCGGCGCGCCGCCGGGGTGTCTGGAATTGGTTCCACACCTTAGCAGAAATCGCCGGGGCCCATCTACATACGGCGCGTCCCCCAAATCGCCGCATAAACACGACGCAAATGCGGTTGCCGATGACGGGGGGCCTGAGGAACGAGCTGCGTGCCTGGGGTCGAACGCGGAGCGATGGACGCGATGGATGGGGTGGACGACCCGGCCCTTAACGCCTCCGCAGGGGTCGAGGCCCGGGCGAAACCCATGAACCCGGCGCCATCCCCTTGCCGGACGACACCGAAGGTGTTGAAATTTGAATAGACGCCTGCGCTACAAGATCCCCGTTCATTTTCGGGGTGGGACCCCTCCGGTGATGGTAACCGATAGTACTACAGGCCCGGCCTGCCCGGCCGCAGTCCTTTCCCCGCACCGCTTTCCCGATGTTCCCGACTCCCGGGAAGGGTTCTTGGTTCGGTAGATTTCATTTTATTCATTGAATTGGGCCCTGACTGCCGTCCAAGGCTGCAACTTATTATTCTATCACGGTATAAGACGCGTCAAAAAGGCGAAAATGTCGTTTTCGCCGCATGTTCATCATTGCATTTTGATATTCGGGTATGCTAGCATAAAGTCCTGTCTTTTGGGGGCAGGTAACCCGATACAATTCGTGCGGAAGCGGAGGGCACGGTAGAAGTTCTTCTTTTCGCGAGTTCCCTGCGGAGTTCGCCGCAGGTGTGGGATTTGCTATCCTTTTCGGGTAGGATATACAATATATGTTCGTAACGCGTAAAGCGGTCTGCTGCCTCCGCGCAGCGGCAAACCCTGGTTGAACGGTCACGATGAAACAATCATTCAGCACTTCAGAAGTTGCCAAATACTGTCACGTTACCCCGGACACCATCCGCAAATGGGCGGAGGCCGGCCGGATTCACGTGTTCAAAACGCCGGGCGGTCACCGTCGCATCCGGCACGAAGATCTCATTCTGTTTCTGCGCGACAACAAGATCCCCATTCACGCCGACCTGCGTGAGGCAGGAACCAAGATCCTCGTGGCCGATGCCGAAAAGTCGGTCGTGTCCGTGATCCAGCGCTTCCTCGAACGGTCCCAGAATTCGTTTCACGTGGCGGTCGCTACCGATGGCTTCGAGGCGGGACAGCAAATCGCCGTGTTCCGGCCGGATGTGCTGTTCATGGACCTGCACATGCCGGGATTCAGCGGCGGCAACATCTGTGGCCGCATCAAGGGCAACTCCGATTACGCGAGCACCCAGATCATCGCGATGGTCAATTCGGAAGATCCGGATATGGTGGAGATCGCCCTCGAGAATGGCGCGGCACTCTGCCTCAGAAAACCGTTCACGCCCGACGACCTGCGCCGTGCCCTGGCACGCGTCGGCGTCGAGGTCAACTGATCCCCGCCTGCCAGGACACGCAAGGCCCCCAAGCCTGAAAAGTCGCCAAAGAGCCGCTTGCCGGCTCTTTTTTTGCGCCCAGGCGCATGCGTGAACAAAGAAGAGGCATCCGGTGTCCGGATGCCTCTCGCTCGGTCGCTCTTCCGTGCCGTGCCGTCTAGATGTCGTAGTAAAGGTAGAACTCGTACGGGTGCGGACGCAGCGCCACCTGCTCGGCCTCGTGCTTCCGTTTGTAGCTTAGCCAGGTCTCCACTACGTCCCGGGTGAACACGTCGCCCTTGAGCAGGAACTCGTGGTCCGCCTCGAGCCGGTTCAACGCTTCTTCCAGGCTGCCGGGGGTCTGCGGCACCAGGGCCTTCTCTTCCGGCGGCAGGTCGTAGAGGTCCTTGTCGAGCGGTTCGCCGGGGTCGATCTTGTTCTGGATGCCGTCAAGACCGGCCATGAGCATCGCCGTAAACGCGAGGTACGGGTTGCAGGACGGGTCCGGCACGCGGAATTCGACCCGCTTGGCCTTCGGGCTGGCCGAATACATGGGGATGCGGATGCAGGCGCTGCGGTTCCGGCTGGAATACGCGAGGTTGACCGGCGCTTCGTATCCCGGCACCAGGCGCTTATACGAGTTGGTGGTGGGATTGGTGATGGCCACCAGCGCCGGCGCATGTTTCAGCAAACCGCCGATGTACCACAGAGCTTCCTGGCTCAGGCCCGCGTATTTGTTGCCCGCGAACAGCGGCTTACCGTCTTTCCAGAGGCTCATGTGCGTGTGCATGCCCGAACCGTTGTCGTTGAACAGCGGTTTCGGCATGAACGTCACCGTCTTGCCGGCGGCCCGGGCCGTGTTCTTCACGATGTATTTGTACATGGTCATCTTGTCGGCCATCGCGGCGAGGGTATCGAAGTGCAGGTCGATCTCCGCCTGGCCGGCTGTGGCTACCTCGTGGTGATGGCATTCGACCTCAAGGCCGCAGGCCAGCATCGTCGCCACCATCTGGCTGCGCAGGTTCGATTGTGAATCCGCCGGAGGGACCGGGAAATACCCTTCCTTGTGGCGCAATTTGTAACCCAGGTTCGGCATTTCGTCCTGGCCGCTGTTCCAGATGCCTTCCGCGCTGTCGACCTCGTAGAAGGCCATGTGGGCATTCTGGTCGAAGCGGACACTGTCGAAGATGAAGAACTCGGCCTCGGGGCCGATGAAGGCTGTATCCGCGATGCCCGTCGAGATCATGTAGGCCTCGGCCTTCTGTGCAATGCAGCGCGGGCACCGTGAATACCGCTCTTTCGTGATCGGGTCCAGAATGTTGCAGTACAGGATGAGCGACGGGATGTCCGCGAAGGGATCCAGGTTGGCCGTGGTCGGATCCGGCATCACCAGCATGTCGCTCTCGTTGATCGATTGCCACCCGCGGATGCTCGAACCGTCGAAGCCCAAGCCTTCCTCGAACGTCTCCTCGCTCAACTCGGACGCGGGAATGTGGAAGTGCTGCATCAGGCCCGGGAAATCCATGAACCGCATGTCAATGAACTGCACATTCTCCTTCTTTACCAGCTCGATAACATCCTTGGGACTGTAATCTTTAATCATCGTGTTCTCCGTGCGTACTCCAGCGAGACGCCCTCAACCCATTGGCTGCAAACGGTTGATGGGCTACGTCCCGGGCTCGCTGAGGACGTCCGCGTCTGCAACCAAACTATCCAATCGCTATTTCACCGGTTTCGCCCGTGCGAATCCGGATAGCTTCTTCGATGTGCGACACAAAAATCTTGCCGTCGCCTATCCGGCCGGTCGACGCCGCCTTCACGATCGCGTCGACCACGGCTTCCAGCTTGTCGTCGCTGATGACAATCTCGAGTTTGACCTTGGGCAGGAACTCCACGACATATTCCGCGCCGCGGTACAGCTCGGCGTGGCCCTTCTGGCGCCCGAAGCCCTTGACCTCAGTCAC
>DDYW01000031.1 GCA_002348185.1 Candidatus Hydrogenedentes bacterium UBA2224 | reverse complement strand
CGATGAAGATGATGCACGGCGCGTTGCGCTTGCCCTGATTGAAGAGATCCCGGACCCGCGATGCGCCGACGCCCACGAACATCTCGACGAAATCCGAGCCGCTGATACTGAAAAACGGCACATGGGCTTCACCGGCTACGGCGCGCGCCAGCAGGGTCTTGCCCGCTCCGGGGGGCCCCACGAGCAACACGCCTTTGGGAATCCGGCCGCCCAGGCGCGAGAACTTCTTGGGATCCTTCAGGAACGCGATGATCTCCTGAAGCTCCTCCTTCGCCTCATCCACCCCGGCCACGTCATTAAACGTCACGACCTTGTCGCTGTGATTCATGAGGCGTGCCCGGCTCTTGCCGAACGAAAGGGCCTTGTTGCTGCCGCCCTGCATCTGGCGAAACATGAAAAACCAGAACAAACCCACGATGAGGATGAACGGGACCACGTTGACCAGCATCCCCAGCCAGAGGTTGTTGTCCCGCTCCATCAACGGGACGATCCCCTGCTCGGTCAGCTTCGCATCCCACTCCGCCAGGAAATCCTTCCACTGAAACACGATGGTATCGGAATTCTTGTAGGCTTGCTTGAGTTTGGCCCGGACTTCATAGAGGCTGTCGCCGAGATCCTTCACAACCACGGCGTCGACATTGCCCTTTTCAATCTGCTCTACGAAATCGAGGCGCCCCAGCTTCTCGCCGGGTTTCTGCGTCTTCGAAAGCTGAGTCAAGGCAAGCACCACAATGATGATCAGCACGATCCATAGCGAGGCCTGCTTGAGAAAACCATTCATAACTGACTGTACATCCTTATGTTACACCTGGAGCGCAGCGCAACGTACACTCGCACAATCTAATCATAACACACGATCACACCGCGTACAATCCCGCGCGGTGCAAGATCTTCCGGGATGCCACGTTGCAGAATTTGACGGGGACTCACTCCTGCCTAAGATAACGCCCGGGTGCGGGATTTATTCACGCCCGCGCGCCGGGATGCCGGACACGGCCCCTCCCCGGAGCGCCGGGTCATCTTGCCGCCCGCTCCGGGTTTGCGTAAGATGGTCCCCATAACCAAGGAGGTCATGATGGGTAGCGCCAAATCTGTCCGAGTCGCCGTGATCATGGCCGGGGGAAGCGGCGAGCGGTTCTGGCCGCTGTCCCGGAGACTGCGGCCGAAGCAACTGCTCTGCCTGACCTCGCCCACGCAGACCCTGCTCGCGGAAGCGGTCTCGCGCATCGCGCCGGTGGTCGCCCCGCAGGATGTCTACGTGGTTACGGGGCGCCATCTGGTGGAGCCGATCCGCAGCGCTGATACGGGGGTGCCGCGGGAAAACGTGATCGCGGAGCCGTGCAAACGGAACACCTCCGGCGCGCTGGCGTACGCGGCCGCCTGCATGCTGTCGCGGTACAACACCTCGCCCGAAAACATCACGATGGCCATCACGACGGCGGATCACGAGATCGGGCATCCAGAGAGGTTCCAGGAAACCGTTGCGGCCGCCCTGGACGTCGTGGAGCGGGAAGGCGTTCTGGCGACGCTGGGCGTGGTGCCCACCCGACCCGAGACGGGCTACGGGTATATTCAGATTGCATCCGGAGCCGCGCCGCTGACGGAAGGGGAAATCGCCCTCTATCCGGTAAGCGCCTTCCATGAGAAACCCAACCGCGAGGTCGCGGAAGACTTCGTCGCCTCGGGACGCTGCTTCTGGAACAGCGGCATGTTCTTCTGGCGCATCTCGGATTTCCTCGATGAACTGGACCGTGTCCGCCCGGCGCTTTCGGACGCCGTGCGCCGCATGACCGAGGCGATGAACGCCGGCGACGATCTCGGCGTCCACCAGATCTTTGAGGAGCTGGAGGACATTTCTATCGACTACGCGCTTATGGAGCACGCGCGGCGGGTCGTGATGGCGCGTGCCGATTTTCCGTGGGACGACATCGGCGCGTGGCCCGCTCTCGACCGGACCCTGGCGCACGATGCGCAGGGCAACGTGAGCGTGGGCGGCCCCGTGCTGGTCGACTGCGAGGACTGTATCGTCTACAACGAGCCGGGCGGCGAAACGGTGGCGGTGGGCGTCATCGGCTGCACGGATATGATCGTGGTGGTGACGTCCGACGGCGTGCTGGTCGCGCCGAGGGAGCGGGCGCAGGACGTCCGCCGGGTCGTGGCCGAACTGAAGGCTCGCGGAGCCGGCCAGTTTTAGGCCGCACCGGACGGCGGAGCCAGAGCATCATCAAGAGGGGGCCATGCAGGCAGAAACCAGTCGGCAGACCGTGTCCGTGGTCTGCCCCGTGTTCAATGAGCGAGAGAACCTGCCGGACCTGTACGAGCAGCTCCGCACGGCCCTCGACGCCACCGCGCTCCCGTGGGAGATTCTCTTCGTCGACGACGGCAGCACGGACGGTTCGGGCGAAGCGATCCAGCGCCTTCACGAAGTGGACTCGCGTGTTCGGGGCATCCTGCTCTCGCGGAATTTCGGGCACGAGGCGGCGGCCACCGCGGGCATCGAGCTCGCCGTGGGCGACGCGGTCATTCTCATGGATGCGGATCTCCAGGATCCGCCCGCGCTGGTCCCGGCCCTGGTCGAAAAATGGCGCGAAGGCTACGACATCGTCTGCGCGCAACGCACCGCGCGCCACCAGGAATCCGCCTTCAAACGTGCTTCCGCGTACCTGTTTTACCGCGCCATGACCCTCCTGGTGGGATGGAATCTCCCTGCCGACACGGGAAATTTCCGCCTGATGAACCGCGCGGCGGTGGAGGCGTTCCGGAGCTGTCCGGAACGCAACCGGTTTGTGCGCGCGCTGGTCGCGTGGACGGGCTTCCGGCAGACCACGGTGCCCTTCGAGCGGCCGCCAAGGCAGGCGGGGAAGAGCAAGTACCGGACCTGGCAGATGTTCGCCCTCGCCCTGACGAGCGTGACGAGTTTCTCGGTGGCGCCCCTGCGCATCGCGACCGCGATCGGACTGTTGGTCGTGCCGTTCGCGACCCTGACCGTGCTGGGGATCCTGGTCGGGAGGCTGTTCGGCGCCCCCGTGCCCGTGAACGTGGTTGTCGTGGCGAGTATCTGGTTCTTCGGCGGCCTGCAATGCCTGCTTGTGGGTATTGTGGGCGAATACATCGGCCGCATCTACATCGAGGCACAGCACCGACCCATCTATATCGTGCGGAAACAGTTTGGGGAGACGGATTCCGGTATCGCGCATCGCGGGACGAAGTGAGGCGGCCAGGCGGAACCGTTTGGCGCTCCTGGTTTGTGTAGCGCAGACGACCCGCCTGAATTATCTATATCAGGCGAAGAGGGGCCCTGGAGGGCACCGAGGACACAGCGCTTAAGGCCCGGCTTGCCTTCTTTTCCGGTGTGGGAGTGCGCGGACCCGCGTGGTTATTCGAACGGGGACACGTTGTNNGGACGGTGCTTGGAACATGTCCCCGTTCTCAGCTCCCCCTCCATTCGGGATCGCGATCGGGATCGGGACTCGCGTGCCCTTTCAGGGCGAAACGCGTTTGGGGATCGGTTCCCGGGGCGCCGTCACGCGTGCCGCGTGACTTGCCCCGGGCTATTCTCGGTCGCCCCTTCGGGGCTGCAAGAACGGTTTCTTTCTTGTAGCGCACGCGTCTCGCCTGCATTCTTGTCTTCTCGGAGTGATCCGGATGCAGGCGTCTCGCCCGTGGCGATTGCGAATCATGGCCGGGACGGCCATGCTGCGCCCCGGAAAATTGGCGTTTCCGGTGTGAGGCCACGCGGACCCGCGTGGTCATATCATGGTCTCTGGGTGAGCCAAGCGGCTCATGGTACGCGGCCTGGACGGCCCGCCCGGGTCAGGGCGAGTCGATCATGGGGCCGTAACTTGAACCCGTGAACCCCGTGCTCTGCCACTCGGCGAACTCGTTCGGCAGATGATAGAGCCCGTCCTGGGCGTAGGCGTCGCGTTTCCCTTCACCCAGCTTGCGGGTCCGGAAATCAAAGTCGAGTTGTTTGTTCTCATTGGCGTCGCGGGTGGCCAGGAAATAGGCGCGCATCACGTCCATATGGTACTGCAGAGCGGGCGTGCCCGCGGCGGGCGCGTTGTCGGTGATGCCGCCGGTCTGTCCCCACGGTCCGACGCTGATCAGCGCGTAGTCGTCATATTGCGTCGGAGGGAACGTCATTTTGTAGGCGTTGATGGGGTTCTGATCATCGCCATCGCCGTCGTCGATGCCGTACATGTATTTGACCATGCCGCTCGACTTCCATTTCTTCCAGAACCAGGTGGCATACTGAGTGGCCTGGCGTTTGTTGACAGGAAGGTAGATGTACGGGGCGGCCTGATTGGACGGCGCCAGACCGCCGTTGTACGGCGCCGTCGCATCGTCGGTGAACTGGAAGCGGCCGGGTCCGATTTCGATGCCCACGGGCGTGAACTCGAGTCGGTCCACCACACTATTCTGGTTGGCATCGTCTGTCGTGGAAAACCGGTCAAAGAGGTCTTCGTTGTTCAGTTCGCCGATCCGGGCCATGTAGGGCGCCAGGTAATATAACGGCGCGCCGGCATCGTTGTTGTAGCCGGTAAAATACCCGTACGCAGGCGGGTAGGTTCCGTGCTGTGCGCTGTATACCGACAGCGCGTTGCGGATGCCATTGAAATCGGTTTCAACATCCCGTATCTTGGCCAGTTCAAGCGCCCGCGGCAGGCCCACAGCCAGAAAGCCGGCAAGAATCCCGATAATGGCAATAACGACGAGGAGTTCGATGAGCGTGAAGCCCCAGCCTCTGCCCGTGTACATGGGTCGCACCTCCCTGTTACAATGCACAGCATACTGCTCGATCTCATGATAACATGGTACCGGCGAACCGTCAAATAATATCCCGGCGAATACGCCCGTTCTCTCGATATATCAAGGATATAGCGGAACTAAGCAAGCTACGAATTATACGACGACAGGAACTATGGCAACCCTTAATACCGAGCAACAGAACGCTGTGACTCATCCTGGCGGGCCCGCGCTGGTGCTTGCGGGCGCCGGCTCCGGCAAGACCCGCGTGCTNNGGCTCCGGCAAGACCCGGGTGATCATCGAGCGCCTGGCGTGGCTCGTGGACGAGCGCGGCGTGGATCCGCGCCATCTGCTGGCCATGACGTTCACAAACCGTGCCGCGGGAGAGATGCGTACCCGGCTGAGCGAACGGCTCGGGATGCGCCAGGTGGGCGCATGGCTGGGCACGTTTCATTCGTTTGGATTGTACGTGTTGCGCCGGGAGAGCGAGAGACTGGGACGATCGCGGCAGTTTACCGTGGTCGACGACGGCGACCAGCTCTCCCTCATGAAGCGCCTCGTAAAAGACTTGCCGGGCAAATGCGCCCCCGTGTCTCCGCGGGAAGCGCTACGGTGGATCAGCGTGCGAAAACAGGATCTCAAGACCCCGGAGGAGGAGACGGCGGCATCGCGTCAGGATGAGACCTGCCGGCTTCTCTGGAAGCAATACCATGAGGCCCTCGCGAAAAGCAACGGCGTTGACTTCGATGATCTGCTTGTCTTGACGGCGCAGTTGTTTCACGAGCACGACGAGGTGCGCGCCCGGTACGGGAACCGGTTCGGCTACGTTCATGTCGACGAATACCAGGACACGAACCGGGCGCAATACGTGATCGCGCGGGAACTCGTGCGCGACCACGCCAACCTGTTCGTCGTCGGCGATGAGGATCAGAGCATTTACGCGTGGCGCGGAGCCACCATCCGGAACATCCTCGATTTTGAAGCCGATTTTCCCGGCGCGCGGATCTACCGCCTGGAAGAGAATTACCGAAGCACGCGCACCATCCTGAATGTCGCCAACGCCGTGGTGGCCCACAACAGCCAGCGCCTCGGCAAGACGCTGCGCACCTCGCGCGAGGACACCCGGCCTGTGCGCCTCTACGAGGCCGAGGATGCCGATGAGGAGGCCCGGTTTGTGGCCGAGGACATCGCGGCAGGGGGCCTGTCGCCGCGTGACACGGCGGTGCTGTTTCGCACCCACGGCCAGTCCCGGCTGATTGAGGAGGCGCTGCGTCACAAAGGCCTGGCCTACGTGGTCATCGGCGGGGTGTCGTTCTTCGGGCGGAAAGAGGTGAAGGACCTCCTGGCCTACCTCCGCCTGGTGGTGAACCCCGACGACGACCAGGCGGTACGGCGGGTATTGAACGTGCCCAACCGGGGGATCGGCGAGCATACGCTCGAGACCATTGACGCCTACGCCGCCGAACGGGACTGCCGTCTGTTCTCGGTCTTGCGCGACATCGAACATGATCAGACCCTTCCCCTTCGCGCCCGGGACGGGGCGGGCCGCTTCGTGCATATCGTCGACAGCCTCGCCGAGAAAGCGAAGAGCAGCCCCCTCGCCACGCTGGTGAATTTGCTGCTGGATGACATCGGTTACCGGGATTACGTCAAGCGGTCCGACGAGCGGGATTTCCGTACCGGACTCGAAATCGTCGAGGAATTCGTGTCGGCCTGCGTCCGGTTCGACGAGAAAAAGCGCGGCACTCTGCAGACCTTTCTCGAAGAACTGGCCCTGGCGAGCGATGCGGATCAACTCGATCCGAACGCTCCCGCGGTGAAGCTCTTGACCTGCCACAGCGCGAAAGGTCTTGAGTTCGACAATGTGTACTTGATAGGTTTGGAGGAAGGCTTTCTGCCGCACGCGAGCGCATTCGAGTCGGAATCCGAGCTGGAGGAAGAGCGGCGGCTGTGTTACGTCGCAATGACCCGTGCGCGAAACCGGCTCACGTTGTCGCTGGCGCGGTCCCGGATCGTGTTCGGGTCGCGGTATGGGCGCGAGCCCTCGCGGTTTCTGGGCGAGGTTCCGGCGGCGCTGCTCGAACACCTGCGGCCAGCGGGTTCCGGGCCAAAACGCGGCGAAGCGAAACCCTCGGCGGCGCCGGCAGCCGACCCGGCGCGGCTCACGATGGGCACCCAGGTGCGGCACGCCCAATTCGGCCCGGGCGTGGTAATGTACACCAAGGGCACAGGAGCGAAAATGCGCGCGCGCATACGCTTTCACACCGGGCGCACGCGCGAGTTCATGGTCAGCGTCGCGCCGCTGGAGATTCTCGAAAGGAAGAAGCCGTGAACCTCGACGAACTGCGAAAACGGATCGACGCGTTGGATACGGAGATTCTCCGGTGCCTCAACGAGCGGGCCCGCTGCGCCCTGGAAATCGGCGACATCAAGCGGGCCAACAACGCTGTGTACTACGTGCCCGAGCGTGAACGGGCGGTGTACGACAAGCTTCTGCGCGAAAACCAGGGGCCGCTCACCGAGGCGGCGATCAAGGCCATCTACCGCGAGATCATCAGCGCCGTCCGCGCGCTTGAGAAACCCGTCGACGTGGCCTTCCTGGGGCCGCGCGACACCTTCAGTCACAAGGCCGCGCTGCGCGTCTTCGGCACGCACGCCACCTACCACCCCGTCGCGGCGGTGGACGACATCTTTACCGAGGTTGAGCGGTTCCGGGTCGATTACGGCGTGGTGCCGGTCGAAACGTCCATGGGGGGCGGCGTCAGCGACACGCTCGACCGCTTCCTGACGTCGGATGTCAAGATCGTCAACGAGATCATGCTGCACATCGTCCAGAACCTGCTGTCGAATTCGTCCCTGGACAAGGTCACGAGGGTGTATTCGAAATCGCAGCCATTCATCCAGTGCCGCAACTGGCTCAAGGCGAACCTCCCCAACGCGGAGCAGGTGGAGACCTCGAGCACAGCCGAGGCCGCGCGGATTGCCGCCGGCGAACCCGGCGCCGCCGCCATCGCCAGCGATTTGGCCGCGGAAACCTACAACCTCAACATCCTGGTCCGCGGGATCGAGGACGCTTCGGCGAATTTCACCCGCTTCTTTGTGATCGGACGGCAATTGGCGAAACCGACCGGGAACGACAAGACGTCGATCCTCTGCTACATCAAGGACCGGCCGGGGGCGCTGTACGAGTTGCTGACGCCGCTTCGGGAAGGTAAAATCAACCTGACCCGCATTGAATCCCGGCCCTCGCGGCGCAAGGCGTGGGATTACGTCTTCTTCATTGACCTTGTCGGCCATTGCGAAGACCCCGCGGTAAAGGTGGCGCTGCAGCAATTGTCGCATTATTGCACGGAACTGAAGGTCCTCGGGTCGTTTCCGGGCGGCGATCTGGTGTACTAGACGATAGAACCCGCGCCCCGGGGCCGCGGCAGGGAAGTAACTGACAGGGAGGCAAGAACGTGAAGAAGGTGCTCTCAATTGGCGTGGTGGCGGCGCTCGGTATCGCCTGCATTGTGGCCATCACTGGCTGCCAGCCCAGCCGGATGACGCCCGAACGGGCGCTCGCCGCGCGTGAAGTCGAACTCAAACTGGATCAAACCGAAAGGGAACAGATGAGAGAAGAACAGAACGCCGCGAGCACGGCCCCGCTGGAACGCGCCCCGCTCCCCGAGGGCTATAACGGCGGCAAATCGCCGAAGGACGCCACCCTGACCGCCCCGGACACCTTCAAGGTTCAGTTTGTATGCAGCAACGGCAATTTTGTGGTGGAATGCCATCGGGACTGGGCGCCCCTTGGCGTGGACCGGTTCTACAATCTGGTGGTCCAGGGCTTTTTCAACGAGGCGCGCTTCTTCCGGGTCCTGCCGGGGTTCGTGGTCCAGTTCGGAATCAACGGCGATCCCGCGCTCATGAACCAGTGGCGCGAAGCCACCATCCAGGACGAGCAGGTGAAGCAGGGCAACCGGAAGGGCACCCTCACGTTCGCCAAGTCCTCAATGCCGAACTCGCGTTCCACGCAGCTCTTCATCAACCTGAATGACAACAGCGCCGGGCTCGACCCCCAGGGATTTTCGGCGTTCGGTGAGGTGATCGACGGCATGAACGTCGTCGAGAGCATCTCCGCCAAATACGGCGAGAAACCCAACCAGATGATGATCCAGGAACAGGGCAACGCCTATCTGCAGCCCAATTTCCCCGAGATGGATTACATCAAAGAGGCTTACATCGCCAAGTAGCGGTATTCCGGGGGCGGGACCCTGAGCGGGGTCCCGCCCCGTTCCGTGCACTGCAATGCCGGTGGTTCATGAGCCCGTCCGCTTCTGCGCCCGGGGCAGGGGACGGTCTGCGGGAGTTGGGTCATGTCAAACCTGCGCTGGGGCATCCTGAGCACTGCTCGAATCGGCAAGAGCGTGATCAAGGGCATTGGACTGAGCAACGCCTGCTGCATGCAGGCCGTTGCGAGCCGGGAAAAAGCCCGCGCGATCGAATGGGCCAAAGAACACGGCATTCCCCGGGCCTTTGGTTCGTATGAGGAATTGCTGGGCTCGGGTGAAGTCGACGCCATCTACAACCCCTTGCCCAACAGCATGCACGCCGAATGGACCATCAAGGCGCTCGAAGCGGGCCTGCCCGTCTTGTGCGAAAAACCGTTCGCGGTCAGCGCGGACGAGGCCCGCAAGGCCGTCAAGACCGCACGAAAGAAACAGCTCCCCCTCGCCGAAGCCTTCATGTATCGCTACCATCCCGTTTATGACCGCGTGCGGGAACTGGTCGACGAGGGAGCGATCGGCGAGCTCGTCACCATTCGCAGCACGTTCTCCTTTCCCCTGAACGACCCGGAAAACATTCGCATGAAACCGGAGCTGGCCGGCGGCGCCCTGATGGACGTGGGCTGCTACTGCGTGAACTTCTCGCGGATGATGGCCCGCTGCGAACCCGCGTGCGCCACCGCCTTCGTCCGCCAGGGCGCCGTGGACAAGACGACCATCGCCTGCCTCGAGTTCCCCAACAGTCTGCTGGCCTATTTCGAATGCAGTTTCGAGACCCACACCCGCATGCGGGCTGTCCTGGAAGGCACGGGCGGCACGCTCATCCTGCCCAGCCCCTGGTTCCCGGGCGAGGTCCGGGCGGAGATCATTCTCCGGCACGGCGACGCAGAGAAGCGTGAATACGTAACGGGCGCGAACACCTACCAGCTCGAGGTTGAGGATTTCGTCCATGCCTGCCGAACCCACCAGCCCACGCGCTGGCCTGCGGAGGACGCCATCGCCAACATGGCCGTGATCGACGCGATCTACCGCTCCGTGAAAGAGCGCGGACCGGTCAGCGTGGCCAACGTCCAGGCGGCCCGGCCCTCCGGAAAAGCCGGGGCCTGACAGGCCGATACAGCTCCCCGAGAGAAAGGCCTTTGTGCGTTCGTGAGAGAACCGGTTTAGCCGTTCTCGATAATCACCACGGCAAGGGCACACGTCTCGGTATGAGAGAGCGACACATGCACGCGCGCACCTTCGGGCAGCGCGCCACACACGGAGGGTCCCAGCCGCAGCTCGGGCCGGCCGTTTTCGCCGTTGACCACTTCGATTTCTTCCAGATTCCACTCGGCGCGGATGCCGGTTCCGAGGGCCTTGGCGAAGGCCTCCTTCGCGGCCCAACGCGCGGCGAGGGTCTGCATGCGGCGTTTTGGTTTACTCTCGGCATAGGCCCGTTCCCCCTCGCTGAATACCCGCAACAGCCGGCCGCGTTCGATACGGCGCGCCATCTCGGCCACGTCCACCAGATCCGTCCCGATACCGAGGATCATTGATGCGCTATCTCCTGTTGAGCGTGTTCAAAACGCGCAACTCGTGACTCAGGGGGGAGCGGCATTCATCATCGCCCCGTGGCAATCCTGAGTGCAAACGGTTTCCGTCGCTTCGGACAGGATCATACACCACCCCGGCACACACTTTCCGGAAAGAGCGCGTTCCAGGTCCTGCGCGCCCCTGGGCTCCCCGGGCGCGAGTTCGGCGCTCTTGTTTCTTGCTGCGCAGGTGTCTCGCCTGCATTGTTGGCTTCTGGGGGGGAGAGCCGTATGCAGGCGCTCGGGTGCGGGACCGCCGCGCCCGGCGGTCAATCGAACGGGGACACNNGGACGGCGCTTGGAACATGTCCCCGTTCTCTGTCCTCTAGTATTGCAGGGGCAGGCCTTTGTGTCTGCCCTGTCCGGAGGGCAACTACGAGGGCTACCCCTACCGTCTCGACGATTTGGCTTCCGCGTGGTCATTACGATTTTCATCATCTATGGGTGAGGCGATCGGCTGTCTCGCGCGGAGCTTTAACAGACCCTGTCCGATGGGGCATAGTCTTGCTCAAACGGAAGAGGAGAGCGGCCATGCGAAGTGTATGCCTTCTTGCCGCCGTGGGGTTGCTTGCCGACGCAGCCGGAGCCGATGGCGCGGTGCCGATTCTTTATACGACGGACCTCCTGCATCCGCATGCCGATCCCGACGATCATTTCGATATCGCGACCTTGTTCGGGATGCCGGAGTTTGATGTCCGTGGCATGGTCTTTGATCTCGGGCCCGTCGGAAAGGACCGACCGGGGATCGTGGCGCTCCGGCAGATGATGCACCTGACCGGGAAAGAGGTTCCGTTCGCGACGGGGCTGGTCGAATGCCTGGTCTCGCCGGAAGACACGGGCCGGGAACAGCCCGAAGAGACCCAGCGCGGAGTCGAATTGATCCTGCGCGTCCTGAAAGAGAGCCCCCAGCCTGTCGTGGTGTTCGTGACCGGCAGCCTCCGTGATATTGCGGCGGCCATGAACCGCGACGAACGGCTGTGCCGCGAGAAGATTGCCCGGCTCTACGTCAACGCCGGCCATGCGGGCGGCGACCGCGAATACAATGTCGACCTCGACCCGCATTCCTATGTCCGCGTTCTGAACAGCGGATGTCCGCTCTATCTCGTGCCGTGTTTTGGCCCGAACGGCTATGAATCCTACTGGCGTTTCACCCACAGGGAAGTCCTGGACGGGGCATCCGGGGGGATTCAGGGCTTTATCGTCTATGCCCTGACCCAGGCCGACCCGGCGCAGCGCGACCCCATCCTGGCGTTGACCGAGCCGGTCCCCGAAGCCCTTCGCCAGGAGATTTGGAGCCAGGAACGGAACATGTGGTGCACGGGGGCGTTGCTGCATGCCGCGGGCCGTGCCTGCCGGACGTTTTCCTTTCCCGAGACGGAAGTGCTCGTCGAACCGTCGGGGCGCACGACCGTGGTTTCTTCGGGCATAGGGCGTCCCATGAAGGTGTTTCATGTGGATAAGCCGGACGAATACCGCGGCGAGATGCTTGCCGCGTTGAGACAGGCCCTGGCGGAATTCAAAAACTGACCGGGCGGAGACGGTCCGGGGGCATGGGCCAGGCTCTGGCCTCTGGCGCGGCGGCGGGCGCCCGAAGTTCGCGCAACCCGTGGGTTGCGGCGTCTGATTTGATCGGATCTCCCGCGCCCGGTACACTTGCGCATTCCGGGCGTAACTATCACGATAAGGAAGATTCATGAGCAAGCTCAGTCTGCAAAAACTGGCGAAATACACCCCGTTTCCGGGGCCGGTGGTCCTGGTCATCATGGACGGCGTGGGCATAGGCAAGCGCGACGAGTCCGATGGCGTGCACATGGCGTATACGCCCGTTCTCGACGAATTGCTCCAGGAACCCCTCTACGCGCAGTTAAAAGCCCACGGCACGGCGGTCGGACTGCCGACCGATGACGACATGGGCAACTCCGAGGTCGGGCACAACGCCCTGGGCGCGGGCCGCGTGTTTTCGCAGGGTGCGCGGCTGGTGAACGAGGCCATTCGATCGGGCAAGATTTTCGAAGGCGCGGCCTGGAACGCGCTCAGGGAGCGCGCGGCCAGCGGTGGCACCGTCCATTTCATCGGGCTGCTGTCGGACGGCAACGTGCACAGCCACATCGAACAGGTGTACGCCCTGCTGGAGCGCTGCGCCCGGGACGGCATGCCGCGCGTGCGGGTGCATCCGCTGATGGACGGCCGCGATGTGGGTGAAAAGAGCGCGCTGGACTACGTTGAACCCCTCGAGGCGCGCCTGGCCGCCCTGAGCGAAGCCGGCAGAGATTATCGCATCGGTTCGGGCGGCGGGCGCATGATCACCACCATGGACCGCTATTTCGCCGACTGGACGGTCGTGGAACGCGGGTGGAAAGCCCACGTCCTCGGCGAAGGACGCCAGTTCGCCTCGGCGAGCGAGGCCATCAAGACGTATTACGCGGAAGATCCCGGCATCACCGACCAATATCTCGAGAGCTTCGTCGTCGCCGAGAACGGCAACCCCGTTGGAACCATTGAAGACGGCGACGCCGTGGTGTTTTTTAATTTCCGCGGCGACCGGGCCATTGAGATTTCCATGGCCTTCGAACAGGCCGATTTCAGCGGGTTTGACCGCAAACGCGTGCCGGACGTGTTCTACGCGGGCATGATGGAATACGACGGTGACGCCCACATTCCGCGGAACTTCCTCGTGGAGCCGCCCGCGATCGACCGGACCATTGGACAGTACCTCTGCGCGGCGGGCGTCACGTCCTACGCCATCTCCGAGACGCAGAAATTCGGGCACGTGACGTATTTCTGGAACGGCAACAATTCCGGATACCTCGACGAAACCCTCGAGAACTATGTGGAAATCCCCTCCGACAAGGTCACCTTCGACCAGCGGCCCTGGATGAAGGCGGCCGAAATCACCGATGCAGTCGTCGCTCAGATCCGGCAGGGGGACCGGAAGTTCATCCGGCTCAATTTCGCCAACGGCGACATGGTGGGCCACACCGGCATACCCATCGCGGTGCGCATCGCCGTGGAGGCGGTTGACCTGGGCCTGCGCCGCATTCTTCCGGCGGTGCGTGCGGCCAAGGGCATCCTGATCGCCACCGCCGATCACGGAAACGCCGACTGCATGTGGACCGAGAAGAAGGGCAAACGTGAGGCCATGGTGGCGCACACGCTGAATCCGGTGCCGTTCGTTATCAAGGACTTCTCGGAAACCAACGCGCTCCGCCTGAGCGGCGTGGAGCACCCGGGATTGAGCAACGTTGCTGCGACGCTGCTGAATCTGCTCGGCTACGAGAAACCGGCCGAGTACGATCCGTCACTGATCACACTGGGATAAGCGCCCGGCGGACCGCTAGACCGCGGCGAGCGTTTCCCCCGTCGCAAGGCGCATGATGCGCTCCTGATTGGCGTCGGCCCGCGCCAGCTCGCCGGCGAGCCGTCCTTCGTGCATGACGAGGATACGGTCGCACATGCCCAGCACCTCGGGCAGTTCGCTGGAGATCATGAGGATGCAGACGCCGTTGCGGACCAGCTCGTTCATGAGCTTGTAGATTTCGACCTTGGCCCCGACGTCGATGCCGCGGGTAGGTTCGTCGAAGATAAGCACCCGGCACCCGGTAAACAGCCATTTGGCGAGCACGACCTTCTGCTGGTTGCCGCCGCTGAGGTTCTGGGCGGTCTGCTCGATGGTAGGCGTCTTGATACGCAGGTCGTCGACGTACTTCAGGGTCACTTCCCGCTCGCGCCCGCGATCCACGAACAGAAACCGGACCAGGTCTTTCAGGTTGGCGAGGGTGGTGTTCTCGCGAACGGACATGCCCAGAACGAGGCCCTGTGTCTTGCGGTCCTCAGTCAGGAGCCCAATGCCCTGGCGGATGGCGTCCTGGGGGGAGGTGACGGTGATGGGCCGGCCATCCAGGAAGATCTGGCCCGCGTGCAGCCTGTCGGCGCCGAAGATGGCGCGCGCGACCTCGGTACGGCCGGCGCCCACCAGCCCCGTCAGCCCCATGAGCTCTCCCTTGTGAAGGCTGAAGCTGACATCATGAAACGCGCCATCGATACCGAGCCCTTCGACGCGCAAGACTTCCTCACCCCGGTCGAAATGCTCCTTGGGATACTCGTCTTTCAATTCGCGGCCGACCATCATGTGAATAATGTCCTCCCGGCGCACCTCGGAGACCTCTTTGGTGCCGATGTACTGGCCGTCGCGCATGACGGTCACCCGGTCTCCAATCTCGAAGATCTCCTCAAGCCGGTGCGAGATGTAGATCATGCCGATCCCGTCTTTCTTGAGGCCGCGGATGAGGTCGAACAGGGCCTTGAGTTCGTGGTCGGTCAGGGTGGCCGACGGCTCGTCCATCACGATGACCTTCGAGCTGAACGACAGGGCCTTGGCGATCTCGACGATTTGCTGCTGGGCCACACTGCACTCGTTGACGGGTTTTCGCACGTCCAGGTCGGTGCGCACGCGCCCGAGGATTTCGCGGGCATCGCGATACATCGTGGACCAATTGATGAATGGGGTTTTGCCCAGGCGCGGTTCCCGGCCCAGGAAGATGTTCTCGGCGACGCTGAGGAAGGGGCTCAGGTTGAACTCCTGGTAGATCATGCTGATGCCGAGCTGCTGGGCATGGTGCGGCGAGGTGATGCTTACCGGCTCTCCCGACAGACGGATCTCGCCCGAATCCATCGGGATGGCCCCCGCCAGGACCTTCATGAGGGTGGATTTTCCCGCTCCGTTCTCGCCCACGAGACAGTGCACCTCGCCCGGGCGCAGGGTTAACTGGCCACGATCGACCGCCAACACGCCCGGAAAGCGCTTCACAATATCCCGCATCTCCAAGACATACTCGCTCATCGGCACAACTCCCTCGAGGGTTTTCTGAAGCGTTAGCCTACCCTTTTCGATTTGGCCTTCGCAAGTGGTGCGGCGAAGCCCGAATCGCCGGATAACATGAGGAAATCTCCGCGAGACCAATGCTTGTGGAGACGGTAGCGCATAGAGGTCTGCGGTTGCAGAGATCTCTGGCGCGCTAACGGCGCGAAACATACCAGCCCAGCCTGGAGGGCTGGGTAGACGGATGTTCCAAACAAGGGAAGGGCTGAAAGCCCGCGATATCTGCAGCCGGAGGTCCGTATGTGCCGGTCCTTCAGACCGGAAGATGTGTGGGAACGCCGCTACGCACGCTTTGGTGTTGCGTGAACCCCGGAGGCCTTCCGGTGTGGCGCAGGCGTCTCGCCTGCATCCGAACCGCGGGCAGGAAATGCGATGCGGGGGACCAGCGCCTCACGCAAAGGCGCCAAGACGCCAAGACGGGCGTTTCCGTCCTGTACATCCCGTCCATCCTGTCCACCCCGTCCACAGGAAGGCAAGGATGCAGGTGAGACGCCTGCGCTGCAAAAACAAGAATGCCGGGCCGGGCCGGCGCGGCTGCGGCCCGCCGTGCGAACCGAAGGGCAGCCACGGGGGGCTGCCCCTACAATGGGGATTGGATGAGCCTCCCCGCAGGCGCTACAACGCGTCCCGGTCTTGTGTCCCCCTGAGGGGGTGGGAGGATTCTGCCGTCCCTACGGGACTTGTGATTTGGGGGATGCGGGGGCTCCCACCACTGAAGTGGTGGGCTATTATCTGCCGTCCCTGCGGGACTTGTAATTTGAGGATGCGGAGGTTCCCACTGAAGTGGTGGGCTATTGTCTATCGTCCCTTCGGGACGTGGAGCCCTGGGGGCTGGGCTGGTATGTTATCGCGCCTTCGGCGCTCTGTACGCGCGAATCTGCGTCTTTCCCTTCGCCATATCGGCACTGCGGGCTGGGCTGGTATGTTATCGCGCCTTCGGCGCTCCGGAAGGCAGAATGGTCTCTTGTTTCACCACGTGGGTGAGTCGACAGAAGCTCCAGCGCCCGAGGGCGCAGGCGTCTAAGCGATCTGCCTTCGCGTTCGCCGGAGATTGGAGGCGAAACGGGCATGGACTTCGGGGCCGGTGATTGGTACACTACGAAATTCTCCTGCCGGTGGAAGACTTCCTGAAGATATGGACTGATGCATAGTCGAGGGGATTCATGAATGCATTCCTGGCCGGGCTGAATCCGGCACAACGGGAGGCGGTTGCGCATACCGAAGGGCCGTTGCTGATACTTGCGGGAGCGGGCAGCGGCAAGACCCGGGTGATCACGCAGCGCATCGCGCACATTCTCGCGCACGGTATCGCGAAACCCGGCGAAATCCTCGCGGTGACCTTTACCAACAAGGCCGCGGGCGAGATGCGGGAACGGGTGGCGGCGCTGGTTGGTGCGCGGGCCGCGCGCGAACTGGTCATTTCGACGTTCCATTCGTTCTGCCTGCGCGTGCTGCGGGCCGAAATCGCGCACCTCGGCTACCGGCAGGACTTCACCATCTCGTCGGAGGGGGATGTCCGCACCGTGATGCGGCGCCTGCTCGAAGACCTCGACGACGTGAAGGAGACGTTTGACCCCGACAGTTTTGTCGAACAAATCGGACTGGTGAAGAACAACGGCTTGTTTGAGGTGCCGGAAGACCAACCGGATGGCGATACCGAGACCGCCAGGAAATACGCCAAATGGCTCCCGGCCGTGTTCGAGAAATACCAGTCCGCGTTGCGGGCCGCCAACACGCTGGATTTCGATGACCTGCTGCTGCTGACCCTGCGCCTGTGGCGCGAGCATCCCCGGATCCTGGCGCGGTACCAGAAACGCTTGCGCTACGTGATGGTCGACGAATACCAGGACACCAACCATCTTCAGTACGAACTGCTCCGGCTCCTGGCGGCAGCCCATCGCAACCTCTGCGTGGTGGGCGATGACGATCAGTCGATCTACGGGTGGCGTGGGGCTGACATCCGCAACATTCTCAGTTTCGAGACGGACTATCCGGAAGCGAAGATCGTCAAACTCGAACAGAATTACCGGTCTACCCAGGCCATCCTGTCTTCGGCCAACGCGGTCATCGCCAACAACCGGGCGCGCCGCGAAAAGAAACTCTGGAGCGAACTTGGAGCGGGCCGTCCCCTCGACTGGTTCGTCACGGGCGACGAAGAACACGAGGCGAAGATGGTCGTGGCGTGGATCCAGCATATCCGGGAACGAACCCGCGCCAAGTACACCGATTTCGCGGTGCTGTACCGCTCGAATCTTCAATCGCGGCCCATCGAGATCGCCATGCGCCAGGCCAAGATACCCTATGTCGTCGTGGGTGGACAGGACTTCTTCGAGCGGACGGAGGTCAAGGACATCATTGCCTATCTGCGCGCCGTGGTGAATCCGCGCGACGAGGTGGCCTTCCTCCGGATTGCGAACATGCCCCGGCGCGGCATCGGCGATGCCACCCTGCACCTGGTGCACGCCCTCTGCCTTGCAGAGAACATCCCATTCGCGAAGGGCTTGTCGGAAGCCCTGCGGCGGGGTTTGATCCAGGGCCGGTCCGAAGCCGGGATTCGCGAGCTGCTGGTTTTGCTGCGCGGGTTTGGGGAGCGTTTCCGCCAGGGCGGGACGCCCCTGTCGCACCTGGTGCAGGAACTCGTGGATCGAATCGGCTACCGCGCGGAACTGGTGCGCACGAGCAAGAGCGACCTGCAACTCGACCAGAAGTGGTCGAACGTCGAGGCCGTCATCGACGCGGTGGCCCAGTACGAGCAGCAGTGTGAAGGGCCCGCCACACTGAGCGCCTTTCTCGATGAAAGCGCCCTGAACAAGAACGACGACCAGCGCGGCAACGGGGACCAGCACCGGTCCGGGGTAGCCCTCATGACCATCCACAGCGCCAAGGGCCTGGAGTTTCCGTTCGTATTCATCGCGGGGGTCGAAGAGGGGCTGCTGCCGCACGAAAAGTGTCTCCAGGGCGATGGCCTGGAGGAGGAACGGCGGCTGTTCTACGTGGCGCTGACCCGCGGCAAACGCCATGTCACGCTGTTCGAAGCCTGCGCGCGCAACCGCCGGGGGCGCGAACGCCTCTGCGCCACGAGCCGGTTTGTCAAGGAAATCCCGGAAGAACTGCTCTGCCGACACGTTCGAGCCGCACGCGAGATGGTCTCCGAGCGCGTTGCGCCGCCTCAGGTCTCCCAGTCGCCGAAACGGCGCCGCAAGAGCAAATAGAGGAAAAACGGCCCGCCGAGGAACGCGGTGATGATGCCGATGGGCGTTTCGCCGGGAAGCACGATGCGGGCAAAGATGTCGCACAGACACAGGAAGGCGCCGCCCGCCACAAACGACAGCGGCATCAGCAGGCGGTGGCGCGACCCCGTCAGGCTGCGCACCGCATGGGGCACGATCAGGCCCACGAACCCGATGGGGCCGACCTCCGACACGATCACGGCGGTCAGAAACGAGCCCAGGAGAAACGTGGTGGTCTGAAGGCGCCGCACATTCACTCCGCGTCCCTGGGCAACCTCGGCGCCGAAACCCAGTTGGTCGAATTTCGCCGCCTGCAGCAGTAGAACGGCGCTGCAGGGCAGCACGCCCGCGGCCAGCGTGACAACCGGCTCGTAGCCGATGACGTCCACCCCGCCCATCAACCAGCGTTCCATCATGGCCAGCATGCCCGGGTCCGACAGAAACCGCACGAGCATCATCCCCGCGTTGGAAAGCATGCCGAGTGTAATGCCAGCCAGCAGCAGCACCGACGAGGAGACATGGTGCCGCCGCACCGCCATCAGATAGATCAGCGACACGTCCAGCAGCGCGAACACGAACGCACAGACCTGCACGGCCGAAAAACCCCAGAGCGCGAGGGCGAGTCCGGCGGAACGCATGACCACGGTCGCGGCGTAAGCGCCAAACGCGCCCGCACTGGCCACGCCAAGCGTGTAGGGGGTCGCCAGCGGATTGCGCAGGAGGGCCTGAAACACGCACCCGGCCAGCGCGAGACCGCCCCCGGCCAGCAGCGCGGCCAGGGTGCGCGGGAGCCGGTGCTGGAGCAGAATCGCCAGTTCCGGCGCGTCGGCGAGAGGGCGGCCCGCGCACCAGTCGCGCCAGGCGGCGGCGAAACTGATCGATTCGCTGCCCACGCCGATGCTGGCGAACACCGCGGCCAGAGAAACCCCGATCAGACCCGCCGCAATGATGCCGCCGTGACGCCGCCTCATGGCTTCGCTCCTCCGGCGGATGCGGGTTCCGGCCACACCAGCGGCGTACCCGTGATGGGATGTTCCGTAACAACGATGGGCGATTCGTAGGCCTCGGTCAACAGGTCGCGCGTCAGGACCTGCCGCGGCGTCCCTTGCGCCACAATGCGGGCCCGCGCGGACATCAGCACGAGCCGGTCGCAGAATTGCCCCGCGACGTTCAGGTCATGGGTCACCACCACGACGCCGTATCCGTTCCGGGCCAGCCCGCGCAAGAGCGCGAAGATCCCGGCCTGGTGGTTGATATCGAGGGCCGCGGTGGGTTCGTCGAGCAGCAGCAGATCCGGCTCCTGAGCGAGAATGCTCGCCAGCAGCACGCGTTGCCGTTCTCCCCCGGACAAGGTGCCGAAATCACGGTAGCGCAGGCCGTCCGTCTCGGTTTCCCGCATGCAGCGCAGCGCGATCTCCCGGTCGCGCCCGGCCGGCGCCCCCAGCGGCCCCAGCCGCGGATACCGCCCCAGAAGCACCACTTCAAACGCGGTCAATGCAAAGGCGGGGGTGACAGTCTGAGGGAGAAACGCCAGGATGCGGGCGCGTTCCCGGCTGCGGATAGCGGACAGCGGCTGCCCGTCCAGCAACACCGCGCCTCGGGCGGGACGCAGAAAGCCGCAGAGCAGGCGCAGGAGGGTGCTTTTGCCGGAACCATTCGGCCCGATGACGCCCATGACCTCGCCACCGGTCACACCCACATCGACATCGGCCAGAACCGGCGATTCCGGCACGTATGCAAACGATACAGAATGTGATTCAAGGCGTCTGCCCATGGTCCCTCAACACATTTTCGAGGTCAGGATACAGCAGCGAGGCGAGTTTCGCCGCGATTTCGGGCGCACGCGGCCCGGGACGCAACGCATGCGACTCCGTAATGAGATAGATCCGGTGGTTTCGCACGGCCGGAAGCGAAGGCAACTGTTGCCAGTCCGCGAGGTACTGCGCCTGGACGGTGTCTGAAAGGGTCTCTCCGGCGTGGAATTCGAGGATGGCCTCCGGCGCACGCATGACCACCGTTTCTTTTGAGGCTTCAATATAGGGCTGTTCTTCGTCCTGGTAAAGGTTATCGCCACCGGCCGCGGCGACGAGTTCCGATACGAACGACGTCCCGCCGACCGTATGGAAATCGGCCATGTCGTGCAACTGGCGTCCCGTGAGAATGAGCACGGTCATGCGCGGGCGCGACGCCACGCGTTCCCGGACCGACGCCAGGTCGGCGTCGAACGTCTGCGCCAGCGTGTTCGCCTCCCGGGGGCATCCCAGGCGGTCGCCGATGATCTGAATGCCCTCACGGATGGTATCGAGGCTGTCCATGTTGACGCGGAGCAGTTCGAACCCGCGTTTTTCGGCCAGTTCGGTCACGCGTTCGTGTTCGCCCTGGACAATGATCAGCCCCGGATTGAGCCGCGTGACCTTTTCGAGGTCCGGATTGTGCCACCCCCCCACGCGCTCGAGATGTTCGACCTCGGGCGGGTAATCGCAGAAATCCGACACCGCGATGACTTGTCCGCCTTTCCCGAGGGCGAACACGGTCTCCGTAATGTGCGGCGCGAACGTGATGATGCGCTCGGGGACCGAGACCGTTTCGGGCGGCGGCGTCCCGCGGGCTTCTTCCCCGGCGTCATCCGGCGCGGGAACCTCGACCGTTCCGCCGCAACCTGCGCAAAACCAGACGAGACCGGCCGCAACCACGCACAGCGCGCCCGGGGCACGTGCGTTGCGGCGGCGCGGTTGTCGTATTGGTCTCACTTGGTCTGCGCCTCCCGGCGGTTGGGCCGGATAGAAAACGGGGCAGCCGCACTCAGGCACGGCCGCCCCGGATGAAATCCACTACACGAGTTTGGCCATACGCGCTTTGACCTCGTCCGAAAAACGCTGGATGAGTTCCTGCACGTACGCGGCGGGGTCCTTGCTTTCGTCCGTGATCAGCGGCGTCAAATCCATACCGAAATTCAGCCCGGTGGTCAGATCGACGCCGTGCGAGGCGAAGTAGGTGGCGTGGGCCTTGCGGCGGCCCATGGTGGCCAGGTCGTAGCGCTTGCCGCCGCAGATCTGGGAGTCAAACACGCCCAGCAGCGCCGCCTGGAGGTTTTCATGGGCCGACGCGTCCAAGCCCACCTTGTCGGCGTCGGTCATCCAGTCCAGGTCGCGCCACACTTCACAGCCGAGGAGCTGTCTGGGACGCCCGGCCTTCGGGAGCGCCCGGATCGCTTCGATGAGCTTCAAGGTGACGCCGACATGCGTGTCGTGCTTGTCGGCCAGGTTGTGCGTGTACACTACCTCCGGCTTCGCCGTCTCGAGGATCAGCCTGAGATCGTCCACGGGATTCTTGTCCGCGGCGTTCTTGATGGCCGAGCTGGGATAGTCCAGCAGCACCTGCGCGGCATATTCACCGACCACGGCGGCCTTCTTCTGCTCCTTGAAGCGCACGACCCGCATCTCGTCGTCCGTGTAGTCCTTGTAGACGTCGTCGCGGGGCGAGCCGCTGCCATTGGTGACCACCACGCCCGTGTACCACTTTCCGGCCTGTTGAAAACACTCCATGATGCCCGTGAACGACATAATCTCGAGGTCATCCTGGTGCGCGCCGACCGCCAGATGGGTAGTCCGCGCCAAGGCCTCCCGGGCGGGCAGGCCGTCCGGCACAAAAAGTTCCGCAGTTTCCAGTTTGAACTTCATGCTTTCCTCCCGAAATCGCGTCTCTCGCTATAGCTCGAACCGATACCCCATCGCACCACGGCCGCCCCCGAAACACTCGCGGGCGCCGGAATGTTCTCAGTCCCCGGCCCGGCCGTCCTACGGAAGCGCGGGCAGGCTGGCCGCGGCGATGGACTGACCGACGCGCCTGCTCTTCTCGTCGGGCAACTGGATGTTGACCGAAGCGGCAATGTGCGGGAATTCGGCGTTCAAGACCTCCTTCGCGCCTTCGAGAATCAGGTCGCCGCCGCGGCCCGACGTGCACCGGCCCAGAATCAGCACATGTTTCAACTCGTAAAAATCGGCGTAATGGGCGATGGCATAGCCCATGTAGTAACCCATGCTGCGCCAGATATTGAGCGCGCCGTCATGACCCGCCTCGAGCTTCTCCTGGACCGCTTTCAGTTTCTCGGCGTCGGTAACGCCCGCCGGCAGGTCAATGCCGGCCCGGGGCGCGAGCCGGAATACGCACTGCTGCGAGAAATACAGCGCGCCCACGCCCCGATCGCCGGACCATTCGTCCGCGGGCGCCTCGTCGCTGTAGTCCACGGGACAGAACGCCAGTTCGTTGAGCCAGCCGGTGATGTTCCCGTCCATCGTGACGTAGCCGCCCGCTTCGCTCGAACCCAGGGCAATCCCGAGCACGCCGTTGTCCTCGAGCGACATCGAGCCCGCCAGCGCGGTGACTTCGCCGTCGTTGACGACGTTCAGCGGCACGCCCATCTCCTCGCGGATGCGCAGGAACAGGTTCCGGACCCGGTCAAACTTGTCTTTGGGCACCCCGCGGAACAGCGAGGCGATCATGGGACGGTCGTTGATGTACACGCCCGCCGAACTGCCGCCGATGGCATCGACACGTTCCATTTTCGATGCGGCCGTCTGAATGGCTTTCATAATCTCATCATAATGGTACGAGGGATCGGTGTTTTTGCGCGGTTCCCAGACCACTTCTTCGCTGTACACCGCCTCGCCGTCGACCACGGCCGAGACCTTGCGGTCGGACGCGCCCAGGTCAAACCCGATCCGGCAGCCTTCGAGGTGCCGTCCAAGCGGCTGCGTGGTCTCCTTCCCGGGAGGAACCGCTTCCGCATCGCAGCTCACGACGGTGAACGTCTTTTCGTAGACGTCCTCGCCCATGAAATGGTAATCAAACGCGCGGCTGCCGTCGGGCGCGTAGCATTGGGCGATATACGCGCCCACGCTCTTCGGGCCGCCGACATACACCTTCCACCCCCCGCGCTGCCACAGCAGAAACTTGACCAGGCGCTCGACGTACCGGAGATTCGCATCGGCCCGCGGATGACCCTCCGGAAACACTACCGTCTCGTAGCGCGACAGCGAACCGTCCGACCGTTCCAGACCCAGCACCAGCGGCACGCCCGCGCCCGATTCCCTGACCTCGTTCACAAAGGCGCGATTGGCCAGCACCGCCGGGCGAAATCCCGGATCCAGCGGAGGCACGAATTTCGGATTGATGAGTTTGAACGCGTTCGACATGATTTTCTTCCTCTGTTTTGGCTGCGTCACCCCGCGCGGCAGGCGCTGCGACGAGCGTTTATGCGCCGCATGACCGCTGACACGCACAAAATCGCCGCGGGTTGGAACCTTCCGCACAGACGCCCGGCCTCGCAGATGGAATGGCCGGGCAAAGAACCTGCCAGCGCTTCGTAAAGGATGTGAGCACTATACCATACGCGCAGGGCACAAAAAAGGCGGCGCGAGAACCCGGCGGCGCGAGAACCCGGGCCGCCGCCTGATTGGAATGCGGGGAATACCAGGGACCCTGGCCAGCCGGTCCTCGTGTCAAAGACCCGATTGCTCCATTCCCCGGGAACGGCCAGTCTGATACAATCGAAAATCATGAGCACACGCGAACCCGACCAGTACGGCAGGCGCATGGTCCGCGCGACCGTCGCGGCCGCGGCGATCCATGGCGCCCTCATTGCGTTTTTCAGCGTCATGGGAGCGCTGGCCATTGTCGATGCCATCGGCCCCAGCTATGCGCGCGAGGAACCGCTTGTGCTCAACCTGGAGCCCGAGCCCCAGGGGTTCCGCAATTTCGTGGATACGGCCGTGCCCGCCACGTCCCCGGTTGACCCGGACACGGACCTGATTTCCGACCGGGCTTCCAAGGCCAGCGGCCTGCAAGACTCCGAGGGCGAGCGCCCCGGTCCGCGACTGGAACAGACGTCCGACGTCGACGACCTGGCCGGGCGCGTGGCCCCCGCCCCGGCCGCACCGCCGCAACCCCCCGTACCCCGGGGCGAGTCCGCGGAACCGCAGGCCAAGGCCGACGACTCCGCCACATCGCCGGAGTTGCCGGACGAAGCGCTGCCCGCGGCCCTCACGGCACTTGCACGGACCGAAGAAACGCAAACGCCTCTTCCCGAGGAAACGCCCGAGCCGGCCCGTCAGCAGATGGCTCAGGCGCAACCCCAACCCGCGATGGCGCCGGCGGCCCCGCCCCAGCCCCATCTGGGCGTGTCGAAGGCGCGGCCCGATGGCGCAGCCGAGGGCAAGGGTTTCGTCGGTTTTGAGGCCCTGGAACACGAGCTGGGACCCTACCTCAAGGAGGTCCGCGACCGCGTAGAACGCAACTGGCGCGCCGCGCTCGAGATCCGCTTTTCCGGGGTGTCGCGCACCCGGGCCGTTCTCGACTGCGCGATCAGTCCGGAGGGCAAGCTCGTGCGCGTCAAGATCGTAGAATCGGGCGATTCGCCCACGTTTGCGGTGTTGTGCAAGCAGGCCATTGAAAAAGCCGCGCCGTTTCCCCCGTTCCCCTTTGATGTCCCCGCGATCTACCGCACCCAGAACCTCGAAATCCGCTGGACGTTCAGTTATTTGTGATCCCGGCATCCGGTCCTCCGTGTTGCAATGGCCTGCCGCCATGAGGCACCATCCTCGTTCGAGAAAGGAAGTCTGCCTGTGGAAATCCTGACTATGATCAAACACGGCGGGTGGATCATGTTCCCCATCGGCCTGTGTTCCCTGGCGGGGCTGGCGATCGTTATCGAACGCATGGTGATGCTCCGCCGCAAACGGATAATCGCCCCGAGCGTCATCGATCTCGTCGAACACTTCTCGGAAGACACGTCGCCCGAGACGGCCCTGGAAATCTGCCGGAACGCGCGCGGACCGTTTGCCCGCATCGTGGAGGAGATCATCGGCGCGCGCCATCTCCCCGATGCCCAGGTGGTCGAAACGCTGCAGGCCACCGGGCGCACCCAGGTCAGCACCATGGAGCGCGGCCTGACCATGCTGGAAATCATCGGCAACGTCAGCCCGCTGCTCGGTCTGCTGGGTACCGTGCTCGGCATGGTCACGGTGTTCAATGCCATCACGGTGGAAGGCATTGGCCATCCGCGCGTGCTCTCCGAAGGCATCTCCAAAGCGCTGATCACCACCGTGGCGGGACTGATCGTCGCCATCCCCGCCGTCGCGTTTCACAGTTGGCTCAGCGCCCGCGTGGATGACATGGCCACCGAGATGCACGAACGCGCCACGGCATTTATCTCAAAACTGCATTACGTCCGGCTGCGCGCGAGAACCCGGCCATAGCCTGCCGAGGATTGCACGACGCAAACGCGGAGGGGTGGACGCGGTGGACCTTGTGGACGCGGTGGACGGGATGGACGGGATGGACGGTAGAGACGGGGCCGCCTCGATCCCCTTTGTTTTGTATTGTAGGAGCAGCCCCCGTGGCGGCCCATCCGGTTCGAACGGGGACNNGCTTGGAACATGTCCCCGTTCTCTGTCCTCTCCTCTACGTCTTCTCTCGCGCAGTTATCCGGGTTTCGAACCTCTGCACCATCGTTCAGGCCGGCACGTCCATCGGGTCCATAACGTCCATAGGGTCCGCCACGCCACCGCCGACCACCTCCCTCGGAGATCTCCTCGTCCGAACGGGGCGCCGATATCCGACAGGCGCTTGCCGCATCCTCACGCGGGGGGAACCGCCGGCGCAGGTTCAGGCGCCGGGGCGGGTTCAGGTGCTGGCGCAGGTTCGGGCGCGGGCGCGGGGGCGGGCGCAGGCTCAGGCGCCGGGGCGGCGGGTGGCGATTCTTTCAGCTTCTTCAGCGCCGCGACGATATCCGCAGGCTCGGCCCGCAGCCGGTAGTCGGCATTCAGAGAGGCGTAGCGGATGACCCCACTTCCATCCACGATGTACACGGCTGAAAGCGGGAGTTCCTGGGTCGTATCGCCGTTGTATCCATTGAAATCCACCTGGGAGCTCACGTGCGTGGCCGCGACGTCCGGCAGTTTGTACAGGATGCCGTACTGCCTGGCGACCTTGTTTCCCGCATCGGCCAGCACGTCAAAACCCAGTTGGGCGTCCTGCGCGGTCTTGGCTGAATGCTCGGGCTTCTGCGGGCTGAGGGCAAGCACCCGGGCACCCTGTTCGGTAATGCGCGGAAGCGTCTCCTGCATTGCCTTGAGCTGAAGGGTGCAGTACGGACACCAACTGCCCCGGAACCACACCAGAACAACGGGCCCCTGCGTCAACAGCTCCTCCAGCTTGACCGGCTGGCCCGAGGCGTTCGGCAGTTCAAACAAAGGCGCCGGGTCTCCGGTCTTTTTCGCCTTGTCGACGATGCCGGACTGGGCGACCTCGTCGATCCCCTGCTGATAGGCCTGGCTCGCCTCGGGGCTCAGGGACTCCCCAAGCTGTGCTTTCAATTGTTCAAGCCGCGTCTTTAGTGTGGGGGGCTCTTGCGCGGCCGCATCCGCGGCGGCCTTTTCGGCGGCAGCTTTCTCCGCGGCAGCCTGCTCTTCTGCCGCCTTGCGCGCAGCCTCATCCGCCGCGGCCTTGTCGGCGGCAGCCTTCTCCGCGGCAGCCTTTTCCTCCGCGGCCTTGCGCGCAGCCTCATCCGCGGCGGCCTTTTCAGCGGCGGCCTTTTCAGCGGCAGCCTTCTCCGCCGCAGCTAGCTCTTCCGCTGCCTTGCGCGCGGCTTCATCCGCGGCAGCCTTCTCCGCGGCAGCTTTTTCTTCTGCCGCCTTGCGCGCGGCCTCATCCGCAGCCGCCTTTTCGGCGGCAGCCTTCTCCGCCGCAGCTTTTTCTTCTGCCGCCTTGCGCGCGGCCTCATCCGCAGCTGCCTTTTCCGCGGCGGCCTTCTCCGCCGCAGCCTGCTCTTCCGCGGCCTTACGCGCGGCCTCATCCGCGGCAGCCTTTTCGGCAGCCGCCTTCTCCGCCGCAGCTTTTTCTTCTGCCGCCTTGCGCGCGGCCTCATCCGCAGCCGCCTTTTCGGCGGCAGCCTTCTCCGCGGCAGCTTTTTCTTCCGCCGCCTTACGCGCGGCCTCATCCGCGGCCGCCTTTTCGGCGGCGCTGATTTCCTGTGCCTTTCGAATCGCTTCCTCCGCCGCCTTCCGCTCTTCGGCCAGCCGTTTCAGCGCTTCCTCGGCTTCGGCCTTCATTTGAGCGGCTTGCTGGGCGGCGGCTTCGGCTGCGGCGCGTTCTGCCGCAAGCTGCTGGGCAAGCGCCTGCGCTTCCGCGGCGTGCGTATCTACGGCCGGAGTCTGCGGCGCGGGGCTTTCCTGCACCGCAGATTCCGCGGGGGCCTCAGCGGGCTCGGGCACCGTTCCGGCATCTTCAGTGACTACGACCCGTTTCATCTCCGCATCGGCCTCTTCCGGACCGCCCGGGGAAAGCAGACGGCGAATTACAATACGGTTCTTCTGCACCTCATATCCGATACCGGGGTAGAGCCACTGCCGAATAATGAGATCGAGAACGGTTCCCAGCCGCACGTCCGAAAACGCCGCCGGATTCACCGGAAGATCCGCCAGGGCCGTGTCAATGGCAACCGGCACCCCCAACTGGCGGGAAAGCGACTGAACCGCCTTCGAGAACGGCTGCGCGCCTGCCTGGAACGGCACGGGGCCCCGCGTCCCCGGCGCGGTGGGCAGCACCACGCTGACCCGCCGGTCCAGCAACGCCTGCTGTTCCAAGGCCAGTCCCTCGCTGTTGATCAGCAGCGACCGCTTGTTGATGTAGGGATTCCGCGAGGGATGGTAGAAAAAGATAAACTCGGGCGTGCTGTCCACCCCCACGCCCACCGCGCGGGCCGATTTCAGCAGGGCCTCGAGCCCCGTGCGCAACGGTACCTCGCCCAGCGCGAGTTCGCCGGTAACTGCCGCTGCCGCCAGGTTATCGGCCACGATGGTCTTGCCCGTGGCCTGGCTGATCCACGTCAACACCATGTAGAGCGGAAGATTCGCGCCAAAGACGATCTCCGCTGTGACCTCATCGTACGCGGGGTCGAGCGACGCCAACTGGATCTGGGTCAGCGCCTCGAAACCCTGGGGATACAGAAAGCAGTAATGTTCCGTCTCCTCCACCTGACACGGGACGAGCTGGGCGATACGCCCGGCCATCTTCTCCGCCGTGTTCCGGCGTCCGGAGGGGGCGGCAATCCGGATGTCCTCCATCCCATTCATCAGGACCAGGCCTTCGACGCCCGCTTCGCCCAGTTCGCGCAGGAACATGCCCAAACGAACCGTCTCCTCGGTTTTTGTCTCCGAGGAACCGCCTCCGGACGTCTCCGGCTCTTCGCTGAGCCGCCGGTCACGGCGGCTGGCCCCTCCATAGCGCGATGCGGCACTGGCTCCCTCCGCTATCATGAGGCCCGCAAGAAGGCACACCAAGAAAACCTGACCCTGCCACCGGCGTGTTGAATTCATCGTTTTACCATCCAGGGTTGACCCGTAAACAAGCACATTCTGCCCTGCATTTCATCCTAGAATGATACCAAGCGGGACCGGGAAGTTCCGCGGTCTCGTCGAGTGGCTCCGTCACGGGCGGAAAACCGTGTTGATGGGGCTCCGCCCACAGCGGGGACACCGGGCACCCTCCGTCCGCACGTCCTGGCGGGAATACTGGGCCACGCAGGCCACGCAACAGACCGCACCACAACGCGAACACAGGAGACCGTAATCCGGTCGCAAGTCTTTCGCATGTAAAACGTTATCACTCTCCGGATCCGCGGGCCAGGCGGGAACACGCAGGCGTTTCCGGCACTCCATACAGTTGGTGGTGCGCGTCTGGGGCGCATAGAAATTCGCCCCTATCCAAACCGGCGGCACCCGGTCCACGGCGAAACAATGGCTCGCTTCACAATGCGGGCACACATATTCTCCGAGTGTACGGCCTACGAGATGCGGGCGGGAGCCGACCACCAGCGCCATCTCGGGCCCCGATAACTGCCTCAGTTGAGACGGGAGAATCACCAGCGGTTTCTGGCACTCGCTGCATTCGAACTCCAGACTGTTGTCGGCACGCAGGAGCATTCCCGACGGGTCGGTCTCTTCCCGAATGCGCCAGGCCATCCACAGCACGACCCCCGCTCCCGCAAGCGCCACGAATGCGGTGATGGGAAGGATCCAGGGTCCCAGCCAGGTCAACGGCACGTCGCACTTCTCCCTTCTTGTTCAGGGAACCGCCCCACCGGCGTCGGTCCCCGCCTGGCAGCGGAACGCCGGCCTCGGGTCACGAGCCCCGCACACCTTGTCAAGCGCGTCGCGCCGCTTTATACTCCAGGGTATGGCCATCATTTTACTACTAATTGCCGCGGCGCAGGAAATCGGGCAAAACGATCCCCGTCAGACCTACGAGTTTATCGAGAAGGGCTCGCTTCCCGTCGAAAAGCGCACGGTCTTCGGCCGGATTGTCGAAAAACGGGAGGACGGGTATCTGGTCGAAATTGATGCCCCCTGGGAAAGCACCCGGCGAACGGTCACCTTGCGCGACGCCATGCTCGAGGCGGGCCCCCTCCTCGAGACGGCCGCCATGCGCGACCAGCGCATCGAGCAGAGCTGGGCCGAACGCGGGTATACCAAGGTGACCACTGTGGACGGACAGACGGCCTTTGTGGTGTCCCGCGAAGTGGAACTGGCCGAGCGGGCGCGCCGCGCCGGACTGGACGCGCGTCCGCCCGACCCGGACTATGTCCCCGCGGAAGCGCTGCTCGCGCTCGAACTGCCCCCGCCCCTGGATGCGCCGGACGTGGAGAGCGGCGGCGGCAGCACCTTTCCCTGGGCCAGACGCACGGGGCAGGCCGTTCTGATGCTCGCCGCGCTTCTAGTGGCGTATGTCATCGCCAGAAACACCTTTCTCAGCGAGTGAGAATGCGCTCCGCGCCCCATCTTCAGGGAATCGCGCGCAAGACTGCCGATCCGGTACCGTAAGAGCCACGCGCCCAGAGAAAACGCCGAATTTCCCGCAGAAGCCTAGTGTCAATACGTGAATATCATGGTATACTCTCGGAACTGACGATGCGCTCGAGAGGGACTGAATAGGGGGATGCCGGTGGTGAACCGTTCTCAGAACACGGGGAAAATGAGCAAGCTGCGGGCAACGGGCAGCGTGTTCGTCATCTCGATTCTGAGCTCGCTCGCCCTGGCCGTCGTTTATTATTCTGTTCGCGCGTTCGACCTGGCGCCCAAGCTCGTCGAGGACGCCCTGGCCTTCGTGGCGGTGAGCGCCATCGCCTTGCCGCTCTGTTACACCCTCCGCCGCGTGCACCAGTCCCCGCGGATCACGATTGTGGCCGTCGTTGCAGCGGTTCTGCTGGTCCTTCCACCGATGCTTGGCCTGATCCAGGACGCCCTGTTCACGCCGCTGGACACCTTGCCCGTGATGCGCGTCTTTTTCGAGAACAGCAAGGATATCGCCAACATCGCTCTGACCGTGGGCATCCTTGTCTTCTTTGTGGCCTTCTACCTGAGCATGCTGGAGGCCGAAAAAGACAAGCTGCTGATCGAAGAACAGATGAACGAGGTCCAGCAGCGGGATGAAGCCTACCGGAGCCTGGTTCAGAACACGCTGCAGGCCCTGGTGATCTGGCGGGAGCGCAGGTTTCTGTTTGTGAATTCGGTTTTCGAACAAATGAGCGGCTACAGCGCGGAGGAGCTGCTGGCCATGACTGCCGAGCAGGTCCCGGAGCTGATCTTCCCGGAAGACCGCGAGATGATTTGGGAACGGGGCGCGCGCCGCCTCGCGGGCCAGGCGGAACCGGCCCGCTACGAATTCCGGATGGTCTGCAAGGACGGTTCTGTAAAGTGGCTCGAGGTATTCACGGCACTCACCCAGTTTGGCGGCAAACCCGCCATCCAGCAGGCCGCCATTGACATCACCGAACGACGCGCCGCCGAAGAAGCCCTGCGTTCCAGCGAGTTGAAGTACCGAACCATGGCCGAGAGCATCTCCGACATCGTCTGGACGATGAATATGGAAGACCGGTTCACCTACGTCAGCCCGTCCGTCGAACACATCCTGGGCTACACGGTCGAAGAGGCGCTTGTCACACGACCATCCAGAGTGCTGGTGCCCGAGTCCCAGGCCCGCCTTGCGAACCAAATCGAGGCGGCCATCAAACGCGCTTCCCAGGAAGGGGACGCCTGGGTGACCCAATCGCCGCAGGAATACGACCACTACCACAAGGAAGGCCACATCGTCCCGTGTGAAATCACCTGCATGCTGATGCAGGACGAACGGGGAAAGGTCATCGGCGTGATCGGGGTCACGCGCGACGTCACGGAGCGCAAGCGGATCGAAGAAAGTCTGCGGGCCAGCGAGGAAAAATACCGGACCATGGCGGAGAGCATCTCCGACATGGTCTGGATGATGGATATGGAAGGGCGCATGATCTACTGCAACCGCGCCACCGAACGAATCCTGGGTTATGCCCCGGAGGACCTGGTGGGGGTGGACATGCGCCAGATCCTCACCGAGCAGGCCTTCGAGCGCGCCCGGGCCGCTATCCGGGAAACCCTCGACCGGGCCACGCACCCCGAGTCCGCCGACGATCCGCCCCGTGAATACGACTATCTGCATAAGGATGGGACCATTGTGCCCTGCGAGGTCGTCAGCCGGCTGATATTCGATGAAACGAGCGCTCCCGTTGCCGTGGTCGGCGTGACTCGCGACGCCCGCGAACGCAAACGCGCCGACGCGGAAAGGCGCCGTCTCGAGGCCCGGATGCAACAGGCCCAGAAACTGGAAAGCCTGGGCATCCTGGCCGGTGGCATCGCTCACGATTTCAACAACATCCTCGTGGGGATCCTGGGAAATGCCGACCTCGCGCTGGAAGAACTGCCGGCCGGTTCGCCGTCGCGCGCCTACCTTCATCAGATCAACCTCTCGGCAAGACGGGCCGCGGACCTTGCGCGCCAGATGCTTGCCTATTCCGGCAAGGGGAAATTCGTCATCGAGGAAATAGACCTCAACGACCTCGTGCTCGAGATGGTTCATCTTCTGGAAGCCTCTCTAGACAAGAAGGTGCACCTTGCGTTCGAACTGAGCAACGACCTGCCCGCCATCGAGGGCGACGCGACCCAGTTGCGGCAAGTCTTTATGAACCTGGCCACCAACGCGGCCGAATCCATCACGGGCCAGCGCGGCGTGGTAACCATAGCCACCTGGCAGGAAGACCTCGACGCGCGCAAAATCCAGGAAAGCCATTTCGAGCAGGAAATCGACCCGGGGCGTTACGTCTGTCTCGAAGTCAGGGATACCGGCTGCGGAATGAGCCCGGACACGCTGCGACGCATCTTTGACCCCTTCTTTACCACCAAATTCACGGGGCGGGGCCTTGGGCTGTCGGCGGTGCTCGGTATCGTGCGGGGCCACCGGAGCGCCATCGCGATCGAGAGCGTCCTCGACCGGGGCACCACGGTTCGCGTGTATTTCCCGGCGCTGGACGTGCCCGCCCGCGCCGTGCCCAAAGCCCCGCTGGAAGACCACCGCCAGACGTGGCGGGGCTCGGGCAAGATCCTCGTGGTGGATGACGAGGCCACGGTGCTCGTGGTCGCTCAACGTATCCTCGAACATCTGGGCTTCGAGGTCCTCCTCGCCGAAAATGGCAAACAGGCGCTCGAGGTGTTCAAAGAGAACGCGGATGAAATCCAGGTGGTGCTTCTCGATCTCACCATGCCGCACATGGGGGGAGAAGAGACCTTCGATGCGCTGCGGCGAATCCGCCCCGACGTGGCCGTGGTCCTCTCCAGCGGCTATCCGGAAGAGCGGGCCAGAGCCGGGTTCCGAGCGGAGGACCTCGCCGGCTATGTTCAGAAGCCGTACACGATCAGCACGCTGGCGGACGTGATTCAGGCTCGGTTCAGCTGATGCGAACCGGCCGCTGCAACGGCGGGAGATGCGGATCATCCTGTAACGATTGCGGCAGAACCCTGTAGTTATCTTCCAGGAACCTCTCTCACACAGGCTCACCGCATTGGAGAACCCATGATGCGACGGACTATGGCGAAAACTGCGTTTCTAACCGCGGGGACGCTTCTTTGTGCCGCGTGTGCGGCATTCTTCACGCCGGGCTGCGGCTCCGGCGGTCCCGAAGTCGGACCGTTCCGGTATGAGTTTACGGCCACGTCGGGCACCTTGCTGCGCGACCTCTTTCTCCCGAAGGAGGCGCTCGATCTCCGGGTCACCCGCGACTTCTGCGACATGCCCTCCGAGGACGAGGTCCAGAGCCACCTGAAGGAAGTCTCGGGGTTCGATGTGTCCCGGCTCGTTCGCATCAGCCGTCTGGAACTGGTGGAGATGGTCGTCACGGCGACGTCGGGCAGTTTTGATGTTGTCACGGACATGTCGGTGTATTACCTGCCCGCCGGCGACCCTGCCGATGAGGTTCTGCTGGGAACGGCAAGCTCGCCCACCGGCTTCGGGGATACCATTGTCCTGGTGCCTTCGGGCCGGGTAGATTTCCTGGAGCTCATTCAGGAAAACGATGCCTATGACGGCAGCGAATGCCCGAAATTGCGGATTGAGATGGCGTTCGACGGTCTGCCCTCCATCGATATTGCTTACCGGGTGGACGTCGCCCTCGACGCCTACGCCCAGCTCAGTTTCTGACGGCTCCCTTGGCGGCCGGGTACAGGCGCCGGGGACTCCCAGCAGTGCGCGCCCGGCAGTCGCAATCTATTGCAAATCCATTGTTTACAACAGATTTCCGAAACCTGTCGCGCCTGAATTGTCGACGTAGGGGTTCACGTATCGCGAAGGCGATAGCGAGCCGTCAGGCATCGGCATGATGGACCGGGGGGGCTGCTGCGACGTGGGCACGGAAATCTTGCTGCGATACCCTTTGTTTCTGTGATACACTTCTATGCGTTGCAACGCTGGGAACACCCACTAACGATGTCCGTGAGAAGGAGATAGCCATGGCCGCCGCAAAAAGTTCCGTCGAGAAGCTGCTCGAACTCGCCGGGCAGTTCATTACAAAACAGCAGGGGATCTGGGAACACGAGGACTGGGAAGCGTTCCTGTCAAAGGCCGGGGCCCTGGGCATGCCCATGGACGACGAATGCAAGAGGAATCTTGGCAACATTCTTGAAGCGGGCAAGTACTTTTACGGAATCATGCCGCAGGCGCCAGCCGGGAAGAAGGTTGCTGCGGCGAAAAAGGCTCCGAAGAAGTAGCGGCTCCGTTCACACAGGAATTGACAGGCGGAATCCAAGTACGGGTTTCGCCTTTTGTGCTGCCTGATGAATCTCAAACGCGGTGGGTTTTGCGGGGACTAATTTCTTCCGTCCCTACGGGACTCAATTCGCACGCGACGGTAATCCCCGGGTTGAAACCCGGGGCTGA